>NZ_CP015600.1:4800000-5128289 GCF_001647715.1 Pseudomonas antarctica
GCATGACTGCCCGCGACCTGGAGCCTTTTATCGGTACGAGCGGGCGAGTGTCCGAAGTGCTGAATCACAAGCGAAAGCTGAGCCTGGCGATGATCAAACGCCTGCATGAAGGTTTAAGTATTCCTTATGAGCGGTTGCTGGCCGGGGTTTAGGCGCAGACTGAACCGGCTTCATCGCAGGCAAGCCAGCACCCACATTTGAAGGGTCAAAAATCAAAATGTGGGAGCCGGGCTTGCCCGCGATGAGGCCAACAGCATCAACCAATCAACTACAGGCTCAATGGCCGATTCGACGCCTTGATGAACTCTTTCTTCAAGTCCTCAAACGTATGCACCGCGGGGAACTGCGGGAACTCGCGAATCACATTCTCCGGCGCATGGAACAGAATCCCACGGTCAGCTTCGCCGAGCATGGTGGTATCGTTGTAGGAATCGCCGGCGGCGATCACGCGGTAGTAGAGGGTCTTGAACGCCAGCACCGACTGGCGCTTGGGGTCCTTCTGGCGCAGTTGGTAGCTCACCACCCGGTCGTTCTCATCGGTAATCAACCGATGGCACAGCAAGGTCGGGAAGCCGAGTTGGCGCATCAGCGGTTGGGAGAATTCGTAGAAGGTGTCTGACAAAATCACCACCTGGAAGCGCTCGCGCAGCCAGTTGACGAACTCGATGGCACCGTCCAGCGGCTTGAGGGTGGCGATCACTTCCTGGATATCGGCGAGCTTGAGCCCGTGTTCGTCGAGGATGCGCAGGCGTTGCTTCATCAGCACGTCGTAGTCGGGAATATCCCGGGTGGTGGCCCGCAAGGATTCAATACCGGTTTTTTCAGCGAAGGCGATCCAGATTTCCGGAACCAGCACCCCTTCCAGGTCGAGACAGGCAATTTCCACAACACACCCCTATTTATCTTATTCAAGTTGAGCGAGCAAAAGGACTGCCGAACTCTAGCGACTCAAGCTCGGCCCCGCAACGCGGGGCGGATTTTGATACCATCGCTCCCCTATAGAGCGCTCAGCGCCACTGACCTGTAGGAACCGTCCTGATGAACCAAGCCTTCGACGTCGCTGAACTCGCTGCGACTTACGCAAACAAATCCGCCCAGGACATTCTCAAGCTGGCGTTCAGTCAGTTCGGCGATGACCTGTGGATTTCCTTCAGCGGCGCCGAGGACGTGGTGCTGGTAGACATGGCCTGGAAGCTGAACAAGAACGTCAAGGTATTCAGCCTCGACACCGGCCGTCTGCACCCGGAGACCTACCGGTTTATCGAGCAGGTGCGCGAGTTCTACAAGATCGACATCGAGCTGATCTCGCCGGACCAGCGCGCGCTGGAACCCTTCGTCAAGGAAAAGGGCCTGTTCAGCTTCTACAAGGACGGCCATGGCGAATGCTGCGGCGTGCGCAAGATCGAGCCGCTGCGCCGCAAACTGTCCGGCGTAAGCGCCTGGGCCACCGGCCAACGCCGCGACCAGAGCCCCGGCACCCGCAGCCAGGTGGCGGCACTGGAGGTCGACAGCGCTTTCTCCACCCCGGAACGTACGCTGTACAAGTTCAACCCGCTGGCGCAGATGACCAGCGAGGAAGTCTGGGGTTACATCCGAATGCTCGAGTTGCCTTACAACAGCCTGCATGAACGCGGCTTTATCAGCATCGGCTGCGAGCCGTGCACCCGGCCGGTATTGCCGAACCAGCACGAGCGCGAAGGCCGCTGGTGGTGGGAAGAAGCTACGCAGAAAGAATGTGGCCTGCACGCCGGGAATATCATCAGCAAAGCCTGAGGGCTAGCGCAGTAAAACATGTGGGAGCGGGCTTGCTCGCGAATGCCGTGGATCAGTCGACACATTCAGTGACTGGCCCTTCAAATTCGCGAGCAAGCCCGCGCCCACATTTACTTTGTGGTGGGTATAAATCTTGTACACACTGATGTAACCATCGGTGCCATTTATGTGTGCAATCCAGTCAAAAGCGCACCATAACGTAACATCTCTTCCCGCTTCTTTTCGTTCTCTCCCGCACTGTTTCTAATGCATAAAAAATAAATACCTGTTCAAACGGTCAATTTATATCGCTTTTAATTCAGTCAGTTATTTGGACAACCTATAAAAACGAAATTAATCGCCCGTTTCATAGTTCCAAAACTGGCACGCATGTGGCTTAAGGTGAAATGCGCTTTGTATACAATAAATACAAAACCTACATACACTTTGCCATCTGCGGCTTGCTCGCCGATGCGCTGGAGCCTGCCGGAATGCGTACAAGCCTCTCGAATAACATCGCACTGGATCTGCCCTCCTCCGCCCTGAACCCGGCGGCCGCGAGCCCCGGCCCGTTGGTGCTCAGCCCTCGCCTGCACAACCGGGACCTGGCGCCCACCAAAGTTGAGGGTCGTCGCTGGGGTCGCTACAGCATTTTCGCGCTGTGGACCAATGACGTGCACAACATCGCCAACTATTCGTTTGCCATTGGCTTATATGCGCTGGGCCTTGGCGGTTGGCAGATTCTGTTATCACTGGGGATTGGCGCGGCGCTGGTGTACTTCTTCATGAACTTGTCGGGGTATATGGGGCAGAAGACCGGCGTGCCGTTCCCGGTCATCAGCCGTATCAGTTTCGGTATTCATGGCGCACAAATTCCTGCGCTGATTCGGGCGGTGATTGCGATTGCCTGGTTTGGTATCCAGACCTACTTGGCGTCAGTGGTTTTCCGCGTGCTGTTGTCGGCAATTCATCCAGGGTTTGCCGACTATGATCACAACTCGATCCTCGGCCTGTCGACGCTGGGTTGGGCGTGTTTCGTGGCGATCTGGTTTGTGCAACTGGCGATCCTGGCGTACGGCATGGAAATGGTGCGCCGCTATGAAGCGTTTGCCGGGCCGGTCATTCTGGTGACTGTGGCCTCATTGGCCGGTTGGATGTATTTCCAGGTCGGCGGCAATATCGCCTGGTCGATCCGCGAGCCGCTGAGCGGTGGCGAGATGTGGCGCAACATCTTTGCCGGCGGCGCGTTGTGGCTGACGATCTACGGCACGCTGATTCTCAACTTCTGCGACTTTGCCCGGTCCTCGCCGTGCCGCAAAACCATCCTGGTCGGCAATTTCTGGGGCTTGCCGGTGAATATCCTGGTGTTTGCCGCCATCACCGTGCTGCTCTGCGGTGGGCAGTTCCAGCTCAATGGCCGGGTGATCGAAAGCCCGACCGAAATCATCGCAGCGATCCCCAACACCTTCTTTCTCGTGCTGGGCTGCCTGGCATTCCTGATCGTCACCGTGGCGGTGAACATCATGGCCAACTTCGTCGCACCGGCCTTTGTGTTGAGCAACCTGGCGCCCAAGTACCTGAACTTTCGTCGTGCCGGGCTGATCAGCGCCACCGTGGCGGTGCTGATCCTGCCGTGGAACCTCTACAACAGCCCGCTGGTGATCGTGTATTTCCTGTCCGGACTGGGCGCGCTGCTGGGGCCGCTGTACGGGGTGATCATGGTCGATTACTGGCTGATTCGTAAAAGCCAGGTGGACGTTCTGCAACTGTATAGCGAAGACCCGAATGGCGTTTATTACTACAGCCGAGGCGTCAATTTACGCGCAGTCGCGGCGTTTATTCCTGCGGCGGTGATCGCGATCCTACTGGCGCTGTTGCCAGGTTTTACCAGCGTCGCTCCCTTTTCCTGGCTGTTTGGCGCTGGTATTGCAGGGCTGTTGTATCGGCTGATCGCCAAGCGCCAACCGTTCTACGCCGATGTCAGCGGCGAAAGCATTGCAGTCGATAACGTCAGTCATTAACCAAGGACATTCCATGCGCATCCTCGTGGTCAACGTCAACACCACCGAATCCATCACTGAAACCATCGCCCAGCAGGCACGGGCCGTGGCCTCGCCCGGCACCGAAATCGTCGGCCTCACGCCGTATTTCGGCGCCGAGTCGGTGGAAGGCAATTTCGAAAGCTACCTGGCCGCTATCGCCGTGATGGACCGGGTGATGGCCTACGATCAGCCGTTTGATGCGGTGATCCAGGCCGGCTATGGCGAACATGGCCGTGAAGGCTTGCAGGAGTTGTTGAATGTGCCCGTGGTGGACATCACCGAGGCGGCGGCCAGCACGGCGATGTTCCTGGGCCACGCCTACTCGGTGGTGACCACCCTGGACCGTACCGTGCCGTTGATCGAAGACCGATTGAAACTTGCCGGGCTGTATCAACGCTGCGCCTCGGTACGCGCCAGTGGCATGGCAGTGCTTGAGCTTGAAGAAGACCCACTGGCCGCCATGGAAGCCATCGTGCGCCAGGCGGAACTGGCGATCCGCGACGACAAGGCCGAAGTGATCTGCCTGGGCTGCGGCGGTATGGCCGGGCTGGATGAGCAAATTCGCCAGCGCACCGGCGTGCCGGTGGTGGATGGAGTGACGGCGGCGGTGACCATTGCCGAATCCCTGGTTCGGTTGGGGTTGTCGACATCGAAGATCAGGACCTATGCCACGCCGAGGCCGAAGAAGGTCATTGGTTGGCCGGGTAAGTTGGGCCGGTAGACCGAGTCGCCTGCATCGCGGGCAAGCCCGGCTCCCACATTGGAATTGAGCAACCGTCGTCAAATCGCGCTGAACCGCTGCCCCAAGCCCTTTTCGGAAAACTGCTCAATGATGAAGTCCACAAACGCCCGAGTCTTGCCGGGCAGCAGCTTGTGTTCGGCGTAGTAAATGGAGATGTTGCCGTCGTCGACGTACCAATCGGGCAACACCCGCACCACCGCGCCGCTGTCGAGGAACGGCACGGCCATCGGCATGCTGACCAGCGCAATCCCAAGGCCTTGGGCGCTGGCGCAGCAGGCGGCTTCGGAATCGCTCATGGTCATGCGCGGCTTGAGCACCAGCGGGCGTTGCTCACGCTCCGGGCCCGTGAGCTGCCAGGTGCGCACGCGGCCGGTTTGCGGAGAGCGGATCAGGATGCCCAGGCAACGCGATAAATCTTCGGGCGCCCTTACCGGCAGACGCCGCTCCAGATAAGCCGGCGAGGCCACCAGTATTCGATGCGCAGGTGCCAACTTGCGCGCCACCACACCCTGGGGCAGTTCAAAACCGCCGCCGATAGCCGCATCAAAGCCTTGGCCGATCAGGTCCACCTGGCGATTATCGAAATGCCAGTCCGGGCTGATATCCGGAAAGCGCCGCATGAACTCCACCAGTAACGGCACCACATAACGATTGCCGAACACCGTGCCCATGCTGACCTTGAGCGTGCCCACCGGGCGGCCTTCCGCGCTCGCCAGGTTGGCCACGGCGTTCTGGATGGTGATGAGGCTGCCGCTGACTTCTTCGAGGAACAGCTTGCCGGCTTCGGTCAGGGTCAGGCGCCGGGTGCTGCGTTGAAACAGGCGAACACCGAGGCGTGCTTCCAACTTGGCGACACTCTTGCCGACCGCCGCCGGCGTCAGGCTCAGGTGCCGGGCCGCTTCGGCGAAGCTGCCGCCTTCGGCACTGCGCACAAAGCATTCGATACTTCCAAAGCTTTCCATATCGCACCATTCTAAACTTTTGGTTTACACAGACTATAGCAATCACGGTCTACCGGCATGGGTGGGTGAGGTCGATACTCGGCCCATCAACTACTTGGAGATCGACATGACCACACAAAACCTCACCGGCAAAGTCGCCTTGATCCAGGGCGGTTCCCGCGGCATTGGCGCTGCGATCGTAAAACGCCTGGCCGCACAAGGCGCAGCCGTCGCCTTCACTTACGTCAGTTCGGCCGCCAAGGCCGAAGAACTGCAGAACGTCGTGATCAGCGCAGGCGGCAAAGCCCTGGCCATTCAGGCCGACAGTGCTGACGCCACGGCGATTCGCAATGCGGTCAACGCCACCGTCGAAGCGTTCGGGCGCCTGGATATTCTGGTGAACAACGCCGGTGTATTGGCCATCGCGCCACTGGAGGATTTCAAGCTGGAAGACTTCGACCAGACCCTGGCGATCAATGTGCGCAGCGTGTTTATCGCCACTCAGGAAGCGGCCAAGCACATGGGTGAAGGCGGCCGCGTGATCAACATCGGCAGCACCAATGCCGAACGTATGCCGTTTGGCGGCGGTGGCCCCTACGCGATGAGCAAGGCGGCGCTGGTGGGCCTGACCAAAGGTTTGGCACGGGACCTGGGGCCACGCGGCATCACCATTAACAACGTGCAGCCTGGGCCGGTGGACACCGATATGAACCCCGCGAACGGTGAGTTTGCCGAAACGCTGATCGGGTTGATGGCGGTGGGGCGTTATGGCCACGTGGAGGAGATAGCGAGCTTTGTGGCTTACCTGGCCGGGCCGGAAGCGGGGTATATCACCGGTGCAAGCCTGACCATTGATGGTGGTTTCAGCGCCTAACCCATTGTGGGAGCTGGCCTGCCTGCGACGGCGGTCTTGAGGACGCCATCGCAGGCAAGCCAGCTCCCACATTTTTGACCCTGTTCAGTCAGGGAAAAGGTGGCAAGCCATAGGCGGCGAGATCGAAGTCCGCGAGTTTGCGGATGATCTGGTCGGCATGTTGGTATTTGCTGTCGGCCATGGCTTCATCGGGCACGGCGATAGCGGTCATGTTGGCGGCTTTCGCGGCCGTCACACCGAACGGCGAATCCTCGAACACCAGGCAATCCTGTGGCGCGACGCCCAAGCGGCGCGCAGCGGTCAGGAAGATATCCGGCGCAGGTTTCGCGGCGCCGACTTCCGGGTCATCGGCCGTGACGATGGTGCCGAACAGGCCAAACCATTCACGGTGCAAGGTGGTCTTGTGGCCAAACGAATTGCGCGACGAACTGGTGCCCACCGCGATCGGAATATTATGCGCCTTCAAGTGCCGCACCAGCGCCTCGGCCCCGGGCATGCCCAAGGCCTTGGGAAAACGCTCGCTCATCAGCGGTTCACGGATTCTGAGAAACTCTGCTGGCGTGATCGGCAAGTCCAGCGCCTTGACCACGTAATCGGCCAGGTCCTGAGCGCCTCGGCCGATGATGTGCTGCTTGATGCCCCAGTCGTAGGTACGGCCGTAGCGTTCGGCGATGATCTGCGTGACTTCGGTGTAGATGCCTTCGGTATCCAGCAATAACCCGTCCATATCGAAAATCACGGCCTTGATCGAGCCGACTGCGGTACGCGGTGCATTCATCACAACAGAACCTTGGGGAAAGGACTAAAAGGATTCAGCACAATAACGGCCCAGGTTGCTTGCAAGCAACCATCACGGCCACAAACCTGAGCCCGCCCTCACGCCTTACTCCGCAAAGTCCACGCCTTCAGTCATCTCAGCCCACGCCTCAAAATCAGCGCTTAACACCCTTTGACCAGGGTGCATGCAAAACCCAACGTAGCCTTGCCCGGCAGCAGGCACACTGGACGGCTTCGGCTTTGCCTATGTTGGGCGCTCCAGCCTCGCGCCCTATTTGCAAAGCGGCGAGTGGGTAGAAGTATTGGGCGACGGGATCATCCATAGTACGTGGCGGGTGTATGACGGCAATCGCAGTAATATGTCGAAAAAACTGCCTGTGTTTATCGCCTACCCGCAAGAAGAATTCGGCGCCTGACACTGGCCCACCTTATAAGCGAATCCCAACATGCTCTATCGCGTAGCCGCCGACAGCCTGGTGCTGTTTCACCTGAGTTTCATCTTGTTCGTGCTGTTCGGCGGATTGCTGGCCCTCAAGTGGCGGCCTGTCATGTGGCTGCACCTGCCCGCAGCGGCCTGGGGGGTCGCCGTCGAGGTGTTCCACCTGCCCTGCCCGCTGACCCGTTGGGAGAACCTGTTCCGCCATCTCGCCGGGCAGGACGGTTATGGCGGCGGGTTTGTCGAGCATTACATCCTCACGCTGATCTACCCGGCCGGGCTGACCCCGAACATTCAATGGGTACTCGGGGCCGTGGTGTTGCTGATCAACATGGCGGTGTATGTGCGCTTGATCAGGCGGACGCAGGCAAACACCCCAGGTCGGCCAAGGTAGTCTCCACCGCCTGTTCCAGCGGCGTGTGCGGCTCACGGCCCAAGGCATCCAGCAAGCGCTGGTTATCCAGGCGCAACGGGGTTTGCCACAGGTAGCGCATTTCCTGCATCTCACGGACTGTGACGACAAAGGGCGCTGCCAATTTCATCAACCACCAAGGGAAACGACCTACGCGCGGTTGATGGCCGGTCCGACGCAGCACCACGCGCTGGATCGCCTCGGCCATCTGCGTGCCGTCCGTGTCCATATGCCCAGCCATATGAAAGCGCGCGAACGCATCGAGGCTCGCCCGACGCTCAATCAACTCGAGCATCGTGCGCGCCACATCCGGCAGGTACGCCCATTGATGCGCCACACCGGGAGCGCCCGGGTAGCTGACGGCGTGCACCGGTTTGCCGGGCTTGACCAAGCCTTGGGCGAACCAATTGTTGGCCACCCGGGCGCCGAAAAAATCCCCGGCGCGCACGATCACCACACGAGCGCCCTGGCGGGAAGCGTCCTGTAGACGCTGCTCCAGTTGCACACGAATCGCGCCTTTGCGTGTCTGCGGGTGCTGAGGCGAGTCTTCGTGCAACACGGGAAACGCATCCGGCCCGAAGTTGTAGACCGTGCCAGGCAACACGATGGTCGCGCCCTCGGCGATGGCCGCCGCGATACTGTTATCGATCATTGGCAGCACCTGCTCGGCCCAGTTGCGATAGCCCGGTGGGTTGACCGCATGGACGATCACCGCACAGCCACGCGCGGCAGCGAGCACTTCCTGGCGATTGAGTGCATCGCCCTGGAGCCAGGAGAAGGCGGCATTCGCACGGCGCGCCTTGTCCACATCCCGGGTCAACGCACACACCTCCCAGCCTGCCGCACTCATCTGCCGCGCCACTTCGCCGCCGATCCCGCCCGTCGCTCCCAATACCAGAACTTTGCTCATGACCTTCTCCCACGTTGGTTGGTGAGGCCATTGTGTGGCGGGGTCAGCTATAGATAAATTGCCGAAGAGCATCGAGCCGCTATACATTTATGCATGCCTGCGAATATTGGTTGGGAGCTTTACCGGTCGTTCCTCGGCGTACTGAAGGAAGGATCGTTGTCGGGGGCCGCGCGGCTGCTTGGCATCACACAGCCGACGGTCGGCCGGCACATCGCTGCACTGGAATTGGCGCTGGGGGTGGTGCTGTTTACTCGCTCGCCCACCGGGCTGTTGCCGACGGCGGTGGCCCACACCTTGCGCGCCCACGCCGAAACCATGGAGCGCACGGCCGCCGCCCTGGAGCGCGCCGCGTCAGCCCAAGGCGACGAGGTACGTGGCGTGGTGCGGATTTCCGCCAGTGAAGTGGTCGGCGTGGAAGTGTTGCCGCCGATCATCACGCAGTTGCGCCGCCAGCACCCGCACCTGCGGGTTGAACTGATCCTGAGCAACCGCCTGATCGACCTGCTGCAACTGGAGGCCGACATCGCTGTGCGTATGGTGCGACCGAGCCAGGAGCAACTGCTGGCAAGGCGCGTCGGCCTGATCGAAGTCGGCCTGCACGCCCGCGACGATTATCTGCAACAGCACGGCATCCCTCTTCAGATGCAAGACCTGGTCGGCCACTCGGTGATTGGCTTCGATCAGGAAAGCGCGTTTATCCGCAGCCTGGCCATCAAAGGCTTTGAACGCAGCACCTTCGCCATCAGCAGCGACAGCGACCTGGCACAACTGGCGCTGATTCGCGCCGGTGCCGGTATCGGCGGCTGCCAGGTGCAACTGGCCAAGCAAGACCCGCGCCTGCACCGGGTCCTGCCCGACGCGTTTGCGTTCAAGATGGACACGTGGGTCACCATGCACGAAGACCTGCGCAACAGCCCGCGCTGCCGGGTGACATTTGATGCGCTGGTGCAGGGTTTACAGCGTTACGTACAGGATTGAGACAGCTGAACTGGTAAAGAATCAGACTCCCTCATTCCGTTCGTAGACGCCCCCATGTCCGAAGCCTTCGAAGTCCCCAGCCCCCACGAAAAACACGTCGAACACACCACCGAACACGCCCATGGCCGTGGAGACAATTTCGCCAGCCGCATCGCTGTGATGACCGCCCTGATGGCCACCCTCGGCGCCATGCTCAGCTACCAGGCCGGCTCGACCGAAAGCGAAGCGGCAATGGACAAAAACAACGCCGCCATCATCAAGACCGAAGCCGCCAACCAGTGGAACTACTACCAGGCCAAATCCAGCCGACAAAACCTGGCGGAACTGGCCACCCATATTCCCGGTGTGGATGCTGCGCATTACAAGGATGAGATCGAACGCTACAAGGGCCAGAAGGAAGAAGTGCGCAAGCAGGCCGAGAAGCTTGAGGCGACTTCGCGGGACTGGGATCAGAAGTCCGAAGAGGCGCTGCACCAGCATCACCGTTGGGCCCAGGCGATGACGGCGATTCAGATCGCGATTTCGCTGGCGGCGATCACGTTGCTGACGCGTAAGGAGTGGTTGAAGCGGATGTCATACACCGCTGGCGGCGTGGCCGTGATATTGGGCAGCCTGGCGTGGCTGCATCTCTGACTGACCGAACGCGGTCAAAAAGTGGGCGCTGGCTTGCCTGCGATGGTGGAGGGTCAGGCCGCATCACTGTTTGCTGAACCCGCGCTATCGCAGGCAAGCCAGCGCCCACAGGTGCTCTTCGGGGTTTTCAGAGTTGGGCTCTGAATCGTATCGCTATATAGTAAAACGCATAGCGACCAGTACAGCTTGAACGCGAGGGAAAACCGGTGACTGCACAACCCAAAGAAGCCGTGGGCGCCGCCTACAGTATCGACTCCATGCGTTATGCCCAGACCATGACGTGGCAAGCCATCGACCACCTTGCCCAACGTATTCGCCCCGGCATGCTCGAATCCGAAGCGCGCGAGCTGGGCAAGCAGGTGCTCACCGAGCTCGACATGCAACGCATCTGGCACCCGCTACTGGTGCGTTTCGGTGCCAACACCCTCAAGACCTTCAAGCAACGCTCCGACGGCGACCCGGTACTGGGTGAACACGATATCTTCTTCATCGACATGGGCGCGGTGTGGCAAGGCCACGAAGGCGACGCCGGTGCGACCTTCACCACCGGCAACGACCCGCAGATGATCGCCTGCGCCAACGCCGCCAAAGAACTCTTCGACCGCGTACAATCACGCTGGAAAAACCACCAGGCCGTGGGTCTTGAGCTTTATCGCTACGCCGAGGAGCAGGCCCAGGCCATGGGCTGGCAACTGAACCTCGACATCAAAGGGCACCGCGTCAGCGACTTTCCCCACGCGATTCACCGTGGCGGCGACCTGGGGGATTTCGAGCACTACCCGAATGCCGGACTGTGGATCCTGGAAATCCAGATCGCCCACCCGAGCAAGCCGTACGGCGCCTTCTACGAAGATTTACTCGCCTGACCCACCAAGGAATCAAAATGGAACACTCCACCCAATTTCCTGTGCTGCTGTTTTCCTACGGCACCTTGCAAGACAAGGCCGTGCAACTGGCCAACTTCGGCCGGGAATTAGTCGGCCAGCAGGACGCGATGCTGGGCTATTCACAAAGCTGGGTAGAAATCACCGACCCCGAAGTGCTGGCCACCAGCGGCAAGACCCACCACCCGATTGTCGCACCGACTACAGAAAAGGCGGCCAGCGTTGAAGGCATGGTCTTTCAGATCAACGAACAGGAACTGGCGGCGGCGGATGCGTATGAAGTGTCCGACTATAAGCGGGTCTCGGTCGCGCTGGCTTCCGGGCTGACGGCTTGGGTGTACGTACAAGCGTGAAGATCAAAATGTGGACTGATTGATGTCAATCCGCCCTGGCCGCGTTTAAAGTGTCGCCCCCCTCGTGAATTGAATCGCGAGGGTTAGTCCATGGAGTTACACAGTGAAGTACGTCAGTAAAGTGGTTGCAGCAGCAGTTCTCGGTTTCGCACTGGCAGGCTGCACCGGCACCGCCATCAAATCCCCGCAGTACGACAGCAGCCAGTACACCGTGCTGGGCCACAGTGAAGCCAGCGCCACCGGCATCATGTTGTTCGGCGTTATCCCTATCGGCCAGAACAGCCGTTTTGTACGCGCTCAGGATGCAGCCATCAAAGCCAAAGGCGGCGACGCGCTGATCAACACCCAAGTGCAGGAAAACTGGTTCTGGGCATGGGTATTGAGCGGTTACACCACCAAGATCTCGGGTGATGTGATCAAGCTGAAAACCGCGCAATAAGTGTGAACGTGTCAAAATCGCCAGGGCATTAACCCCTGCGCGCGACGTATCATGGGCCTGACCTTCGAGGATGGCCCATGAACCTCAGTATCCTGTACGCACTTGCCGCTGCCGCCCTCTTCGGCGCCAGCACGCCGCTCGCCAAAAGCCTCGGCCTGGGCCTCTCGCCCGTGCTGCTCGCGGGCCTGCTCTACCTCGGCAGCGGAATCGGCCTGGCCGGCGTGCGCCTTATCCGTGATCGCGGCTGGAAACCCAGCGGGCTGACCCGTTCCGAATGGCCGTGGCTGATCGGCGCCATCGCGTTCGGCGGCATCCTCGGGCCGGTCGCGTTGATGTTCGGCCTGACTCGCACAGCAGGCGCGACCGCTTCCCTGATGCTCAACCTTGAGTCGGTGCTGACCGCCGTTATCGCCTGGCTGGTATTCAGAGAAAACGCCGACCGGCGCATCGTCCTGGGCATGCTCGCAATCGTGCTGGGCGGCGTGGTGTTGTCAGGGTCCGGCGGTGGCGGCACGAGCCACGACTGGACCGGGCCGTTTGCCGTGGCGGTGGCCTGTTTGTGCTGGGGGATTGATAACAACCTGACGCGCAAGGTGTCTGCGTCGGACGCGGTGTTTATTGCGGGCGCCAAGGGATTAATTGCCGGGGTGGTGAATTGCAGTTTGGCGCTGTATCTCGGGGCGCAGATTCCGGGTGTTGCGCAGCTGGCGCCTATCTTGTTGGTTGGCTTTCTGGGGTATGGCATCAGCCTGGTCATGTTCGTGCTGGCATTGCGCGGTCTGGGCAGTGCGCGCACCGGCGCCTACTTTTCGACGGCGCCGTTCCTCGGTGCCGCGATTGCGTTGCTGGTGATGGGCGAGTCGGTGACCATGGCGTTCTGGATTGCGTCGGCGCTGATGGCCGTAGGTGTGTGGCTGCACCTGACGGAGCGGCATGCGCATGAGCATCTGCACGAGGCGACGGAGCATGGGCATCGGCACGTGCATGACGAGCATCATCAACATGAGCATGGGTTTGAATGGGACCCGGCGCAGCCGCATAGTCATGTGCATGTTCATAGCCCGATGAGGCATAGCCATGCGCATTTTCCGGATGTGCATCATCGGCACAGGCATTGATGCACTGACGGCTGGGCGGCCGGACATTATGAGAAATGGCTAGGTAGCGTCGCCCTGCTTTTCAAGGCCAATCGTCAATAAAAAACCAGCTGACGGTGAGGCCGAAAAGGGAGAGACAGGTAACGAAAGTTGGTACGACCATCCAGTACTTTAGGTGCCGAGGTATTTTTTCAACATCCTCAACAAGTACCATCCCTCTCCACTGAATGACTTTTGGGATAAGAATGACGGTAGCCATGGCGTATACGCGTTGGGGCCTTCCTTCAAAGGGCGCATTACGAAAAGTGTGCCTGCATCCGACTATGTAGCTGCTGTATTGCATATAGCGCTCGGCGGCATCGAGTTTTTTGAACATGGCAGAAAACATGATCGGGAAGCTTAGTAGCAAGAGGGCGCACGAGCCCAACACAAAATATTCCAAGTACATTCAACTCTCCACGGACTTATAGAGAAATTTTCCTACAAATTCTCCAGCGTTGCTTCCGAACTTGCCTGAGGTGAGTCCGCCCGCAGCACCGCCGACGATGGCGCATGCCAAAGCTCCGGCGCCCATTGTAGGGATGCCAAAAACAATCGCGCAGGCACTGGTACCGACAAGAGCACCCAGTGTCCCGCCCACGGATGCGCCGCCAACGCCAATCACCAACTTGCCGCCTTCAACATACTTCGCCTGCGTACACTCTTGCTCACGCCCAGTGGAACACGCCTCCGATATCTCCAACGCTGTCGCCCCAACATCCAGCGCTATACCAATGTAAGTCCCCTTCTTCAGCATCTGCGAAGCCTTGGCTAAACGCTTGACCCGCGCCTCATACCCCCGAATTTCTCCATGCTGCCAATAGCTTTTACTGGATATCCCCAGCATCTTTTTAATCGAACCTTCGTTTCTCAACCCCGTACCAAAGCGCGCCATCCCCGAGATTTGGCTGTCCAACCTTGCAAACAGTGCTCTTCGTTTAGCCAGAAACTCCTCCCTCGCCCCCGTGGTTCCCTTTCTCAAATACTGCTTATGCAACTCCTCGATTTCCATAAGGGTCTTCTCGACTTGCGCCAAATGCTTGCTCCAAGCGCTGCTGGCACTGCCGATGCCAACGGACGAATAGGTCAAGATGGCCAGCAACTGATCATAGTTTTTGACCAGGAACTGGTCGGTTGCGGAGTATGCCAACAAGGCGAGCTTTATATTCAGCGCCGAGCGCATCAGCTGTGCCTCTTCAGCGGTGCAAGAGGCAGTTCGGCTATCCCCGATGATCACCAACTGCCCAGGCAACACCAGCGTGTTGCGGATGTGCGAGTTGAGGGTGTCGAATTTGGTCTGGGTATGGGGATCAAGCGCCAGGCTCAGTTTAAGCAGCGGATAAGGCTGCGGTCGTTCGTTGATAAATGCGTAGGGTCCCTGCATGCGTGCACTTCCAAGTGACTGAGGCGCACGACTATAAGAAGGCGCTACAACCGAGGTAAGACGCGTATAGGGGTGGTTTTAACGTTTCAGAAAAAGACTACTTAAATCGAAGCATATGCCTACGATTGCAGGTTCCGGCTGATCACCTGCCCCCATCAGTCAAGGGGATTGCGTGGATCTGAGCGAGATTGATTACTTCGGCAACGTCCTACAGGCCACTCAGAAGCATCGGCCTGCCGCTTCGATACCGCCAGGCCTATAGTCATGCGGTCGCCCACATGGCGATCGGGTTTGGCGACTCGACGATAAATCGACAGAAACGTCTCGGCGTATTTGCGGGCTGCTTCTGCGCGCAATAAGCTGCTCAACGGTAGCTGTGCGCGGGAGACCTTCGGGTCTGCCGGTTTTTCCGATTGTCCCGGTTCGCCAACCTGCGTACAGCTGCCACCCTTTTTGTTTGGCGACAAATGTGTGGTTGCTATCCTTCGACAACCGGAGTTCCACATATGAACCAATACATAGCCCTCACCAGCAACGACAGCGCCACCCCTGCCCTTTTTGTCGATACCACCGTGCCGCTGGAAATACTCCTCGACGCTGCGACCTATCGTCTTCGTGCCGTTACCCAAGTTATTGAGAACCTCGCACTACGTAGCGAGATAAGTAGCGATGCAGTTGTGCTCAGCGATTTCGCGCTGCTCTGCTCAATTCCGCTGCGCGACGGTTGCGACTTGCTGGACGTCATAGGGCGGCGGATGGACACGCCGTGCTCGTGATACAAGAACGGCACGCTTTCAAATTCAAGAAATAACAAAACCTCTGGTTTCTTACGAAATCAGAGGTTTTATTTTTCTCGTAGTTGGCGGTGAGAGAAAGCAAATATGTCCGCCCCCTTTTCTGCGCAGTTCTCGGTCTGGGCAGTGCGCGCACCGAAGCCTACTTCTCGACCGCGCCGTTTCTCGGTGCCGCAGTTGCCTTGCTGGTGATGGGCGAGTCGGTGACTGTCTGTGGCTTTCTGGATTGCGTCGGCGCTGTTGGCCGTGAGTGTGTGGCTGCACCTGACGGAGTGGCATGCGCACAACGCGGCGGAACACGGGCACCGGCATTGACGGCATGTGCTCATGCTGACGGCCTAGCCCATCAAGGCTGCTCAGCCACCACGCAATTGCGCCCGTTTTGTTTGGCCTGGTACAACAGCTGGTCAGCCCTCTCAAGCACAACCGCTATCGAATCGGCGCCGGGGTGCCATAGCGCGACGCCCAGCGAAACCGTCACGTGCCCGACAGTTTCAATGTCCGCTGCGTCAATTGAGGCACGCAGTCGCTCGGCGACATCCATTGCAGCCTGAAGCGAACTATTGGGCAATAACAACACGAACTCCTCTCCACCGACCCTGCAGGGCAAGTCATTGGACCGCGAATTCTGCTGCATGAGCTGCGCGATAGCCCTCAGTGTTTCATCACCTGCACCGTGGCCGAAGGTGTCGTTCACACGTTTGAAGTGGTCGATGTCCATGGAAACAACGGCGAACGCTTTTTCGGCCTCCTGCCAGCGCGCCAGGATGTCCTGCATCGCTCGACGGTTGGCCAGGCCTGTCAGCGCATCGGTTTGCGCTTGCTGATTGAGCTTGCCGATTTTCTCTTGCAGCAGGGTGGCACCCAGCAACAATGCTCTGCGAATCTGCCAGCTTTCGAAATAACGCGCCGGGACTGCCCGGATGCGTTCGTAGCTGTCGGGTGTGTCCAGTCGTTTGGCGCACTCGGCAAGCCTGGACAGCGGCGCCGAGATCCTTGTCCCCAACCACCAGATCAAGATGATTCCGAACAGAGCCAGTGGCGCTATACCCTGCATGACCTTGGCCATGGTATGGCGCAGAACGGCGTGGATATTTTCCAGTGGCTGTTGCGAAATCACCCCCCAACCGCTACTGGGCACCCTGGCGAAACCCGCGAGCATTTCCACGTCATTGGCATCCGTCGCCTGCAAAGTACCGGCGTCCTGACTGAGCGCAGCATCAGCGATCAAGCCCTTACCCGTGACGCTGCCGATCTGCTCGGGGTCGGTGTGATAGAGCACCCGACGGGCGCTGTCGATGAGATAGACATGCGCCCCATCCTTGCGCACATTGGTATCCATCAGTGCCTGTAGTGTATTTCTCTGCTCAAGCCGGACACTGCCGCCTATCAGGCCCAGGTATTCGCCTTTCGCGTCAAATACGGGCTGGGTAATGAACACCACCAGATTGCCGGAGAGGGACCTGAACGCATTGCTGATTCTTGGCACACGAAGGCTGAGCGGCTCCTTGTGTTGCAGCGTGCGCCCATCGAGATGGAGGCTTTCCGGGGCTGAGGCAATGATTGTCCCGCCCGCGTCGACGATCAGCACAGAGTTGAAGCTGGCGTCCTGGCCAAACAGTCGATCGGCCTCCTCCGCCAAATAGCGCTTATCGTCAAACGCCTTACCAATGACCCCGGAGCCATACTTTAACTTGTCCAGGTCAGAGTTAAGCACCTGCTCCACACTCAGCGCGATCCGAGAAGCGTAGGCCTTGTTCACCTCCAGGGCATTCTCAATTAACTCCTGCTTCTGAATCTTGAACGTCACCCAGAAACTATTGACCAGGGTTGCAAAGGCAGAGAGCAGTACAAAGATAAGAATCAGAGTGCGAAGGTTGAGCTTAGGCTTCGGTCGAGTGGTCATTATTAAAAAATCCGGGTGTGCGGGAGAATGACAAACGATTTCACCCTTGGTATCGCATCCTGGCCGAAAGCAGCCGCTGCCGCATGCTTGGACGCCCGCCAGGCAATTCTGAACCCACTGAGCCGTTGTGTCTGAGAGTAGACGCTATAAAACACCGCCCGTCCCATATTGGACCTATATGGCCTTTTTTCAGACGCAAAAAACCACAAACCCCTGACTTTCGCTAGGAAAATCAGGGGTTTGTGTTTACTAAATGTGGCGGTGAAGGAGTCCGCCAAATCATAATCCACCAGAAACTCAATAAATCCTACAAGCCTTTATAATACGGCACTTATAAGCCTATCATCGTCTCAAGACGTCCACCAACATTCGTCACCTTCCTAGCCTTTGTGGGGGAACAATGAGCAGGGCCAACTCATAGGCATGGCATTCAACCTGTCCGTCCCTTGGGCATTGATGAGCGAAACACTTGTCGAGCGCTTGGAGACTCGGTTGCGCCAGCACCCTCTGCCACTTTCATCACTAACCATCGAAATCACCGAGGACGGTCCTAGCGGTGCTTGCGCTAGCAGCGTTGAAAACGCTTAATCGCCTGCGCCTATTGGGCATACGCCTATCGATTAATGACTTCGGCACGGGCTGTTCGTCACTTTTACGACTATGCCAGGTACCGTTTAGTGAAATAAAACTGGCGCAAGAGTTCACCCAATTTATCGACGGCCCCGGCCACTACCGTGCAGTCATTCGCAACACACTGGTTCTGGCCGGCAATTTGGGCATGCAACTGGTGGTGGAAGGTATCGAAACCGCGGCTCAGCAGGATCATTTGTATGAGATGGGGGTGCAGATTGGTCAGGGCTTTTTGTGTGCTAAACCGATGGCGATCGATGTATTTGAAAGGTGGATACAAGAACCGATGACAGAAGCCTGTTTCCAATAACGGTTTTCATTAGGCTCCGACTTCTCCGTTTCGCTCCTGCGCAACAGGACAGGTCTCGACCTTTGCCATCAGGTGGGTGAGGGTTTCGAGGTCCGGCAATGGCAAAGCACTGATCAGCACCTTGTGTTGACGGCATACCAGAAGCGAGGGTACGCCCCGTTGCTGATCATCGTAAATCAATGCATAACGAATATGCGGGTTGTCCATGCAGAAAGAAAACAGATCAAATTTCACCCCCTTCACCAATGAGGCGTTGATAATCAACAGGTCCAGAGGCTCGCGGTCGTACTCCACCGCACTAAATACCTGCACCAGTTGATGCAAGGGTGCAATACGGTAATAACCCAAATGGTTCAGGTCCCGTTCAATCCTCAACCGGTAAAAGTGTTGTTCATCTGCGATCAGAATTCGTAGCGCTTTATTCGGCCTTATTCGCATCCTCGCGATCACTCTCAAGTTTTCCATCACTGATAGATAATCGTAAACGTCGCCGACGCATTGGCCGGCCCCGGCATGACCTTGGCCTGCGTTTGCAAATAGCGGGCACGCAACGGGATTGAATAGCTGCTCTCGGTCGTTCGCAGGACCAGGCCACTGTTCTGATTGGTAGACAAAGGCAACCCACTGCCGTTAGTGGTCGCGATCTGCACGCCTACGCCGGTGGCGGCAGGTGAGCTGCCGGTGGCCGATGGGTCGAGGCTCAGCACGCCAGTGCCGGCGTTGATCGCCGCCCGTGCCGGGTCAATGCGATATTGCAGGGTGTTGTTGACCAGGGTGCCACTGGTGCCCGTGCCGGTGGGCGCGTTGCCGCTCTGGGAAATCCAACCTGGCCCTGCGGTGCTGAATGTTCCCGTAAACGCCGGACAGTCATTCAATTGAATGGCAAAATCGACCCAGCCGCTGGCCGTGTTTATTCCGGTAAATGTCTTGGTCTGATGCGTGCCCATAGGGACTGTCACATCCGGCGTACTGCAGGTGCGCGAGACAATCTGGATACTGCCGGAGATGCCCATCTTGAACCCCAACATTCTGGCATCGCCAAAATTGCCAAACAGGCTCACGGTCGGCAACGTGCTGCCCATTAACACTCCCGGGGAGATATCGCCTATCTTGATGAGGATCAATTCATAATTGGATGGACCATCAAAAGGAACCAGGCACCTCCAGCCCGCCGAACACGTGGTCCATGATGGGCTACTTTGCCTTGGTAGCGGGCCGCCCGTGCTGTTAAAGGCGACCCCGAGCCCCGGAATCCTGGTTCTGTAGACTTTGTTGGCGTAGGTTCCGCTGGACCAACTGGCCAGTGAATTGTTCTCAAGAGTCATCTCCATCCATTGTTGAAACGGGGCATACAGGCACTCTAGCTTCACTGCCTGGCCCGCCGCCATGCTGAACTTCTGTCGATACACCTCAGTGCCCACCGGCACATCGCGCCCAACGCTGATGGAGGATATCTGCAACGGCATGTCGCCCACCGCCGGCTGAATACCGTTCATGTAGGTACAGGTGACTGCCATGGCCGTGTTGGCAGCGGCCCACAGCGCCATGACCGCCAATCCCGATTTGATCAAAGCCCTGATGTTCATAACGGTACCTTTTGCATAGTGTTGGGCCGCACGCTGTTCGCGACCTGTTTGCCTGCCGCACACACGGCGTCCAGCTGTTGCAACTGCTGCCCCTCACCTGGGCCCGGCGGAATGGCCAACGCGCACTGCTGATGGGCTTTGCTGCCCCAGTTGATCAGCAATTGACGGGTGTCCGGCTTGATCCGCGCATAGAGCTGGCCACCCTGCCCGACCATACCGACCGTGGCGCCTTCGCCATCAGTTACGCCGGCGCCGAACGGCAAGCTGCTGCCATCGTCCAGGCGCACATTGAGCAGCACCGCACGGCCCTGGTTGGTGGTGTATTTGAGGTGCACCACGGCACCGGCACGTGGTGCGACTTGCTGGCTGGTTTCGTTGAATTCGACGTCCAGGGAGCTGCCGGCCGGGTCAATGGCCACTTCATTCAACTCATATGGGCGCAAGTACGGCACCACAGCATTGCCACTCCCGTCGAGCCTCAGGCCTGGGTAACCGGAAACTTTGGCGCCCTGCGCACCGGGCGCACTGATCACTGCCATGGTTTCGCCGCGATAAGGCGACAACGTCACACCTTCGGAGTGAGCCACCACCGTGCCGCTGGCGCCCAGGGACGTGCTGGTATACCCATCGCCATAGCCCAATGCGGCATTGAGCATGGCCCGGGCGCCGGTGTACTGCCCGTTGAACGCAGCGCTCTTGCTGCTACTGCCGCCATCGTGCCCGAAGGTAGCGCCGTAGCCATACTGGCGGTCTTCGCCGGCAGTACCACTGATACCGACCTGCTCGCTGTAGTTGCCGCGGGTGTCACGGCCAACCTGGGCGGTCATCTGCGGTCCATAACCCGAGCCGCCGAGTTCCAGGGGCATGCTCATGGTCAGCAGAAAACTGTTCTCCATGTCGCCCATGCCCACACGGCTGCGGTTGGCATTCACACTGAAACTCACGCGGTTGAATTGCTTGCTATAGCTGAACTGGTATTGCACGTCGCTGCCCGGCTGGTTCCAGTAGTTCTGGGCATAGCCGCTGATAGTCACTTGGCCCCAAGGCCCGAGCGTCTGGTCGGCGGTGATGGACAGGCGGCTACGCGGGCGCCCAAATAAGCGGGTATCCCAGCCATTTTTCTCGGCATCCAGCAGTTGCACTGCATTGCTGAAATCCAGGTAGTCACCGGTAGAAAACCGATAAGCCGCCACCGAAAAGTTACTGCCGGTGCTGAGTACGTTCTTGCTGTAGGACACGCGCATGCTCTGCCCTTTGGCGGTACCGCCAGCCAGCTCGGTCTGAGCATGAGTCACGTCGACCGCCATGGCACCGATGGGCGTACCGAACGCCACGCCCGTGAGTAACGCCGTGTAGTGGTCGCTCGATTGCACACCACCAAACCCGGTGAACGTGTTGTTCAGGCCGTATTGCAAAGTACCTTGCAGCAGGCGTACCTGTTGGTCGACATAGTTGTTGCGGGTTTCACCGGCGGTAAGGCTGAAACGCGCGGTTCCTGGGCGCAGCAACTGGCTGACCGAGGCATAGGGCACGATAAAGTTCTGTTCCGTGCCGTCTGCCTCGGCAACGCTCACATTGAGGTCGCCGCCGTAGCCGGTGGAGTACAGGTCGTCGATCACAAAGGCACCGGGCGCTACAGTGGTTTCCAGCAATACGTTGCCGGACTGGCGAATGGTGACCCGCGCGTTGGTGCGCGCAATGCCACGGATGACCGGGGCATAACCGCGCATGGAGTCGGGCAGCATCCGGTCGTCGCTGGCCAACTGCACGCCGCGAAAGGACAATGTGTCGAAGATCTCGCCGCTGGTGTTGGACTCCCCCGCCGTGAACTGGCTTTTCAGCGCAGTGATATCGCGCTGTACGTAAGTGTCCAGGGCTTGGTATTTGTTGCCCTGGCGCGACTGCCAGCTCATCGACGCGTTGTGGCGCAGGCGCCAGTCACCCAGATTGAGGCCGGCGTTGAGGCCCATGAAAGCCGAGTCATAGTTACCGGAGCGGGTGCGGTTCCGATTAGCGTTAAAGTTGTAACTGAGCATGCCTGCAGTAACCCCGCGGTCCCACAGTTCAGGGCTGACATAGCCCCGGGAATTACGCTTCAAGGCCGCTTGGGGAATGCTGAGGTCGAGCGCCTGGTTCTCGGGCGAAAAGTTCGCGCTGGCGCCTTGGATCAAACTGCCCAGTGCCACGCAGCCCTGACTACCGAGCGCCTGACTGGCCTCGGGTGGCAACTTGGACATTTCCACGCCCTGGCGCTCAAGCAACCCATGATCCATGCACACCACCGGCTTGCTGCCGTCGGGCTGGGCCTCAATGCGGATGTCCTGGCGGCTGTTCAACTGGCCATTGAGCAAAACGTCGGCGCGGTACTGTCCTGGCGTCACCGGGTTACCGGCCTGGTATTTACCGAGGTCAAGATTGCGTGAATCCTCAGGCAGAAACGCGTCGTTGAACTGCACCTCTTGCGCCAACACCCCTTGCACTCCCCATGCACCAGGAGTAACGGCCAATACCCTGAGTATCAAGGTCGTAAGCGGATTCAAGGCAAAGCGAGGCTGCGCCCGCAGGGCAAGCCTGGAGCTGGAAGAGGTTGGCATAATTGACTCGCGGGTAAAAACGTCAGGGATTGATCAGGGCTTGAGTGCTTTCCGAGTCGGGATCAGCGCGCCGTAATCATTGATGGCACTGAACTCCACTTGGGCATCGGCGGCAGGTCGAGTCTTGAGGGTTGGCAGCGGGAACTGCCGGGTTTCGCCCGGGGCAACCATCCCATCCTCACTGCGAGCGCGCGTAGCACCTTGCACCAGGTCCAATTCGACCATCGACACGTAGAACGCCGACGGGTTGAACGCTTGCAACGCCAGGCCCACGCCATCAGGGATCGACACCACTTGCCATTGCACCTGTTCAATCGCTTCAGTGGCGGTTCCAGGCAATCCGGTGGGGCGGTAGAACAGCTTGATACGCGAGCGGAATGCCATTTGCAGGGTGTTGAGGTCTGCGCCGGCTTCGGGCTTTGGCGGAATCTCCAACACGTTGAGCCAGAATATTGATTCTTTGTCGGGGGCAAGTGCAGCGCCCGTGAACATTACACGCAGGCTTTGGCCTTTGGCCGGGTCGATACGCGCCACCGGTGGCGAAAGCAGAAACGGCGCCTTAGAACTGGTGGGGGTGGAGGTCACACTGCCGGTGTCGATCCACGCCTGCATCAGCGCAGGTTGCGTGCCGTTGTTGTTGAGTTTTACGGTGACTTCCTTCTGGCCTGCCGGGTAGATCACCCGAGTGCCGGTGATCACCACACCTGCATTGACCTGAAAACTTGCCAGCACCATGAGGCTTGCCAGCAGTAACTGTTTGAATGGAAGTTTGTAATACATGACGTTGTCCCATCGCTGCCAGAAAACACGCCCTTTACATACCAATCAGGGCGTGTGCTCATTGCGCGCGGCTTACTGATAGTTGATAGAGTACGTCACGTTACTGATAACAGTACCTGGCGTAGTTGCTGCCTGTGCGTAGTACTGAACGGAGTACGGCAGGTCTGCACTCAGGGTGGTCGAATTGATGCTGATACGGCTGGTAGAAGCAACTTGCCCGGTATCGCCGGCTTTGATCGGATTACCATTAGAGGCGTCAACTAGTTGCAGTTGAGCCTTGGTGGCAGTGCCGCTCAAGTTCTTCAGATTGCCGCTGGCCGGGTCAACTGAAGCGCCGGCTTCAAAGAACGCAGAAGCGGTTTTCAGTGCAGCAGAGCACTTGCTCAGTTGAATGCTGAAACCGGTCTGGCCTGCCACTTGGCCGAGTGAGGCAAGCGAAGCGGTGGAGATCGTCGGCAACGTAACAGTGCTGCCCGCGGAGCCGGCAGCACCATTGACCGCAACCTGGCAGGTTTCAGCTTTCAGTTCGCCGTTAAAATTGATGGTGCCGTCCGACGCCATGGCGGCGGAGGTGGCGGTGGCTGCGACCAGTACAGCGAGGGCGCGGGCTTTGTAATCCATGAGGTAACTCCGAAAGAGCAAGGGTCTAAGTAAGTATTGGAGTTTCCTTTTGCAGGACAACCCCCTGTGCTGTTGCGGGGTTAAGTTTAAGGCGCCGACTGAGCCATCCAAATAGGACTGCTCCGAAAAAACAACTAGCCAGCGTAGATCTCCAACAATTAACTATTCGCGCCCCACGCCTAAGTATCAGTTATTGTTTTTATTGATCACGCCGACACTTCGTCAATAGGAGCACTCCTAAAAAACTTGTGCCCCCAGAGAGCAATTTGCAGCAAAACTCAAGAACTTAGTCCCACCCACTGTTCAACCAAACAACTGAGATGGCCCGCAATAACCACAGTGGCCCAGTGCCCTTCAGCCTGTAATTCAGGCTCGAGCATTTCGGCTGTGGCAGCGATATCCGCCCAACCCGCCACTAACGCAGCGTCGTGCAGGCACCGCACGGCCTGCAACGCCAGGCTGCGATCACGCAGGGCTACCGCCTCAAGCAAACTACTCAGATTCTTGCGCAACGCCTCAGGCCCTCGGGCGTTGGGTAACTGCGTGGGCTGAGCCAGGATAACTTCGCACCACAGCTCAATGGTTTGTTGCAATGGATCCTGATGAATGGGCTTGCTCAGCGCCCCATCCATTCCGGCATCAAAGCACCGTTCGAGGTGTTCATTGCCGTTAAACCGCGAGACCCCGATGATCGGGCAATATGTCCGCCGCTGTTGGCGCTCAATCTCACGAAACTCGCTGGCCAGGTTATACCCCTCGGCCTCTGGCAGATCACAATCCATCAACACCAGGTCGACCTTACGTACGCTGAAAAGGCTCAAGCCTTGGGTAATATCCGCCGCTGACAACGGCTCACAACCCAAGTCACTCAGTTGCACCGCCACTAAGTGCTGATCGATTTTCGTGCCTCCCACTACCAAGACCCGCAACCCCACAGATTCGGGAGCTGTCGATAGTACCGGCGAATCGAGCGCCTCAGCCCATTGGATGGGCAACATCACCCCGATTTCGGTCCCTTTTCCCAGTGTGCTGCTGAGCGTCAGCTCGCCCTGCATCAATTTCACCAACCGCCGACAAACCACCAGCCCCAGCCCGGTGCCGCCCTTGCGCTTGTAGGCCTGCTTGTCACGGAAATAGGGTCGGAAAAATGTAGCCTGCGCTTGCTCAGACAAACCGATGCTGCTGTCGACCACCCGAATCATCAGTTGCCGATCACTCTCAAGCACTTGAAGCTGAACCTCTACCCGGCCGACGTCAGTGACCTTGATGGCATTGAAGATCAGGTTGCGCAAAATCTGGGCCACGCGCAGCTCATCGAGTAACAAAGGGGCAATAAGTCGCTCACTCGTCACTGTCAGTTCAAGACCTTTTTCCTCGGCATACGGACGCTGGCTGTCCACGACGCGTTGGACCAACACACCGAGGTTTACGCTTTCCACGTTGAGTTTTAACTGCCCGGCCTCCATCTTGGAGATATCCAGTACATCGTCCACTAAGCGCAATAAGGTTTTGGCGCCATTATTGGCGAGGTCCGCGAAGTGGCGTTGATGTTCATCGAGTGCCGTGTGCTCCAGCAACTCGACAGCGGCCAGTACCGCATTCATGGGCGAGCGAATTTCATGGCTCATCACCGCCAGGAACATTGCCTTCTCTTGCTCGTTATGGATGGCACGTCGGCGCTGCACGCGACTTTGCCAAACCAGTGCTACGAGTATCAACACAATGCACAGCAGCAACCACAACTCACCTTCGTAATGATCGGTGATAGCCCTGATGGTCGGAATATCCAGGTTCATGTCGGCGAACCAGGCGTCGTAGATCGCCTTGCGCTCTTCCCCCGTGATGGAGGTCAGTACCTTCTCCAGAATCGACAGCAGGATCACATCATCATCCCGTACCGCCATGCTCACCCCGGTATGCTGCTGGGGCACCACACCGGAAACCTGCAGTACGCCTTGGTACTGGCGAGACAGGTATGGAATCAGCAACCATTCTGAAGCAATGGCTGCATCCGCTTTGCCGTCCTTGACCATTTCCATCATGTCTACTGCGTTTTGGGCGGAAATAATCGTGACGCCAGGCGCCTTCTCCTTCAAAAACTCCGAATAACCTTCACGGCCCAACATCACTAGCCGCTTGCCGGCGAGCTGCTCAAGATCGGAAAAAGGCTCATTGTCAAAACGGCTGACGAGAATGGTCGAACTGGTGTTGTAAGGCAGGGTATAGAGGACCCCACGATCCTCGGCAGGGTTATCGGAGCGACGCCGTGTAGGCAAGATATCGACCTCACCGCTGATCAGCATGTCTTTGCGGGCACTGCGTGTCGTAGTCGGCACAGACGTGAAATGCAACCCCGTACGCCGTGCGATCAATCCCAGGTACTTGGCCGAAAGCCCTCGCAGTTCACCACCGCTGATGTACTCAAAGGGCAACAGGTTTTCAAATACCCCCACACGTAATATCGGGTTAGCCGCAATCCAGTCGAGTTCCTGTTGCGTGAACGTCAACGTCGGCGGGTTGGCCTGTGCGCCAGCCAAACCAACGTAGCCCAGCAGGACCAGTGCCAGTAAAAGAAGCCGCATCATGGTTGCATCCGATGTGCCCGGATTACCGGTAGCGCATCGAGCGGTATATCGCCGTCCATATCATGCCATTGCTGGAGCAGTGCCCGCAGGGCTTGCGTGTAAAAAGGGTTATTCCACTCCGTCTGCGTGCGCAACAGGTTCTCCAGATGCTCCGTCGCCTGCCCCATGGCCGACCACTCCATGATCAACGCTGCACCGTGCAAACGATGAGTCACGTGCAGGGCGGACGGGAGATCACACAGCGCTATCGCCTTGATCAAGCTACTCAGGTCAGTTGCCATTTCCCGGTTGATCCCGGCCTGGTCGAGCACAGGAGCGGTCAAACTCACAGTGGGATCTGCCAGTGTGACGTTGCACCATCGCTCAATGGCCTCACGCAATTGCCCCAGACCAATAGGCTTGCTCAATGCGGCGTCCATCCCGGCTTCCAGGCAACGCTGAAGGTGCTGCTCACCGGTCAAGGCAGAGATGGCGATAATCGGGCAACGTGCGCGGTCCAACTGCTGCTCGAAGGCACGTAACCCACGGGCCAGGCTATAACCATCCTCGTCCGGTAGATCACAGTCCATCAGGATCAAGTCGTACACGGTCTGGGCGAACAGGGCGCGGGCTTGGGCGGCATTCGCGGCCACCACGGACCAGCCGCCGAAGCTGCTGATTTGCGCCCGCAGCACCTCCTGATTTGCCAAGGTGTCCTCCACCACCAGGATCTGCAATGGGCGGGAAACCCGCTGCGCTGACGTGGCTTCTACTTGTGGCAATTCAACCAATTGCGGTGCGGCCACCACGGGCAAACAGATAGTGATTGTGGTGCCTGCACCCAGCTCGCTACTGAGCGTCAACGTTCCGCTCATCAAGCTGACCAATTTCTGGCAAATCACCAATCCTAATCCGGTGCCCCCTGAGCGTTTGTATGATTGGCTGTCTTGGGCATACGCCCGGAACAGCGACGCCTGCACCTGCGCTGAAATCCCGATCCCGGTGTCACGCACTTCAATCTGCAATTGCCCGACGTGATCGCTAAGCCCCACCACCCGCACGTCGATATCGATACCGCCAACATCGGTAAACTTAATAGCATTGGAAAGCAGATTATGAAAAATCTGCGTCAGGCGGGCGCTGTCTAGCAACAACAAGGGTAACTGAGCCTGTATGTGCGGGTTCAGCTCCAGATGTTTTTCTCTGGCACGCAGACGGTGCAGACCGACGACGCCTTGCACCAACGCCGTCACATCAGTCGATTCGACAGTCAGTCGTATTGGCTTCACCGTCGACCTCGACGTTTCCAAAATATCGTCCAGTAAACCCACCAACGCGTTGGCGCCACTGTTTGCCAAATGAGCAAAATGACGTTGTTGCTGGTTTAACCGTGTGTGTCCCAGTAGCTCCAACGCTGCCAGTACTGCATTCATGGGGGAGCGTATTTCATGGTTCATGACCGCCAGGAACATCGACTTTTCCTGCTCATTGCGTAGCGCGCGGCGCCGCAACCGATGACCGCGGTAGACCAGCCCGCACAGGCCGGCCAACGTCAATGCACCAATCGTGAGGATATGCATGTAGTGGTTGACGATACTCAACAGGGACGGAGCATCTACATCCAGATCGTGATACCAGCCCTCATAGATGGCATTGCGTTGTTCAGCCGTGATGGACCCAAGGACTTTTTCAAATATGGAACGCAGCATGACCTGGTCCTCACGGACCGCCATGCTCACCTCCAGTACCTGGTGCCCGACCACACCAGAAGTCTCCAGAACGCCCTGGAACCGTCGATACAGATAGGGCATCAGAAAGGTTTCCGAGGCGACCACAGCATCGGCCCTGCCCTCCTTGACCATGGTCAGCATCTCCATGGCCGACGTGCTTCTGATCAGATGGGCCTCAGTCGCCTTTCCCCGGAAAATCGTCTCGTAGTGCTCCACATCTGGAATCATCACGATTTTGCCCTGCAGCTGTTCAAGGTCAAAAATACCGGGACTGTCGACACGCGTGACAATGATGGGCGAGGTGGTGTGATAAACTATCGCTACCAGCCCCTTGGTCGCGGGCTCGGACCTGAAGCGCAGGTAAGAGGACAGCAGATCCACCTGGCCCTCCAGCAGCATGTCCTCACGTGCGGCCAGGGGCTTTCCCGGCACATAAGTGAACTGAAGGCCCGTAGCGGCCGTCACGAACTGCAAGTACTGCATTGACCGCCCGCGCAGTACCCCGTCGCTCATGTACTCGAAGGGAATCAGGCTCTCCACCACCCCGACACGTAGCACCGGGTGCTGCGCTATCCAGTGCAACTGCTCTTCGCTCAGCTCAACAGAGCCGGCCCAGATAAGTGGCGAACCCAGCATCAACAACACAAGCAGTGCAGCCCTCCACAACCAGGCTTTCATGGCGTGCCGATGATTCTATTAAGCTTGAAGAGCTCGTTGTTCGAGGTCACACCCAATTTGCGAAACGCAGAGGTTTTCTGGGTGCTGATGGTTTTGATACTGCGACTGAATTTCTCGGCAATTTCACTCACGGTCATCCCCGCCAAGTAACAGCGAATGACTTCCTGCTCTCGACTGGTCAACTCTGCCTGGACCAACGCGTCTGGCACATCGCCCTCGGCTTGGCGAGTATCATTAGTGACCGTCTCCGCCAAGCGATAGGTCATGTCGGTACTCAGGTACACCGCCCCCGCCGCTACCTTGCGGATAGCCTTCACCAACTGCGCCATATCTTCGCCCTTGCCGACAAAACCACGCGCGCCGACGCGCATGACCAAGCTAACCGTCGCTGGGTCGTGATGCGTGGACAAGACGAGGATATGACAGAGGGGAAACTTGACCCGCAAGGCGCGAATCAGGGAAACCCCGTCCAGTTCGTCAGGGCTCAGTGAAAAGTCCAGCAAGAGTAAATCCGCAGGAGACGTGGCGAGGCCCGCAATAAGGTCTCGGCTGCGAGCATAAATGCCAACCACTTCAAAGTTCGCTTCGGCCGCCAGCGTATTGGCGAGTCCATGTCGAACAACCGCGTGATCATCCAACAAAGCAATGCGTACAGGTTTCATCGTGATCGACCCCACTCTGCGGACCGCACACAGTGCGATCAGAACACAGGAATAGCCTACCGATACAACGTTCAGCCCGTAGTTGAGTATATCCAGTGATCGGTAAATCACATCCCGCTCGTGCTTTTTTCCGAGCAGTGCGAAGTTGAATCAAATACCCTCAATGATGTGCTTGATTCTGAATAACTCATTGTTCGATACCACACCCAATTTTCGAAATGCCGCGGCTTTTTGTGAGCTGATAGTCTTGATGCTACGACTAAATTTTTCGGCGATTTCCGTGATAGTCATGCCCGCCAGGTAACAACGGATCACGTCCTGCTCACGCGCTGAAAGGCTTACAAAACGCAGAGCTTCATCCCGGTTGGTTTCTTCACCGTGATTATTCGCGGCCGTGGCTTCCGCTACCCGGTAAGCCATGTCGGGGCTCAGGTAAACCTCGCCCGACGCCACCAACCGGACAGCACTGATCAACTGATTGATGTCTTCACTCTTACCCAGAAAGCCGCGAGCGCCGACGCGCAAGGCGAGGATCACAGTCGCCGCATCGTGGTGGGTGGAAAATATCAGGAGGCGACACTTCGGGTGCTTTACCCTCAATGCACGAATCAACAAGATGCCGTCTAACTCACTCGGCCCGAGCACAAAATCCAGTAACAATACCTCCGCCGGCGCCGTCGCGAGTCCAGCCATGACATCACGGCTGCGGGCATAGACACCGACCACTTCAAAATCAGACTCCTGCTGCAATCGACTGACCAACCCATGTCGTACAATTGCATGATCATCCAGCAAAGCAATTTTTAGGCGTTTCATAAATCAAGCGGCACTCTTTATAACGAGCAAAAGGATGAGATATACCGCGCCCTCATCTTTAATAAGTTCTCATCATCTCAGACGAACCTATAAAATCAATGACATCCGTGCTATTGAACAATCGTACATAAAAACACAGGCGAACAAAAAGAGCGGCGAACAATCCAGAGAGCTAGAGGCCGTAAAAGTTAATGTGATCGCGCGAGAATAAACATCAGAAAACTCTTAAAAGTGCTCAGTGCCATGCACTATTATTTTCCCGCTGGATAACGAAATTCAAGAAAGCATCAATTTCCATCGGGCGTGCCAACGCGTAACCTTGCCCTACCCGGCAACCCAATCGATACAACAGCGGAATAGTCGATTCATCCTCGATCCCTTCCGCCACCAAATTCAAACTGAGCAAGCGTGCCCAGTTGACGATGCCGGCGATGACTTTACGTGACGACGAATGCTGCTCCACACCGCGGACGAACGACCCATCAATTTTCATCTCATCAAACGACAGGTTTGCCAGCAGGTTCAACGTAGCGGCGCCCGTGCCAAAATCATCCATCGACACTCGGAAGCCCTTGGCTCGAATAGCCGTCAACGAGGCCGATAAATAGAGTTCGTCCGGCTCGGGTACATCCTCGGTGAGTTCAATTTTAAGCAGTCGACTCGGCAGGTCAGCCTGACGCATTCGCGCCGCCAGCCGATCAGAAAAGTTGGGCGTGCAAATGGTTTTTGCCGACGCGTTCACCGCAATGGGAATCCCGATATTTTCGTGCTTTAGCGCAAGCATGACCTTGATCGTCCACATTTCCACCAGGCTGAACAGCAGCAAGTCCAGGCCCAACCGGTTGACCAAGGGCATCAATACAGAAGGCGGTATTTCCCCAAACCGTGGATGTTTCCAACGCACCAGCGCCTCGGCTCCCACAATACGTCGGCTGCGCAGTTCGAATTGCGGCTGGAACACAAAGCGCAGGCCCTCCCCCGTCGTCAGCGCATTGATCACTTCATCTTCAGCCAAAGAGTCGAAGGTATTCATTCTCAACCTGGCGTCCGGTTGCGCACGGGTCAGTACGGCCGCTCGCAAGGCGTCGCCCAGGGCCAGGGTGGCACCTTCGCGCAGGATTTCCACCGAAATGCCGGCCGTCCGTGCCAACCGGGCATGGGACTCCAAAGCACTAACCGCAACCCCGCCCATGTACTTGATCCAGAGCGGACTGCTCGGTGTTCTGCGGGCCAGCGAATGCCCCCCTTCGACAACACTGGAGGGCGCATCCAAGGCAGCCTCCCCGGTCCAAAAGATACTGGGGAAATGGGTCAGCTTGCCCACCTCATGCATCCCCCTGAGGAGGCTCGGCAACATCAGCCCGTCGCCACACTCAGGACGGAGCTCACACACAATGACGTCGACTGGATATTCGCCCAACCAGGCTTCAACGCCGCTCAAGGATTCGAGGTTGACGATTGGAGTCACCCCCATTCCACTCAAGGCAGAACCCAGCCGGTGTGCACACACAGCATCGGACGCCAACGTGATGACACGTAATGCGCTGAACTCACTGGGCACGGCGGCATTCAAGATCATGATAAAAATTTCCTGGAGACTGTTTCAGGAAAAAGCTTATCAGCGCAAAAAAAGAAGCAAATAGGACTGGGACTAAAAGTACACCCGCGCGGCTCAGGACAACTAATGCCCCCACCCAAGCGGCTGTTGGGTTTCCCACATAAAAGCGTCGTTCTAACACGCTGTCAGAAATAGGTGGGCTACCGGTAATCCGTAGAGTTTTGAACCGGGCTTTGATTTTCCTCCCTGCATCTCCTTTCTCATCAGCTGACCTACTCGCCTACATCAGCGACAGACAGTTTCCTTTCCGGGCACTTAATTGACCGCTTGGTTTTTTGAATCTTCGGGGCAACGCAGGTTGCTCATGGCGCCTCCTGATTCGCCTCAGTTAAGGCATGGAGGTGTCTACGGAATGAGGGGCGATTCACAAGCCTGCAGTTTCGTGCTCTCAGAACAGGCGAAGCAAAAACTGAACACGCTGGCGAAGCAGAACAAAAGCAGCATAACCAATTTTCTTGAGAGCCTGCTCTCTGATGAATACGAGCAGGCCGCCCAACAGAAAACCGTTGCTAAGAATGCCGCCAAAAGGGCCGCAGAAAAGGAGCAGCAACTAAAAAAGAGGCTGGACTCCCTATACCTAGCACTCCAGAAGTGCGCCACGGAACTCACGCAGCGCGTCGTCATGATGGAAGCCGTAGACCTCTCAATCGCCAGCCTCTCAGAGGAGCAGAAGAGCCAAAGCGAAGCGCTTTACGCAAAAACACTAAAAAAGCTTACAGGCAAAAGTCCAACGACATTTCTCAATGAGCAACTCTCTCGCAGCACGGAAAGAGCGCCGAACTAGCCGAGCCCTTCAGGGGCAGCGACGCCAATGCCCACCAGCGCAGCTCGGATCCCGATTTGAACACAAGCGCCAGCGTAGATTGCCAAGAAAGAAAAGCGCCCTATCGCGAACTACCTGACGACAGGGACACCTTTCCAAAATCCGAATGGGGGGAACAAAAACCGTAGAATGCAAAAAGGCCCCATTTATGGGGCCTTTAGGTATCAATATGGCGGTGAAGGAGAGATTCGAAAGTACCCGCACCCTCAATCTCGCAGCCGAGGCCCCGGAATACAAGGGCTCCAGCGGTGCCAGTTGTGCAAAAGCATTCCCACGCCATTCCCATGGGCCTCAGCATGCATCTCTGTACGCGTGCGCATCACACGTATAGGGGCCTGACGTCCGGGGTCTGGAGGGGGGCAAAAAAAAGAGTAACATAAGTAATCTTGACCGTTTTTCACTCTCAAACCTTTGAAAATAGAGGGTTTTACATTCCAAGCAAAAGGTAATCTTTAAGTAATATTGAAGTAATCTGATTACTCTTTATAAATGTAATTCTCTGATTTTATAAAATCCTTTAAAATCAATAGGTTGTTAAAAAATTACCTTTTCAATTACTTCTCTGTTACTCCTTTTTGTAATCTCAAAACCTACGGAATACGTGGCCTCCAGACCGTTTCTGTGGAGAGATTACTGAAGTTACTCTTTTTGAGACTCCCCCCCCTCCCCCCTCAACAGCAGAGCCTTTAGACGCCTTCAACGAAATACCCCCTCGGTGCAGGGTTCCGCAGGCTTTTGACCACCGACAACGCCGAGCAGCCCCCCAGCCAGTGCCGCGTTGGGCTGTCCGCAGGGCCGCAGAAAAAACGACCCATTTAGCCCGCAGGCGAGGTGGGGGGACGACGGCGCGCGCCAGGGCGAGGCTAACCTGATCGGCCCAAAATCGCACCAAAACGGTGCAAATATATCCACCTAGCTGTTTCGTGTAATCGCGGCCGCACCACCGCCGATGCTGGTCGTAACTATGGGTTGGATATAAAGGTAGGGCTTGGTAGGTGGGAAGGCGTTGTGAATGGCCGATGGACGCCGCTACTATCGGGCATCCTCGATATCGGCAGGGAGTCTCCCCATGCAAACAGCACAGCAACTGATGCCCGTCCCGTTCTATGAGGACACCGTTGTCTTGGTCGGAAAAGACTCTGAGCCGCTTGTGGCGATGAAACCAATCGTCGTCAACATGGGGCTGGACTGGAAGAGCCAACACGCAAAAGTTACGGAGAGGTTCAGTTCAGTTATGGTGGAAATCACCACAACTGGAGGTGATGGCAAACAATACGCGATGACCTGCCTTCCCCTTCGCAAGCTCCCGGCTTGGCTGTACTCAATCAGCCCAAACAAGGTGAAACATGAGCTGCGGGAAAAGATCATCCGCTACCAGGAGGAATGCGACGACGTGCTATGGGAACACTGGAGCAAGGGAGAGCACTCAAGGATCAATCCGTTCTCAGGAGCAGGGACCAACGTTAGTCAACAAATCGCCCTATCGAACCATCGCGTCAAGCTGCTCACAGACCTACAACGAACGCGGGACAGAGGAAGCCGTGCGGCTATTCACGAGCAAATCGCTCATGTATCACAAGCGCTTTGCCTGAGCGTGCCAGAGATCGATAGTATTGGGGTGGCCGACTTGCCCGTCCCAGACGTTCTGGCTGAGTTTTGGGGAGCGCTAGAAGAATTAGATGCGAAAGGCTTAAAATACAATCACTCTAAGAACCCGAGCGTCCTCGCGCTGAATCTGGTCAGCCTAGCTCGTATTTTCCTCGAGCAAGACATACGCATAATATTCAATCGTGATTTGAGAGACGCGTTGAAACGAAGTCGACAGCCTTTGTATATGACATTAAAAACTGTAGACAGCGCCATTGAAGCTGGCGCTAAGAAATGCTGGATATTTAGTACGCCCACACAAATGATTAACTAGGTAACACTTTCACCAGACAAATAATATGCGGCACATGTTGAATACTAAAAATACCAATCCAACTTCTTACATGAAGGGAATTAAAAATGATTAATGGATATTCAGAAGAAGAGTTTGGAAAGGAGGTTCACAGGCATGTACGACCATCCGAGCCTATCGATACGATACAATTACTAAAGGGGCGACAGGAAGAACTTGACGAAATCAGACGGGCATTATTTGCAAAAGGTCGACATATTTTTATTTATGGCGACCGAGGCATTGGAAAATCTTCTCTTGCGCAAACAGCTGCCTATCAATATCAATCAGCAGATGCCTCTATAATTCAAATCGGCTGTACTAAAACCAGCACCTTCCTAGAGATAATGGAAAGTATTGCTAGAAATCTGATTGATTCATTGGATTCTGTCGAGATACAAACCAAGGCAAGCTTAAACCTTAAAATAGTAAACCTAGAGACTACTTACAAAACATCAAGCAAGCCAGAAACACCAAAAGTATCCAACATGGATCAGGCTCTTGACGTAATCTCAGATGTACGTGAAATACACTCTGACAAACCTATCATTGTCATTGATGAATTTGATGCTATAGCTATTCAAGAGGAACGATTCAAATTTGCCGAATTCTTAAAAAAGATGGGCGATTCGGGTATTTATGTCCCGATAATTTTCAGCGGCATAGCAACCTCACTAGATGACCTTTTAGGGGGGCACTTGTCTAGTATCAGGCAGCTAAAGCCAATACAGCTTAGCCCGATTTCGTGGGACTCAAGGTGGGATATACTAGTAGAGGCACTAGAAGCATTCGATATAGATTTCGACGAAGAAATAAAATATCGTGTCGCTGGAATAAGTGACGGATTCCCCTATTACGTACACCTTATTACCGAGCACTTATTATGGGCTGTCTATGACGACCCAGAAACCAACTGCAAAGCATCCTCACGTCATTACATGACCGCCTTAGAAAACGCAGTCAAAGACATTCAAGAACACATAAGAAAGCCTTACGACAAGGCAACTCTAAGGCATAGTCAAGACTTTCATCATATTATTTGGGCTGCTGCAGAATCCGACAACTTACATAGAAACATCGATTCGATGTATTCGTCTTACGAGAGGATACTAAGAGATCTAAGTAAGAAAGAGCATTCTGAAAAGTTATCTCCAATTGATCGAAAAAAATTCTCACAACGTCTTAGTACGCTCACGAAAGAGAGCCATGGATCTGTTCTCAGAAAGATGAATGAGAATAGAAATGGCTGGTATCAGTTCTCCGAAAACATGCTTAGAGGTTTTGTGCGGCTACTTGCCGAAACACACGGAGTTCAGCTATGGCTGCAAGAAGCAAAGGCGCCGAAACAGCTAATCCATCCAAGGCCACAACCTATGGGCGGGTCTAGTCGTTATCAATCACTCGTACCACACGGCGTTGGATTAAAGGACGACAAATAACTAAAGCTCAACCATAAAAACCATTAACAACAGGTTAAAAAATGTCAACACTTGCCGCGCTGCTTTCCACATTAGGCGATTTCTTTAAAATCGCTCCAGGCTTGATATTACTACCTTTTTCCGTGTATTTTTTCTGGAAAAAAATCAGCCATAAAGCGGCTGTTAGTTTTTCTTTAAGTTTCAACCGAGTTTCAGCACCACAATTATCAAACATAGTAATATCCAACCTAAAAGATAAGCCGCTCGTTATATGGGCGATTCATGCAACAATAAACAAAGAGCACTGGATCACCATTCAAAAATTCAAAACCCCAATAATACTTAAAGGGCTTGAAATAACCAGTATAGAGCCTCCTCCAGTATCAGAATACAGTATAAAAACCGACTCAATCAGCAATCCATTTGGAACTGGTAAGAACGTCAGCATCTATATAACCACTACCGACAAAACCTTTAAGTGCTCGCAGATGTACTACCCGGAATATCAAGCAAAAAAGAAATTCTCAGAACTGACTTATGTAACATCTATAATAAATAAATTTAAAGGCACCACATATAACAGCAATGCCAAATTTGCAGTAATTTATGAATTTAACGGATCAGAAACAATTGCATTACTTGAGCACGACGGAATCATGACTCACGGATGGCCTTTCAGTCCCAACAGGCTTCACGAACATCAAATAGAAGATGCTGAGACTGTGAAGAAGACTCTAGAAGGAACTGATATAGCCAAAATAATTAAAATAATTTCTGTACAGGATCTGAAAACCGACGCATCAAGTGCCAATTTTTTCTAGATTATTGGGGAGGGCTAACATTAAACATCTCCACCAATTTCGTAGGGCTTGAAGCGGATTACGTTCTCCCCGATCCAGTCATTCAGTTGCTGCATACGTGTCTGAATCGGCTCTATCTCATTCGCCGCATAGATCTGGGCCGCTTCCCTGATCGACCCAAAGCCCCCGGCGTTCTGCGGAACGATCCCCATCAATTGCGGCGGAATGCGCAAGCTGGCCAGCACATCGTCACGGGTCTGGTTTTTGATCGAGTTGAATTCATCCTTGGCCGCGACCTCACTGACCGGGATCAGCTGGATTCCGTCCTTCTTGCCGGTGGGTGAATACACGAACAAGTTGCGAAAATTGCCTGGCCCCTTCGAATCCTTGAGCGCCTTGCGCAAAGCGTCGATATCGGTTTCCGTCTGCGCCGCATCTGTCATATACAGAATGAAGCCGGCGTGACTACCGTTCTCGTAGTACTTGCGGCGGAACAACGTGGCCGACTCGTTGAGCAAGGCCGACTGCAAGGCACTGATCCACTCCGGCAAGCCATAAATCTCCTGGTGCAGATCCGCTTCTCGTAGGTGAAAAATGCTGCCCTGGTCAAACTGGTGCTCTTCCTTCCAGCCTTGCACCTGGTAATAACGCCCTTCCGGGCCGGCGCGCATGTACTTTGCCAGAGGCGGTACCAGTTGCCGGGTGCCTCCGAGCACCGAGCGCCGTGCTTCAAGGTACCCATTGCCCAGGCACAGCCAGTCCAAGGCGAACTGTTCAAATGCTGCCCGCGACAGCATCGGATGTGGAATAAACGTCTTGCTTAACAGGTTGCGCTTGAACATCAGGCCCGAATGCAGATGGACGCTAGACCCGACGGAACGGGCCAGTCCATCCAGCGACAACGGCGGCTCGTACCACCGTCCGTTGTACCAACATTGCAGATAATCGAAGACCTCCCGACTACCCAGCACGGGTGTCGGCTCGCCAAAGCTGAACACTTGCATGCCCTGCCCCGGCGCTGCTGTGGTTGGCACCAGGCCAGAGTTTGCGTGTTGTTCGGTCATCAAAAAATCTCCATCCGCCCTGTATTGGAGGCGGTCTGCCCCTCAAGCGGTTCGTTGTGCAATGCGTGAAAGAGCGCCCAGGCCAGGTCGGCATGGCCGGTGTTGTCGTTGCGCCCTGCGGTATAGGTGTACTGGCGCCCGCCAGCGGTGACGGTCTTGCGGATCGCCATCAGCGACTGCGCCATGTCGGTCCAGCCGGCGTCGAACTCCAGCCGGCCGTTGTGGATCACGTCATAGGCCTTGAGCACCAAGCGGGTTTTGACTTCGGGCGAATAGCTGAAGGTGGTCACCGCCGGGAAGAACTGGCGCACCAGCTGCGCCACGCCGCTACCCAAGCCGGTGACATCTATGCCGATGTAGGTCACCCAGTAGCGGTCGCAAACGCTTTTGATGAATGCCGCCTGGGCCGCGAAGTCCATGCCCCGAAACTGATGCCGCTCCAGCACACGGAATTTGCCACCCGGTACCAGAGGAGGCGCGACCACCACCAGGCCGGAACAATCGCCGGTTTCGGCTGGGTCGTAGCCAATCCAGACCTGGCGGTCGCCGAACGGACGCATGGCGAACGGTTTGTAGTCCTCAGCCCATTCAACCCAGCTGTCGACCATGCAGCTCTGCAACAACGCCAGGGGGAAAATGCTGGCCCCATCGTCTACAAATTCGCACATCAGCAGGTTGGCGAACGCCTCGGGGCTGTACTCCCGGCGCAGTTCCTCAATGTCGAACAGGTCACAGCCGCCGTGTTCAGCGTCCAGGATGGTGACGATCTGCCGCCACAAGCGGTCCTCGCAGAACCGCCCCTGCTGGAGCGCCCCGTGGGAAACGTCGACCTTGGTGTGTTGGGCGGCTGGCTTGCCCTTGTTGAAGCGTTCGCTGGTCCAGAAGGTATAGGCCTCATGGGCCATGCTGGACGGCGTTGAGAAGTAGGTTTTGCGCCACTTCTTGTGCATCGCCATACCCGAGGCGACCTTGTTCAGTTCCTCAAACTTGAACGTCCAGAAGAATTCGTCGAAGTAGAAATTGCCGTGGTAGCCCTGGGCAGTACGGGCGTTGGTCCCGAGAAAAAATAGCTCGGCGCCGTTGGGTAATACGATGGGATCGCCCGTCAGCTCGACACCGATGACCTCGCGCGCAAACGCCTGGATGTACCCGCGAAACAGATAGGCTTGGTTTTTCGACGCAGACAGGAAGATCTGATTGCGCCCGGTCTCCAGCGCATCAAGAAACGCCTCGCGAGCAAAGTAGTAGGTCGCGCCGATCTGCCGGCTTTTGAGGATGACGCGGGTCCGTTGATTGCCGGCCCGGTACCAGTCTTTCTGATAGTCGAAGCAACCGTCGATAAACGCTTCGCGCAGCAGCTCGATCTGCTCTTCGCTGATATCGTTTTTCGGGGTCTTTTTCTTGGGGCCTTCGTTGCGTTTAGCGAGGTTCGGATTGAGTTCGGTTTCGGTACCGCCACTCTGAAAGCGCTGGATTCTGGCCTGGCGCTCCAACTGACGGTGCAGCAGATCAATTTCCTTGAAGTCACCGCCGCTCTTACTCTCCTTTAGGATCAGCTGCACCAGCCGCGCTTCCAGCGCCCCACCGATACGCTCGACGTTGTCAGCCCGGTCCCATTCGTCGCGGGCCTTCCAGCTGTGTAGCGTTTTTTCCTTCTCGCCCGTAGCCTCTGCAATCTCACAGATGCGCCAGCCCATCCAATACAGAAACTTGGATTGGCGCCGGGGATCGATAGGGAGCAGTTCAGTCGTAGTCATGGCCGCGATGCTGCCGCCCGCGCCTGCGAGTCAGTAGCACCGCCCCTTGTAGCTGCCCTCCTTACAAACCCGTCCCGTTGCCGCAACTCGCGCGCGTCACGACCATGCCCCTCATTGCAACGCACTTAGCGCCCAACGCATTGAGGATTCCCGGCATGAAGAAATTTCGCAGTAATTGGTTCCGTGTCGCCGTCGAGGGCGCTACCTCGGACAAACGCACCATCAAGCGCAGCTGGCTGGAACAGGCTGCCAAGAACTTCAATCCAGCGACCTATGGCGCCCGCATCTGGCTGGAACACTTCCGCAGTCTGTTGCCGGACAGTCCTTTCAAAGCTTACGGCGACGTGCTGGCGGTCAAGACCGAAGAGGTCGAAATCAATGGCCAGAAGAAATTGGCCCTGTTCGCCCAGGTCGAGCCGACGCCCGAGCTGATCGCCATGAACAAGGCCAAGCAGAAGGTCTACACCTCAATCGAAATCGACGACAGTTTCGCCGACACCGGAGAAGCGTACATCGTCGGCCTGGCGGTGACCGACTCACCGGCCAGCCTGGGCACCGATGTGCTGGTCTTCTCTGCACAAAAGCCCGAAGCCAGTCCATTCAAAGACCGTCATTACTCCGCAACCTCCATGTTCACAGAGGCGGTTGAAACCGAACTGACCTTTGAAGAGTTTGAAGAGAAGCCCGGCATTGGCGCCCAGTTGCTCAGCACCGTCAAAGCGTTACTCACCGGAAAACAGACCAAAGACGACACCGAATTCAGCCAGATCGGCGAAGCCGTGCAAACCCTGGCCGAACACGTCAAGGATCTGCCCGAGCAATTGGCCGCCGAGAAGAAGTTCTCCGGGGAGCTGAAAACTAAGGTTGATCAGCTCAGCAAAGACTTGGGCGACCTGAAAATCAAGCTCTCCAAAACCCAAGACCACAGCCAAAAGGAACGCCCCCAGGTATCCGGCGGCGATAACCAGGTCGTGACCGACTGCTGACAGTCAGCCCACCACAGCCCCCGAATAACGAAGGACAGCTACTATGCGCAATGATACCCGTACCGTCTTCAACGCCTACCTGGGCCAACTGGCCAAGCTCCACAGCGTGCCTGACGTCACCACCAAATTTGCCACCGCCCCCAGCGTCACTCAGACCCTGGAAACCCGGATGCAGGAATCCAGTCAATTCTTGAGCGCCATCAACATTTACGGCGTCGCCGAGCAGATGGGCGAAAAAATCGGCATGGGCATCGGCGGGCCGAACGCCGGCACCACTGACACCAACACCAAAGAACGCGAAACCAGCGACATCAGCACGCTCGATGACCGTGGCTACTTCTGCTCGCAGACCAACTTTGATACCCATCTGCGTTACAGCAAGTTGGATGCATGGGCCAAGTTCCCCGACTTCCAGGCCCGTATTCGTGACGCCATCCTGAAACGCCAGGCGCTGGATCGCATCCTGATCGGTTGGAACGGAGTTAGTCGCGCCGCGACGTCTAACCCAGCCACCAATCCGCTGCGCCAGGACGTCAACATTGGCTGGCTGCAAAAGATGCGCGCCGAAAACGCCGCCCGCGTCATGAAGGAAGTGGTCGAAGGCTCCGGCAAGATCACCATCGGCGCAGGTAAAGACTTCACCAACCTCGACGCCTTGGTATTCAGCATGGTCGAGGAATTCATTGCCCCGTGGTACCAGGAAGATCCTGACCTGGTGGTGATCTGCGGTCGCCAACTGCTGGCTGACAAGTACTTCCCGATAATCAACAAAGACAACGCGCCGACTGAAATGCTGGCCGCCGATATCGTCACCAGCCAAAAGCGCCTGGGCAATTTGCCTGCCGTGCGTGTGCCTTACTTCCCACCGCGCGGGTTGTTGGTAACCAAGCTGGAAAACCTCTCGATCTACTGGCAGGAAGGCAGCCGCCGCCGCACCGTCGTCGACAATGCCAAACGCGACCGCATCGAAAACTATGAGTCGGTGAATGACGCCTACGTCATTGAAGACCTGGAATGTGCCTCGCTCGCTGAAAACATCGAACTGGCATAAGGCGAACGACCATGACCAATCCTTGCCGTCGTCACTTTCAACGCGTCACTGCCGCCCTGGAGGCGGCAGCCGTTGAACCGACCCAAACCATGGCCGGCGCCACGGCTTACGAGCACCAGCTCAACCAATTGCTACAGGATCGCCTGCGCCTGAAACAGGTGCAGTCAAACCAGGGCAAGGCCGAACTTAAGCGCCAGTTACTTCCGGACTACATCCCTTACGTCCAGGGAGTGCTGCAGGCTGGTCAGGGCGCGCAAGACGAGGTAATGACCACGGTCATGGTCTGGCGCTTCGATGCCGGCGACTTTACGGGCGGCCTTGATATCGCAACCTACGTGCTGAAATACAAGATGGTCATGCCTGACCGTTTCGCTCGCACGCTGGGGTGCCTGGTAGCCGAAGAAGTCGCCACGGCCGCGTTTAAGGCACAGAAGGTCAACGAGCCGTTCGACTTGGCAATCCTACACCGCACGGCCGAACTGACCGAATCCGAAGATATGCCCGACCAGGCGCGCGCCAAGCTGTTCCTGGCTCTCGGTCGCGCCACGCTGGAGAGCATCACCGAAGAGCAGCCTGGCCAACCCGGTCAGGTTCAGGCCGGTATCGACCTGCTGAAACAAGCCATCGCCCTGCACGACGCATGCGGAGGCAAGAAAGATCTGGAGCGGGCAGACCGCCTGCTCAACAAACTCACTGCCACTGGCAGTTAACCGAGCGTCCCCACGCACCCCGCCGGCTCGAGGCGGATCGGCCAGGCCGCTCCTCCTGAACGTGAAGCCCCGACCACCGGCGACCTATTTTCGAGTGCAGTCTAATGAGCGCATTTGCCAGCCTCTACCAGCGTGAGTTCGGGCTTTCTGAATCAGAACATCGCCTGCTTGCTCTTGCTCTGCAGTACATCGATGAGACAGAGACATATGACCGCACGGTATGCACTGGCCCTATCTTGCACGACGGAGTCATGCCCGCCACCCGTCACCAGTTTGCGCTGGCGAACCGCAATGCTCGCCAGACCATGGATCGTCTCTGTAACGCAAACCCTGAATTCAGCGACCAACAGATCCGGCGCGCAGTCTCTCGCATCGATAGTCTCGGGCGAACGTCATGAGCGCATTTGTAGCCAGCGGCAAAGTCGACAGCGGCCATATCAACACCGACCCGTTCTGGCCGTCGATTGACCTGGACAACCTGCGCGCCACCCTGCGTATAGACCCCAGCGTTACGGCACCACGACTGGAAACTGCCGTAATTGCCGCAGCCATCAGCCTCAACCGCGAGCTGAGCGAATGGCGTGCAATCCAACAATCTGCAGGCTACGCCACGCTGGACGCCGTACCAGGTGACCGCATCAAGGATGTGTCAGTAAAAACACACCTCTACCGCCGCGCCATCGAAGCCGGTACCGGCGCCGAAGTCTGCGAGCGTTACCGCTCCTACGACACCACCAATGTCGGCAACCACAAAGCCGAAGAACTCACCCCGAACATCGACGACTACCGCCGCGATCTGCGTTGGGCAGTCCGCGACTTTCTCGGCATCAGCCGCACCACCGTGGAGCTGATCTGATGGCCGTCGCCGTCCGCGCCCGTCAAAACGACACCGTCGACGCGCTCTGTTGGCGGCACTACGGCCGCACCGCAGGCGTCACCGAGGCCGTGCTTGACGCTAACCCCGGCCTGGCTGATTACGGCCCCATCCTGCCTCAAGGCCTCGTCGTCAATATGCCCGAAGCCCAAACCAGCGCGCCCCAGCGGCAGATGGTGCAGCTATGGGACTGATCCTCTGCAACCAAGGAAACTCACACCATGGCTGATCCGACTTCCAGCGCCGTGACCGGCCTGCTAATGGGCCTGGGCCTGGCAACCGTGACGCCGATCATTGATGGCGAGGCGTTGTTCGGAGCGATCCTAGGCGCGTGGCTGGTAACCAGCACCAAGCATGACCTCAAGGTATGGCAGCGACTTGGCTCGTTGTTCCTATCGGCGGGAGTGGGCTATCTGTTCGCACCCATGGCCTTGCAAGCAATCCCGTTTATCACCAGCGGCGGCGGCGCATTCCTCTGCGCCCTGGTGGTTATTCCGATCAGCATCAAGCTGATGGTATGGGTGGAAAAAGCGGACATTTGGGACATCTGGCGTCGTATCCGAGGGGGCAGCTGACATGCCTAACATCGAACTGACCGTGCAGTTGATCACGGCAATCGCCTACCTGCTGAGCGCCCTGCGCTTGGCCTGCTACAGCCGAGGTGAAGCCCGGTACCGGCGCAGTATCTCGCTACTCGCCAGCCTGTTTGGCTCGGCGCTGTGCATCTGCGGCCTGGAAATTCTGCTGTATCGCCAGCCCACCAGCATCTGGCAGGCCGTCTCCATCGTGTTGCTCTGCATCCTGATTTTCCGTTCACGCGGCAACGTCGCCGCCCTGTTGAGGCCCAGCGCATGACCACTACCCTTCGCCATGGCGACCGCTCCCAAGCGGTGCTGATGCTGCAAAAGAACCTCAACAAAAACGGGGCAGGTTTGGTGACGGATGGGCACTACGGCGCCTCCACCGAGGCTGCCGTCCGCGCCTACCAGGTCAAAGTCGGCCTGGTCGCCGACGGTATCGCCGGCACCAAGACGCAAGCCAGTCTTGTCGGCGGCGACTGCGCCCAGCTGCTGCGCAATGTAGACCTGGTAAACGCTGCCGAACGTCTCGGCGTCCCCCTGGCGAGCATCTACGCAGTCAATGAAGTGGAATCCAAGGGCAAGGGTTTCCTCGACAACGGCAAGCCTGTAATCCTGTTCGAGCGCCACATCATGTATCGCCAACTCGCCACACCTCGAAACGCAGGCGATGACCAGGCCGAACTCAAGCGCCACGCCGATCAGCTCGCTGCTGCTAATCCTGCCCTGGTCAACCCGAAACCCGGCGGATACATCGGCGGCACCGCCGAACACCAACGTCTGGCCATGGCCCGCTTGATCGATGACACCGCCGCCTTGGAGTCGGCCTCCTGGGGCGCGTTCCAGATTATGGGCTTTCACTGGCGACGCCTCGGCTACGCCAGCGTGCAAGAGTTTGTAGCCGCAATAAGTGCCGGCGAGTCGCAGCAGTTCGACGCCTTCACGCGGTTCATTGAAACCGACCCAGTGCTGCACAAGGCGCTGAAAGGCCGAAAATGGGCCGAGTTCGCCCGGCTCTACAACGGGCCGGACTATCTGCGAAATCTCTACGACACCAAGCTCCAGCGCGCCTACGAGCGGCATGCAGGCTGCGATTGCGGTCAAGGGGTGGCCGCATGATCGACTTCGAAGCATTGCAAAGGCTACGGGTGGCAGACGGTGACCTGCTGGTGGTGCCGGAATCAACCGAACAGGCTGACATGGAGCTGTTAGCCGAATCCATTCAGATCATGAACGGCGCCAGGGCCGTGATCGTGCGCGGGCCAATCAAAAATCTCGACACGGCAGCCATGAACAAACTCGGTTGGTATCGCGCATGAGCACCCTGCGCCAGGCACTGTACGGCTTCGCTTTACTCGGTGCATTGGCGCTGCTGATCTGGGGGCAGGAAGCGCGTATCGACGTAGCCGAAGGCAAAACCGAACTGGCGAAGGCTGCGTCCAAGACGGCCCGCGAAGACGCTGACCGCAACCTGGCGACCGCCAACACACTCACCGACACACTGAAACAGGAACGCGACGCACAGAGGGCCCTGCGCACTCAGCAGGATCTACTGCGCCAGGGCTTGGCAAAACGCGAGCGAGCCATAGAGGAACTGAAACGTGAAAATGACGACCTTCGGAAATGGGCTGATCAGCTTTTGCCTGATGCAGCTCGCCGGCTGCGCGAGCGCCCCGCCATCACCGGCGCAGCTGCTTACCGTGACTGGCTGTCCGGCCGTGGTGCCGTGCCAACTGCCGGCAACCAGCCCGCGCAGTAACGGCGATCAACTCACTGACCAAGACCGCGTTGAAGCGGCTTGGGCTCAATGCGCCGCCCAGGTCGACATGGTCTATCAACACCAGCAGGCCAAGCCATGAACAAGCACGAAAACCTACGCGCTCATCTCCTGGCCACCGTGGCCGAACTCAAGCACAACCCTGACCGCCTGCTGATTTTCATCGACAATGGCAAGATCCGCTGCACCGCTGCCACAAGCCTATCGTTTGAATACAGCTTTGACCTGCAGATCATTCTTACCGACTTCGCAGGCCACCCCGACAGCGTGATCCTGCCGATCCTGGGCTGGCTCAGCATCAACCAATCGGAGCTGCTGGAAAACCTCGACAAGGTCAAAGCCGGCATCCAGTTCGAAGCCGAAATTATTGATACCAGCAAGGTTGACTTCAGTCTGACCCTACCGCTGACAGAGCGGGTCATCGTTGGAAAAGATGCCGAAGGCAATACCACCGTCAAACATGCCGGCGAGCCGCAACGTGTGGCGGATTACCTAGACCCGAACTGGGTGCCAGGTGCACAAGGCAACGCAGGTGAATGGGTGGTGCCCAAATGAACGGAAGCCTGGAAGCCCTGGAGGATTGGGCGGCACCCCTGCTCAGAAAGCTTGCGCCTGCAGAACGCGGGAAACTTGCCCGCAGTTTGGCCCAGCAGCTGCGGCGCAATCAGCAGCAGCGCGTCAAGGCCCAGGCCAACCCGGATGGCAGCAAGTACACCCCCCGAAAGGCGCGGGATTTACGCGGTAAGAAGGGGCACATTCGGCGCAAGGCCGATATGTTCCAAAAGCTGCGCAAGGTGGCCTATCTCAAGGCCAAAGGCGACGGCAGTGCCATCAGCGTGGGATTCACCGGCAGGGTTGCCAGGATTGCCAGAGTCCACCAATACGGCTTGAGGGATCGTGCAGAACCCGGTGCTCCTGACATCCGCTACGAACAGCGTGAAATCTTGGGGTTTACCGACGGAGACATTGACCTGATTCGTGACAAACTACTCCTACATCTGACCATCTGACCGAGTGCGCACAGTGCCCCAGAGAGTAAAGGCGCAAAAGGAGCTAGCAATGACAAACATAATGGACTTTGTAGATATAAAGCTTGAGATATCGACGCGAGCAAAAAGTAGTGATATAGAAATTATTTCGGTGCAAAACCCATTCATACCATCCTGCCCCCCTCACTACTTACTCATAGAAACCAAGACTACGGAAAGCAAAACGACAGGCGCGAAACACCAGATTCATGACTCAAAAATTACCGTGCGAGCAACGTACATCTCTGGAGATGGGGCCCTCACTCCGGGAACTTTAGTTTGTGAGATGGGCGGGGATATGTACGGCACAAAGGTCAAATTGACTAATGGCTGGGTGATTGTAGATGCCAGCCTCAGAGGCATGCATATCGGGACCTACATTTTTTATAAAATTGTCCATTGGGCGAAACAGTTCGACCCGGAGCATAAGGTTGCTCAAATCTTATTAATCCCTGACGCCAGATCAAAATCCAACAATGAAATCCGCAGAAATACGCTATACGAGAATTTCGGAATACGCTTCGACTGGTATGACCAAAACAAATCTTCGGGCATTTCTTATCCATGGCTTACGGCAAAAGACCTTATTCCATACAGAAATTGGCCGAACATAACAACCCACCAGAACCTCACAATCCTTGACGACATATTTCAAGAGCTAGCTTTACTAAAGCAAAACAATCGACAACTAAAGGCATCGAAGCGATATTACAGACTTGAATATAAAACAATTCGCTCACGCCTACTCACCATAGCGAAACTTATAAACCTTCCACTAATGACTTTAGCTATTGGAGCCGGACTAATCATCGGAAAACTACTTGGTTGGTATCAAGGGTTCTAGCCAAATAAACTCAGTATCCGATAAACATTTGATTTGTACACTCACTGCTTACAAGCACCGACAACTGCATCCCCACGCGAGAGGCGCCACCATCGGCGCCATGAACGACTTCGCCGCCTTCGCCCGCATGCTTGAAAACCTCATCCGCTTCGGCGTCATCGCCGCCGTGCAGATGGAGCCTCCCCGTGTGAAGGTAAAAACCGGGGAACTGACCACTGCCTGGCTGCCTTGGATCGCCCAACGTGCCGGAGCCGATCAAGTGTGGGACCCGCCGACCGAGGGTGAACAAGTCATGCTGTTCAGTCCGTCCGGCCAGCTCGCCAATGGTGTTGCTGTGACAGGCTTATTCAGCGACCACATCCCGGCCAACGGCAACCGCGCGGGCCTGCACCGCCGCACCTACGCCGATGGCACGGTGATCGAGTACGACAGCATCGCCCATCACCTCAACGCCACCCTGACCGAGGGCGGTACCACCAACCTGATCAGCAAGGGCGGCATAAACCTGGTTGGCGACATCACACACCAAGGTGACTACACCCAGACCGGTAATCAGACCGTCACCGGCAAGGTCACCGTCTCGATTGACGTAGTCGCGGCCGGCGTCAGTCTGGTCAAACACCCGCACACAGGCGTCAAGTCCGGTGGCGATCAGTCCGGGGGGCCTATCCCAACATGAACCGACAAACCGGCGGCGCCATCGACAAACGCGCCCATATCAGCCAGTGCATCACCGATATCCTGACCACGCGAATTGGGACCCGAGTGATGCGCCGCGAATATGGCAGCCTGCTGCCCGAGCTGGTGGACCACCCCTTTAACGACGTCACCCGGTTAAGGGTTTACGCCGCCACCGTCATGGCGCTGATGCGCTGGGAAACCCGCATCAGCCTGAGCCGCGTGCAATTCACCGGTGCAAGCCTTCAAGGCCAGGCCGTAATTGAGCTGGAGTGCAGCGTGGTCGACACCAACGAAGCGTTGAGCCTCAGCCTACCGTTGCAAATGGGGGGCAGTGTATGAACAGCTTTGCTGCCATCGACCTCAGCCAGCTCCCACCGCCGCAAATCGTCGAGCAGATCGACTTTGAAATAATCCTGGCCGAACGCAAGGCCTACATGATCAGCCTATGGCCGGCAGCGGAACAGGCCGAAATCGCTGCGCGCCTCGATATAGAGTCAGAACCACTGACCAAGCTGCTGCAAGAGAACGCTTACCGTGAGACGGTCTGGCGTCAGCGGGTCAATGAAGCATCACTGGCGAACCTGCTCGCCACCGCACGCGGTGCCGATCTGGAGCAATTGGCGGCTAACTACAACGTCAAGCGACTGGTCATACAGGAAGGCAAGCCTTCGGCAGTGCCTCCCGTTCCAAGGTTAATGGAGAGCGACGACAGCCTGCGCGAGCGAGCGCAAATGGCCTGGGAAGGATTGAGCACCGCCGGTCCGCGCAACAGCTACATTTTCCACGCCAGGGCAGCAGATGGCCGGGTTGCTGACGCTACGGCCGAAAGCCCCTCGCCTGCCGTGGCCGTGGTCACCATACAATCGCTGCTTGGCGATGGCACGGCCTCCCCTGACTTGCTCGCCAGCGTCAATGCTTACCTCAGCGACGATGATCGCCGGCCAGTGGCGGACCGCTTGACCGTCCAAGGCGCGCAAATCCTTAAGTACGAGGTGAAGGCAAAGCTCTACCTCTTATCCAGCGGACCTGAATCTGAACCAATTCTTGCCGCCTCTGAAAAACGGTTGCTTGCCTACGTCCATCAGCGCCGCCGGCTCGGCATGGAAGTGTCGGAGTCTGCCTTGCACGCCGCTGCTCATGTTGAGGGCGTGCGCAAGGTCGAGCTGGAAGGCTGGGTCGATATCGTCGCGACCAAAGCCCAGGCGCCCTTCTGCACCAAAGTCACCGTCACGCGAGGTGCCGAATAATGGGCGCCCAGCAGTTGCTGCCGGGGAACTCCACGCCGCTGGAGCGCCAAGCAGCACAGGCGCTCGCACAGATCCAGTACGTACCGATCCCCCTGCGTCAGCTCTGCAACCCGGACACCTGCCCCGTCGATCTTCTGCCGTACCTGGCCTGGGCCTTTTCGGTCGACCGCTGGGATAGTAAATGGACGGAGGCTGCCAAGCGCGCCGCCATCCGCTCATCCCACTACATCCATTCACGCAAGGGCACCATCGGTGCACTGCGCCGCGTCGTAGAGCCGCTGGGCTACCTGATTGAGGTGCTGGAGTGGTGGCAGACCACCCCGCAGGGCGTGCCGGGTACTTTCGCCATCAAGGTAGGAGTACTCGAGACCGGGATCACCGAAGAGATGTATCAAGAACTCACCTGGCTGATCGATGACGCAAGGCCGGTAACCCGACATCTGACAGGCCTGGCAATCAGCCTCGAAACACAAGGGGTTTTGAACATTTGTGTTGCCTTGTACGAAGGCGACGAAATCGACATTTACCCACCGGTCATGCGTGACATCGAAGTCACCGGGACCATAGGCATCGTTGGGCGCGAACACTCCATAGACACCTTGGACATTTATCATGATTGATGCGAACTCTCAGTTTTTCGCGATCCTTACTGCCGTGGGGAGAGCCAAGCAAGCGAACGCTGACGCGCTCGGCGTGCCATGGAAACTCACCGAGATGGGCGTGGGCGATGCCAATGGCACTGATCCCATTCCGAACGAGCTGCAAACTCGACTTATCAACGAGTGGCGCCGACGACCGCTGAATCAGTTGCGGGTAGATCCGGTCAACGCGGCGGTGATCATTGCTGAACAAATCATTCCGGCCGATGAAGGCGGACGCTGGATCCGTGAGATCGGACTCTACGACGCGGACGGTGACCTGGTGGCCGTGGCGAACTGCGCGCCTAGCTACAAGCCGGCGCTGTCGCAAGGCTCTGGGCGTACTCAAGTCGTGCGGATGAACTTCATCGTTGCCAGTACCGGCAACATCACGCTCAAGATTGACCCGGCGGTGGTGCTGGCAACCCGCGAGTACGTCGATCTGCGGATCATGGAAGAGCTGTACAAGCTCGACAACAAACAATCGGTACGCGTGGCCACAACGGCCAACATCGCCCTGGCGGGTCTACAGACCATCGACGGTGTTGTGTTGGTTGCCGGGGATCGCGTGCTGGTAAAAAACCAGGCTGTCGCCAAGGACAACGGCCTATACATCGCTGCGGCTGCCGTATGGAAGCGCTCGGAAGATGCCGACAGCAATGCAGAGGTTACGTCGGCGCTTCTGGTGTCGGTCGAGCAAGGCGCCACTTTGGCCGATACGCGCTGGCAGTTGATCACGGATGGTGTGATCGTTCTGGGCACCACGCCATTGACGTTCCAGAACGTGACTCAAGGTTTTGCGCCGATCAATTCTCCGGCGCTTCTGGGGTCTCCAACCGCACCAACCCCGGCTCAGTTCGATATCAGCAAGCGGTTAGCGACTACTGAGCATGTGCAGCGTGCTCTTGGCAGTTATGCAGGGCAAACGAACTACACGGGCGACACCGCTTTAACCGCTGCCGACGTCGGGAGGCTGAGCAACTTCGCGCAACTTTCGACGGTTGCTTTACCCCCAGCGTCGAGTGTTGCGGCTGCGTCATTGATTACGATCGGCAGCTCTTTGTCTGGCGGTGTCTGGGTGGTCGCTGCGACGGGGGACACCCTGACGAATACGATTACTGAGCCAGGGCCATTTTTCATCCCTGTCGGCTCCCTGGGTGTATTCCGCCGACTGTTAGGGGGGAGCGGCTGGAGTTTTGATGGTGGGGACGCCTCGCTTAAGTATTCGCCAGGTTTCTCCGCACGTCTTACGGCGAACGGCTATCAGAAACTGCCTTCCGGTCATATCGAGCAATGGGGCATCGTTCCTCCCATTCCTGCTGGTGGTTCGGTCCTGATCAATTACCCGATCAAATTCCCCAATGGCCCGCTGGCGATTGTGGCGGGAGCGGGCGCGTCGCAGGCCGGTAGTCCTGGGATTAATTCCTACAATGAATCTGCTGGTCAGGTCAGATTCTGGAATTCGTCAATGAGTGTCGCCACGCAAGCAAGCACCTATTTTGCCAAAGGCATTTAGATATTTTAGAGGGGGAATTTATGTTCGCTTCCAAGCAAACCGGTTTCTTTTACGATCCGGCATTCAACGAAGTTATACCGGCCGATGTTGTGGAAATCACCCCTGAAGCGCATGCAGAGCTTCTGGCGGGACAAGGAGAAGGTAAGGTCATAACCTGGGGGGATGGCGACTATCCGTTCTTGAAGGAAGCCCCTGCACCGTCTCCCGAGCAGCTCGCGATGGTTGAGCGCGCATGGCGCGACTCACAACTAGCTGTTACCGATAGCGTCGTGACACGCCACCGGGACGAACTGGAGGATGGCAACACGACCTCTCTCACGACCGAGCAATACGCTGAGCTACAAGGCTATCGTCGCCAACTACGCGCTTGGCCGGAAACGGGTGAATTCCCGTTGAGCGAACATCGGCCGCCAGCGCCAAAATGGTTGGCAGACCAGTTTCAATAACACCCTTTCAGGTGGCAATCGCCACTCACGCCTGTAATGCTCTCTCCTACAAGTCCCGCCGCTCGCCCAACCGGCGCGCGCGCGGCAGCCTGTGCACTGTCATTCCATCACAGCGCAGGCACAACCCATGGCCGACTTTCTACACGGCGTGCGGGTCATCGAACTCAACGACGGCTCCCGCCCCATTCGTACTATCCCCACCGCAGTTATCGGCATGGTTTGCACAGCTGAAGATGCGGATGCCACTGTTTTCCCGCTGGACACTCCAGTCCTGATCACCAACGTACAAACCGCTGTCGGCAAGGCTGGCATCAAGGGCACTCTGGCAGCCAGCCTGCAAGGCATCGCCGACCAGACAAAGCCCTACGTCATCGTGGTGCGGGTCAAGGAAGGTGCCGACGAAGCGGCCACCACAACCGCGCTGATTGGCACCACCACTGCCGATGGCAAATACACCGGCATGAAAGCCCTGCTCGCCGCGAAGGCCCACGTAGGCATGACACCGCGCATTCTCGGTGTACCAGGCCTGGATAGTTTGCCGGTGGCCACCGCATTGGGTGCCATCGCCAAAGACCTACGCGCTTTCGCCTACGTCAGTGCTTGGAGCTGCAAAACCAAGGAAGAAGTGGTCGCCTACCGTGAAAACTTCGGTGCCCGCGAAATGATGGTCATCTGGCCTGACTTTCTCAGCTGGGACACCGCCACCGACAAGACCACCAAGGCATCAGCTGTTTCCCGCGCGTTGGGCCTGCGCGCCAAGATCGATCAAGAGACCGGCTGGCATAAAACCCTTTCCAACGTCGCCGTAAGCGGCGTCACCGGCATCAGCGCCGATGTGTTCTGGGATCTGCAAAACCCGGCCACCGATGCCAACTATCTCAACAGCAACGACGTCACCACTCTGATCAACGCCAACGGTTTTCGCTTCTGGGGCAGCCGCACCTGTAGCGACGATCCGCAGTTCGCTTTCGAGAACTACACCCGCACCGCGCAGATCATTGCCGACACCATGGCAGAGGCGCACATGTGGGCCGTTGATCGCCCGATGCATGCCTCCCTGGTGCGCGACCTGGTCGAAGGTGTTAACGCCAAGATGCGCGAGCTGGTTTCGCAGGGCTACCTGATCGGCGGGAGCTGCTGGTACCCGGATGACATCAACACCAAGGATACCCTCAAGGACGGCAAGCTCTGGGTCGACTACGACTACACCCCCGTACCGCCGCTTGAAGACCTCACCTTCCGCCAGCGAATTACCGACCGTTACCTGATCGAATTCGCCAAAGGCATCAACAGCTAAACCGGGCCTCCCCGCAAGGGGAGTTCACCCTGAACCCGTATCCCGGAGAACACTGCCATGGCCCTGCCTCGCAAACTCAAGAACCTCAACCTGTTCAACGACGGCAACAACTACCTGGGCGTGGTGAAGTCCGTCACCCTGCCCCCGCTCGGCCGCAAGATGGAAGCCTATCGCGGCGGCGGCATGAACGGCCCGGTCAAAGTAGACCTGGGCATGGCCGACGACGGCATCCAGTTCGAGTGGAAGACCGGTGGCATCGATCTTATCTCCTTGAAACAGTTCGGTGCGGTGAATGCCTCGGCCGTGGCTTTGCGTTTCTCCGGGCCTTTTCAGCAGGACGACACCGACGAAGTCAGCACGGTGGAAGTTGTCGTGCGTGGACGTCATGAAAACATCGAGATGGGCGAAGCCAAGGCTGGCGAAGACACCGAACACACCATCAAAACCACCTGCACCTACTACAAGCTGACCGTGGACGGCACCGAAATCATCGAAATCGACCTGCTCAATTTCATCGAGAAGGTCAATGGCGTCGACATGCTCGCCAAACAGCGCACCGCGCTAGGCATCTGATCCAAACGCCCAATCACCCGTAACCTTCACCAGGAGTTTTTCCAATGACAGACAAAGCAGCAGCAGCCGACCAGCCAGACGTTCAGCCGCTGGCCGACGACAACACCGTCATCCTCGATACGCCGATCCGTCGAGGCACTACCACTATCGACACCATCACCTTGCGCAAGCCGAACTCCGGCGAGTTGCGCGGTGTGAGCCTGTCCGACCTTCTGAATCTGGATGTCGCCAGCCTGATCAAGGTAATCCCACGCATCAGCAACCCGGGCATTACCGCAGTTGAAGCGGCCGGCCTCGACCCCGCTGACCTGGTAGCAATCGGTAGCAAGGTCATCGGTTTTTTGTTGCAGAAGTCGGTGAAAACGGATGCATCCCTCGTTGCGTAGAGGACGCCATGGCCGACCTGGCTGTAGTTTTTCACTGGGCACCGGCTGACATGAATCAGCTGGGCCTGCAGGAATTGATGGACTGGCGCGAACGGGCGCGAATTCGGAGCAGTGTCGATGGCGAATGATTTAAGACTGCGCGTGTTGCTTGACGCCATCGACAAAGCCACTGGCCCCTTGAAGAAAATCTCCGGGGCCAGCACTGAAACCGCCCGCGCCCTCAAGGCCGCCCGTGATCGCCTGAAGGAACTCAACACCCAGCAGAAAGACGTGAGCGCCTGGCGCTCCCAGAAGACTGCTGCTGACGAAACCAAGCAATCCCTTGATGCAGCCCGCGAACGGGTTAAAGCCCTCAGCCAGCAATTCGCCGCGGCCGGCGTGCCCACCAAGGCCATGACCAGGGACGTCCGCGCTGCGGTGCGCGAAGCACAGCGCCTGAAACAAGAACATCAACAGCAAAGCGAGCAGCTTCAGCGATTACGCTCCAAGCTCTCCGACGCAGGCATCAGCACCAAGAACCTCAGTACCCACGAACGTCAGCTGCGCGAGCAGATCAGCTCCACGAATAACAGCATCAGCGAGCAAGGCCGGCGCCTGCGTGCGTTGAACGCCACCCAGGAACGAATGGCAAAGGCAAGAGCACGACTCGAAAGCACTTACAGCGGACGCAAACAGTTCGCTGGGAATGCTGCGATGGCCGGCGCTGCTGGTATGGGTACCGGCTATGCCATCGGCCATGGTCTGTACGCCCCCTTGCAGGAAGGCAAGCAGTTCGCACTTGAAGAGAACCGCGTCGCCGCCCTGGGCCTGGGCAAAGAAGACACAGGCAAAGCAATCGAGTTTGCCAAGCGCATGAAGACCTACGGTACCAGCGTTACGGAAAACCTGACGTTGGTACGGGACGCAATGACGGTGTTCGCAGATGAGCATGAAGCCGAAATGGTTGCCCCGACTTTGGCAAAAATGAAGTTCGCGAACCACGCCATGTACGGCGAGGAGGAAGGCTCCGAGAACGAACGCAAGTTCATGGACATGCTCAAGGTAATCGAGCTTCGTGGTGGCTTGGCAAGCAAAGAGGCGTTCATCAAACAAGCCGACATCGTGCAACGCATCCTCACCGCCACGGGTGGCCGTGTAGGGCCGAACGAATGGCTGAACGTGATCAAGACCGGTGGCGTTGCGGCCAAAGGCATCAAGGACGAGGCGTTCTATTACCAGATGGAACCTCTGGTGCAGGAAATGGGAGGTCACCGCGTTGGTACGGCGATGATGAGCGCCTACTCCAACATCTACCAGGGCAAAACTACTAAGCGTGCAGCCAATAATCTGGAGAACTTGGGGTTGGTCGATCCGGCCAAGGTCAAGCACGACAAGGCTGGACAAATTGCCTTTCTCGATGTCGGCGCAATCAAGGGCAGCGAGCTGTTCAGGGAAAACCAGTTTGAATGGATGGAAAAAATCCTGCTGCCGCAGCTCGCCGCCAAAGGCATCACGGAAAAAAAGCAGGTACTGGATAGCATTGGCAGCATCTTCTCCAACCGCACCGCATCCAACTTATTCGCGCAGATGTATTTGCAACGCGAGCAAATTCACAAAAACGCCAAGCTCAATGCCGGCGCCGACGGCATCGACCAGCTTTACGACAAGGGTATGAACACCGCCCAGGGTGTCGAGCTGGAGCTGCTCGCTCAGAAAGCCAATGCTTACCGAGAGATGAGCGCGGCGATTCTGCCAACCTATGTCGAAGCGCTGAAAAGCATCACCGAAGCGATTAAAGGCGTTACCGCCTGGATGAAAGAGAACCCAGCAGCTGCCGCTGTCATGGTTAAAACCCTGATGGTTGTCGGTGTGCTGGCCGGTGTCTTTGGCGCGCTGGCCTTGACCCTGGCGAGCTTGATCGGCCCCTTCGCAGTGGTAAGTTACGGCATGGGCTTGTTCGGCCTCAAAAGCGCGGGGATTATCGCAGTAACCCAGCGACTGTTCCCGACGTTGGTTGGCCTCGCCAGAAACGCCTTTCCTATGCTGATGCACGGCATTCGCTTGCTGGCCATGACTATGGGCGGGGCGTTGCTCACCGCAATTCGGACGGTAGGCATGGCCCTGTGGGGCTTGGCAGCGAATCCGATTGTTCTGATCATCGCCGCTGTTGTCGCCGCGATCGCTGGTGGCGCCTACCTGATTTATCGGAACTGGGACGCGGTGAAGCTGTATTTCAGCAATGCCTGGACAGAGATCAAAGCCGGGTTTGACGGTGGCATCGGCAGTATCATCGCCACGCTGGTGAACTTCAGCCCGCTCGGACTGGTGTACCAAGCCTTTGCCGGGGTGCTGAGTTACTTGGGCATTGAACTCCCCTCGCGCTTTACCGAATTCGGCAGCATGATCGTCAACGGGCTGGTCAATGGCCTGATTTCCGGCATGGGCCTGGTTAAGGACACCATCGTCTCGATCGGCGACTCGACCATTGGATGGTTCAAGGAAAAGCTCGGCATTCACAGTCCGTCGCGGGTGTTTGCGGAGCTGGGCGGCTTTACTATGGCTGGATTGACCCGAGGGTTGGAAGCCGGCGAAAAAGGCCCACTCGGGGCGATCAACGACCTCAGCAAGCAGATCACTCAAGCGGGACAGCTGTCATTGCCAGTACCCGCGTTCCCGGCCCCTCTGATCGCCACTCCGAGCGGTGATAGTAATCCGGCTTCAGACGTACGCCTCAGCGACGCCAGAGAATTCGCGCTGGACAGGCCGTTGATTCCTTCCGTGCCCACTACTGCACAGTCTCAAGCACCGCTTGGGGAAAACCCTCTCACAGCCTTGATCAACTTTGGCAAGCAGTTCATCAATTCCGGTACGCGGGCACCGGGAACGGCAGCGGCACCTTCAATCGCGGTCGAAAAGAAGCCATACGCGCACTTGCACTCTGCAGACAGGCCCGTCATACCTTCATTACCCACCACTGCACAGTCTCAAGCACCGCTTGGGGAAAACCCTCTCACAGCCTTGATCAACTTTGGCAAGCAGTTCATCAATTCCGGTACGCGGACACCGGGAACGGCAGCGGCACCTTCAATCGCGGTAGAAAAGAAGCCATACGCGCAATTGCACTCTGCAGACAGGCCCTTCACTCCTTCATTACCCGCCATTGCACAGGCTCCAGCACCGCTTGAGGAAAATCCTCTCACAGCCTTGATCAACTTCGGCAAGCAGTTCATCACCGCCGGCACGTTGGCGCTGGGAACGGTGGCGACGCCCGCAATCGCGATCGATGAACGCCCCCCTATTAATCAGCTCGCGGCGCCCAGTTATGACAGCCATGATCATTATGAAATCAACATCCAACCAGCATCAGGGGACGATGCACAAGCGATTGCCAGGGCCGTGCGCGCCGAGCTGGCCCGCATCGCTAGCGAGAAAAGTGCCCGCGGGCGCAGCAGACTGTCTGATCTGGAGTAATGCCACATGATGCTCGCCCTTGGCATGTTTGTTTTCAGTCTCACGACCGCCGCCTACCAGGAACTGCAACGTCAAACCAACTGGCGCCATGCCAGCAATAGCCGAATCGGTGCAGCACCTGCGCGGCAGTTTCTTGGGCGTGGCGACGACACCATCACGCTGCCAGGCATCCTCCTCCCGGAACTGGCAGGTACCACTCTTAGCTTGGACACCATTCGGCTGATGGCAAACACCGGTAAGGCTTGGCCCATGGTCGAAGGAAGTGGCCGTATCTACGGCCTGTGGGTGATCGAAAGCCTGGGAGAAACCAAGACCTTTTTCTTTCGCGACGGGACGCCTCGGCGTATTGAGTTCAACCTCGCCCTCACTCGTATCGACGATGACCGGATTGACCTGCTCGGCGCAGGCACTGCCGTCGGCGTGAACATCCTGCGTGGATTGATATGATCGAAGCCGCCCTTTCCCGCGTGACCGGGTTTCTGAAGGATACCGTCGATCGCTACAAGCGCGACGCGGCATATCCGGTACCGGCCTTCCGCCTGACCGTCGACGGCAACGACATCGCCCAGATCATCAGCCCCCGGCTGATGAGCCTGGAACTGACCGACAACCGCGGTATCGAAGCCGACCAGCTCAGTATCAGCCTCAGCGACCACGACGGTTTGCTGTCGATTCCACCCAAAGGCGCGGTGGTACGGTTATGGCTGGGCTGGAGCGACACCGGCCTGGTCGACAAAGGCATTTACACCGTCGACGAGACCGAACACAGCGGCGCCCCGGACGTGTTGAGCATTCGTGCCCGGTCGGCAGATCTGCGCAAGGGGCTGAAAACCAAACGCGAGCGCAGCTGGAGCAATACGACCCTCGGTGACGTCCTGGGCGATATCGCCATAGGCAACGGCCTCACCGCAACTATTGCCGGTGCGCTCGACGGACTGCCCATCCTGCAACTGGATCAGGCCAATGAGTCCGACGCCAACCTGATCAGCCGCCTAGGCGAAGAGTTCGACGCCGTAGCCAGTGTCAAGGCCGGGTGCCTGTTATGTATGCCTGCCGGTGGCGGTAAGGCCGTCAGCGGCCTGGACCTGCCCCACATAACCCTCACCCGTGCCGATGGCGACCAACACCGCTATTTGCTCGCCGATCGCGACAGCTACGACGGGGTACGCGCCTACTTCTATGACGTGAACAGCGCCAAGAAACAGGAAACCATTGCTGGCGGCGGCGAAAACCTCAAAGACCTGCGCCACACCTACAGCGACAAACAGTCGGCCCTACGCGCAGCGCGGGCGGAATTCAACCGCCTGCGCCGTGGCAGCGCCACGCTCAGCTATACCCTGGCGGTTGGCCGACCCGATCTGATCCCGGAACTGACCTACACGCTGCAGGGCGTGAAGGCTGAAATTGACGAAATCATCTGGTACGGGGGCAACGTGCAGCACAACCTCAGCCCGGACAACGGCTACACCATGAGCCTGGAGCTGGAAAGCAAACTGCCAGAAGATACAGTCGATGACTTGGCTGAAGATAACAAACTGAATTACACCGGCATCATCGCCTACTACCGCGACGAGAAAACCGGGAAAGAGAGGACCATGACCGCCGGCGACCAGGCGAAGCCCCGCCGCCTACTTTGGCTGTATGCCAACCAGACAACGGCAAAGCGGGCGGTGGATCGGGAGTGGAAACGGTTACAGGCGGCGAAATCCGAAGAGGGAGGCTATGCCGGGGGCGGAGCCCGAGTGTAGGAAGGCTAATCAGCAAACACAGTAATTGTCGTGCCACCACCGTCACGGGCAAAGGCTTGGCATTCGATAGCTAGGCCTTTTTGTTCAACAGTGGCGATCTCGCTTTCGTCTTTCAGTGCTTGTTGGCGGCATTGCTGGGATGCTTTCACAACGTCAGCAGCAGAGCGTTTTGAGACCAGACTGCCGGTGCGGCCGACCAGATCGTAGAACGCTTGATCCGGGGCCGGGCCATCCCAGGTGACAGCAACATTGGGAGTTCCCACGGCGCAGCTGAGGGACAACACGATGTTTGGGCCATCACGGTACTCGGTGGTTTGCTTGCCTTCCGTTTGTTTGACTTGGGACAGGTGACGTTCCTGCTGCAGCGCAGCGAGAACATTATCGCAGGGTTCAGCCAGGGCGTTTGTGGAGAGCGCAAACAGAATCAGGCTGGTGCAGGCTCCGATCAGTACGTCAGTTTTCACAGCATTCCCTCTATGGATCATTCCTTGAGACCATTGCATCTGTTGTGTTGCACATAGGCTATTTGGCAATCACTGATTCGGCAATAGCGCGAGCCTCACACTGGCCGCAGCTGCCTAATTAAAAAGCCCGGCGAACCGAGCTTTCCCTCCTACTGAGCGTTCAAGAGTGCGTCAATAAAGCGCAGCATGTCGTTCTGGTGTTCCTCGCTCAACTGCCTGAACACCTTCACTAAGTGATGCTCGGCGTGCGTAACACGCTGGTCTTCACCGCTTGCGGTTTGATTGCTCTCTGCATCGCTGTTCACCAACATGTTCTACTCCCTTTACAACACGTAACGGGCGCCCGGCACTATCGGTAGTGCCGTCAAAAACACCCGGCGAACGAGCGATTCTCAGCATATTCTGGTGTGCCACCACCCCCTCTATACAATAAAGACAGCGAGCGCTTTGACAGACAAATAAGTCGACGTAGACCATAGAAACAAAGGTCGAATGACCCCCGCTGGCCTAGAACGAGACAAAAGGTTAATTAGTAGTAGAGACTGCTAAAGCGCTGGTCAGCCTCTGGACGGATGCTTTATCGCCATCGGATAAAGATCGGTAGTTTTCTAGGATTCGAGACTCAGCACTGTCAATTCCACTTTTCGACAGGAAGGCCTTCACGCCTGTCAGCACGTACTGAATGTCCACGCCTGCCCTCTCAAGAGCAGCCAGGTATCGCAAATCTGGCGAATTTGCGCCCTGTTCGTACGCTTTCTGTGTCCCTCGGCTGACACCTCCCAACACCCCGAAATCGGTTTGACTAAGGCCCAAACGGTCGCGCTCTTCTTTTAGGCGATCACTCACCCCATCAGAAATGTACATTTTTATGCGCAATCCTTATTGACTTGTATATTTTTCTGTTCAAGAATGCCCTCACACAAACACGAACGAACACACATGAACACTATGCCCGCCCCTTTGACACCCGAGCAAGCCCGCGCGGCTCTTGACCGCAAGGGCGTCAGCATTGCTGAGTTCTGCCGTACATATGAGTTGAACAGAAATTTGGTCAGTGACCTGCTAAACGGCCGCAAGAAAGGTCGTCGTGGCGAAGCACACCGGGCGGCGGTATTGCTCGGCATCAAAGACGGCGAGATTGCAAATTAGGGCCTCTGGCTCCAAGGGGAAACCAGAAGATGAAACGCCCAGTTCTAGACAGCAGAAAGAGCGTCGTTATGGCCGTCATTGGATCCTACCCAGGCGGTCGGGAATACGCCTCGGCAGATCTCGGCATGCCGCTCAAGAAGTTCGACAACCAGGCCTACGAGAACGCCGGCAGTCGCCCGCTGGCCGACGAACACATCCGCCGGCTGGAGCAAGTCGCCGGCACCACGTATCTGGCTGATTACATCGCTTCAATGTACGGCGGCATGTTCGTGCCGCTGAGCCTGCCGGAAACGCTCGACAACGTAGAGCTGTATAGCCGATCGCTAAAGGCCTCTGCCAAGAGGGGCAAGGTCGACCAGATCATGTCTGCGGCGCTGGATGACGGTGTTATCGAAAAGCGTGAGGCCGACGCGATCATCGCCGCCCTGATCACCTATATGTCAGCTCGCTACGCCGAGGTGTTCGCGACCATCCAGCTGTACAGCCAGGGAGCTGTTTAGTGAGTACTTACAAACTGGTCTGCCCTTGCTGCAGCAGCTCGATGCGTATTCGCACCTCCGAAGGGCAGACACCTTGTTTCAGATCGATGTATTCGGAATGCACCAACCTGCTGTGCGGCGCCACGTTCTCCGGCTCGTTGGTTTGGGAATATCAGCTCAGCCCATCCGGTATCGACCAACCCCTGACGGTCCTGCCAATGGCACCCACGAAAGTGCGTTTGCTTGCACGTCGAAACCTTGCTGCAAAAACCGATCAACCCGATCTGCTGGACCAACTCGAAATGGAGCGTGCGTGATGAACCTTGATCAACAGACTCATGACTACCGCAGCAGCATGCAACACGCTGCTTTCACCTACTTGCAACGCCATGAGGCAGAACACCTGATGGATTCCGATCTGCTGTTTGATCGCTGCATTCGCCACCTAACACTTGCATTGGAAGTTCCGGCGTTCATGGCACCCAAGTTGGTCCACAACGCCTGGACTGAATTGCAGGTGATCAAGAAGCGTCGCTGGATTGGCGTTGACTGGGCTAGTGGGAAGGACAGCACCCGTGTCCACCTGGTAGACGTCCTTGCGGGTCAATGCTTCCCCATCCCGGCTCGGTTTCTGCCACAGAAACTGCTCGACCAGCGCAACACCGTACAAAAGCCACACCCTCAGTAACGCTCCCTTTTAAACCCCGCCCTGCCCCATCCCCAATGGGTTTGGGTGAGCTTTGCCCGCAATCCGAGGTGGACCATGGAAATCGACATAGCCATCACCGCAAAACTGCCCCGCGACCAGGCCGAGGCACTGCTTGTTGAACTGCGTGCGCAGTACGCGTTGCTGTTCAACGAGCATTGGTATGACGACCGCTTTCGCATGATCCCCGAGGGTTTGCGGCACGGCTCGTTGCTGGTGGCCTTCCCTGGGTTGGCAGCGCGAAAAAGCCTAATAGGCGCCCTTAAACACAGTCTCGACGAAGCGAAGTAAGCCACGATGGAAATGGAACAAAGGCTGCGAGCCGACGTCATCCAACGCATTGAGCGGGACTACCAGCTCAAGCACATGGCAAACACCAATTACATGCGTAAGGGTGTTTGCCCGGCATGCGGCCAGAAGACCCTGTACACCTTTTACGATTCGCCCTGGACGTTGATCTGCGGCCGGCCCGAAAAGTGCGACCACCGTGTCCACGTGAAGGACGTCTACGACGACCTGTTCAACGACTGGAGCAAGACCGCACCGTCGACGCCAGACAACCCCCTTGCCACTGCACGCGCCTACCTCGAGTTTGCGCGCGGCTTTAAATTTGAGCTGATCGCTGGTTGGTTCTCCCAAGATAACTACTGGGATGGCCGGCTGAATATCGGCAGCGCCACGGTGCGCTTCGCTTTGGAAAAAGGTGGGTACTGGGAACGTCTAATAGATCGACCAGACCGCTTCGGCAAGATGAAAGCGCGTTTCCGCCCGACCGGTGAAGGCTTGACTGGATACAAAGGTGTCTGGTGGTGCCCTCCAAGCTTGGACCTGCTGGAGGTCGACGAGCTGTTCATCACTGAGGGCATATTCGACGCCATCGCATTGCTGCACAACGACGTGCCGGCGGTGTCTATGATGTCCAGCGCTCCCTGCCCTATCGACTCGCTGAAAGCTCTGGCCAAGCTGCGCCACGACGCTGACAAGCGCCTACCACTGCTGGTGTGGGCATTGGATAACGAGCCTGTCGCCAAGGCCAACATGCGCCGCTGGGCGAAGGAAGCCGCCGACCTGGGCTTCATCTGCAAGGCAGCGGTGATCCCGCAGCCCAATGGCAAAAAGGTTGATTGGAACGACCTGCACCTAAAGTGGAAGCCGATCGAGGGCGACGACAAGCGCGCCGAGCGGATCGAGCAGGATCTGGACGAAGCCCGTCACCACGGCGATTTGCTGCTGGCTGACTCGGCTGAAGAAAAGGGGTTCCTCATCTACCTGCGCGACGAGCGCAAGGAATTCAATTTTTCATTCCGCAAGCGCCTGTACTGGTTTCGACTGGACCTTGATAAATACGACCGTGCGAAGGCCGATCTGGAGAGTTCAGACCGTCATGAGGACCAACTGCTAAACGACGAACAGAAGCGCTACAAGGCGCTACGCCAAGCCGGCTCAGTAACCAATATAGCCAACTGCAACTTCCAGGCGCTGTACTACATGCGCAACGACCTGACCGACGAGGCCTGGTACTACTTCCGCATCGAGCGTCCGCAAGGCGCCGCCATCAAGAGTACGTTCACGGCCAAACAACTCACGTCAGCGCCCGAGTTCGCGAATCGCCTGCTCAACGTCGCCAATGGCGCGTGGTTCGAGGGCAGCGCCCAGCAGCTGAAGCGGATTATGGCGCCTCAGCTCGATTGCCTGAAAGCCGTCAATACCATCGAATGGATCGGCTACAGCCGCGACCATGGTGCTTATGTCTTCAACGACCTGGCCTTTCACGGCGGCAAGATGCAGGTGCGCAACAAGGAAGACTTTTTTGACCTGGGCAAGCTGAGCATCAAGTCGCAAAGCCAGTCGCCCGTGCTGCACATCAACACCGACCTCAATGCCTACAACGAAGGTTGGTTCGACATTTACTGGCGCTGCTTTGGCGTACAGGGGCTGGTGGTGCTGGCCTGGTGGCTGGGAGCGTTGCACGCCGAGCAAATCCGCCAGATCCACAAGTCACTGATGTTCCTGGAGCTGGTGGGTGAAGCAGGCTCGGGAAAAACCACGCTAGTGGAGCTGCTGTGGAAGTCGGTCGGACGGACTGATTACGAAGGCTTTGACCCGTCCAAAGCGACGGCTGCAAGCCGCGCACGCAACTTCTCGCAGGTCAGCAACTTGCCGGTGGTGCTGATCGAGTCCGAACGTGAACAAAAGGAAGGCCAGCCGGTTAAACACTTCGACTGGGACGAACTGAAAACCGCCTACAACGGCCGCAGCGTTCGCTCCACCGGCGTGAAAAACAACGGCAACGACACCCACGAACCCCCGTTCCGAGCCGCACTGCTGATCGCGCAGAACAACCCGGTGAACGCATCAGAGCCAATCCTGCAGCGAATCTGCCATGTCCACCTGACACGCGAGCACCACACGCCGGAGACCAAGCAGTACGCCGAGCAGCTGGAGCGCATGCCGATGGACAGCATCAGCGGGTTCCTGGTCAAGGCGCTGCAACACGAAACCGAAACCATGCGCCTGATGGAGGAAAACACCTCCGGCTACGAACAGGAGCTGCTGGCCCAACCTGGCGTGCGCACCGTACGTATCGCCAAGAACCATGCCCAGCTGCGCAGCCTGGTGGATGCACTGGCCGGGGTCGTACCCCTCGGCGAGCATCGTAAAGCCCTCGCTCACGCCGAAATCAGCCGCATGGCCCTGGAGCGGCAGCAGGCAATCAACGCCGACCACCCAACCGTTACCGAGTTTTGGGACTTGTACGACTTCCTCAACGGCATGGACGAGAAAGGCGCGCTCAACCATGCACGCAGGGACGGGCTGATTGCCGTGAACCTCAACGAGTTTGTGGAAATGGCTGCCAATAAACGGCAGCAGGTACCGCCGCTGAGCGACCTGAAACGCCTGCTCAAGACCAGCAAGTCACCCAAGTTTCTGGAGTCGAATAAGCCCGTCAATTCAGCGCGGGTGCTGGACGCGTTCGACAAATCGAAAACCATTCGCTGCTGGGTATTCCAGGGCGCTTAGGGGCTGCAACCCCTAGAAACCATTCACCCAAAGGAGAAGCACCATGCACGTACAAGTCATCACCGGTGACGGCCAGCAGGGCGAGACCAACCGTCTTCGGCACCTGAAAGAGCTTAAGGACTGGTTCAACGAGTCCGGGAAGATCGTTCACGCCGAAGCCTACGACCCTGCGGGGCTGCTCGCGATCCTTGAGGTTCGTGCGGTAGGCGACAAAGAAATTCTGGTGCTGGAGTGCAGCCGGGATCAGATCCAGGCAGTTCTGGAATGGCAATCGGCAACAGATGAGGTTGTTGAATTTGAAAACCTGCTGCTGCACCTCGTACGGAAGCAAAACCCAACCGGCGCAAGCCAGTAAGAAGGTGGTGCCGAGGGGCTGCAACCCCTCGACACCGACCACCCAAAGGAGAAGCACCATGCAAGTGAATCAACCCAAAGGCGGCACCGCAGAGGCTAACACAACACCCCTAGCAATCGGCGACACGGTCAGCTACGTCGCAATGAGCAGTGGCTATAGGGAATTCCGTCTCAGCGCTCGTACCGGCGTGATCGAAGCGATTGATGGTTGCGTTGCCACCTTGCGCACCGCGACCGGTCGCAGCATCACAACACCGCTCGACAAGCTGATGCCGTTCGGCGAACCCAATCCACTGACGCGCATGCTTGTGGGAGGGCAGTGATCATGGCCGACTTCTTCTACAAGTCCAGCGAGCCAGAGACCGTCGAAATTGTTCGGAGCTATTACGTCATGAAGGATGCTTTTAGCGCTCTACTGGTCGCGCTGGGCGTGCATTTCGGTGGCAAGGTCGCACCAATGCGAGACATCACTTCCCACTTTGCTGGTGGAGTGAAAATTACAGGTGGTGCTGATCTGGATGCGCACTGGTGCCGCCCTGACGACTATGGCTACCGCTCACTGCGCAGCACCGCCAAGCTTGCCAAAGGCATGTCAAAGGAAGATCGCGCAGCAGTTCGGGCTGAGCATGAACGCCTGGTTGCCTTGTGGGCAGAGCACTGCCCAAAACGCCTCAGTTCCCATGAATATTGGCAGCGGTTGGGGGTAAACACGGGCCACTTGCTCATGAGCGGCGGGGTCAAGTTTGAACTCGACGGCACCGCGTACTTTCACCTGGGCTTTCAAATCAATGAAGTCGAGCACCTGGCCAACGTGGAGGCTGGGAAACCATCCTGCGGGTGGATTGACGGCGCGGTAGAGATACTGGCCAGCGAGTACGAAACCGCACGCCTCGCAAAATTGAGAGCCATTGAGGTGTCCAATGCTTAAGCGCACCCTCACCCACTTCCACCTCTGCTGCGGCCTGGGTAGCGGTGCCGCGGGCTTTAGCGACTCCAAACCAGCCCTTGGCCCCATGCAAGCTGAATGGCGCTGCCTGGGCGGCGTCGATGTAGACCCAGCCGGCTTGCGCGACTTCCAAATGATGACCGGTGTGCCTGGCACGCTGATGGATCTGTTCACCCGCGAGCAGTTCACCGCATTCCACGGCCATCAGCCGCCCGCCGGTTGGAAAGAAGCAACCGCCGAGGATCTGCGCCGCGCTGCCGGCAACGAAGACCCGGATGCGGTGTTCATCAGCAGCCCATGCAAAGGGGCCTCGGGGCTCCTGTCCGAGACGATGAGCCAGACGCCCAAATACCGGGCGCTCAATGAGCTGACGTTGCGCTGTGTGTGGTTGATGTGCGAAGCCTGGAAGCACAACCCGGTGAAGTTGATCGTGTTCGAAAACGTGCCGCGCCTGGCTACCCGTGGCCGCTACCTGCTGGACCAGATCACCAAGCTGCTCCGCCACTACGGCTACGCGGTGGCAGAAACTACCCACGACTGCGGCGAAATCGGCGGACTGGCACAGAGCCGCAAGCGTTTCTTGCTGGTGGCCAGGCACGTCGAGCAGGTTCCAGCGTTCCTGTATGAACCTGAAAAACGCAGCCTGCGCGCCGTCGGCGACGTGCTGAGCCGCATGCCGCTGGCCGGCGATATCGATCAGGCAGGGCCGATGCACCGGGTACCTGCGTTGCAGTGGAAAACGTGGGTGCGCCTGGCCCTGGTTGAGGCTGGGAAGGATTGGCGCAGTCTGAGCCGGTTTGCGATCGAGGACGGTCACCTGCGCGACTTTGTGATCGTGCCGGAATATCACAATGGCGTGCTCGGAGTTGTCGATTGGGGCGATACAGCCGGCGTGGTCGCAGGTGCGAGCCGCCCCATGAACGGCAAATTCTCCGTGGCAGATCCGCGTCCGACCAGCAAATTCGAATACACCCAATACGGCGTACTGCCCTACAACCGCCACTGCGGCGTGGTCACCGGCCAACGCAGCCCAGGGCAAGGGACGTTCAGCGTTGCAGACCCACGCATGGGCGGCGAACGGCACAACAACGTATTCCGGGTAATTCGCAACGACCAAGCCGCCGGCACTGTCACCGCAGGGCATGGTCCCAGCTCCGGCGGGCAGGCCGTGGCCGACCCTCGACAACCGTCCAAGGGCTTCGGAAAGTACCTGGTCACCGACTACAGCAAGCCGGCCGGCACCGTCATCGCCGGCAGCACGACCGGGCAAGGCGCTTTTGCTGTGGCAGATCCCGCATACAAAAACTGGCACCCGAACGCCAGCACTCAAAAGCTGCGGATCACGCCCTGGTGCGAGAGTGCCAAGACAGTAACCGGCTCCCAACAGGTTGCCAGCGGGGCACTATCGATCGCAGATCCGCGCCCAGGCATGTCGCGCAGCAAGGGCGATGCGTACCTGACAGGCGGGCATTACGGTGTAGTCGACTACAACACCCCGGCCGGCGCCGTTTCCGCCAGTGCCTGCCACGACAATGGACGGTGGTCGGTTGCTGATCAGCGCATGCCGGCGCCAAACGACCGGCTGACCTGCATGATCACCAGCTTGGACGGTACTTGGCATCGCCCGTTCACCACCCTTGAGCTGGCTGCGCTGCAATCGCTGTTTGATCCAGAGGATCACTGGTCAGCAGATCCGCAGACCGCAAAAGAGATCGAGCGGATGCAGCGGGTTCGCAAGATCGAGCAGGCGGGAGTTTTCCGGCTGGACGGCATCAACGACGGCCACCATCGGGAGCGGATCGGCAACGCGGTTCCGCGTGCAGCGGCGAGGGCCATGGCCGACGTGTTCGGCGTGACGCTGCTGCTTTCCGAGGCTGGCGAGACGTTCATGCTCAGCAACGTGTCGATTTGGGTGCAGCCGGTGGCGATTGCGCTAAGCGTGGCTCAGCAGGAGGTTGGTGTATGACTGTGTTCCTGCTGCTTTATCTGTGCATTGATGCGACCCATACGGATTGTCAGATGGTGAGGGCCGATAGCTGGAGTGGCCCTACCGCCTACGAGCAATGCACCGACCTCGTGCCAGGGTTGACCGAGACACTGACTGCGCCCAACCGCAAGCGGCATCGGTTCGTTTGTGAGATCCAGGGGGACGGGGCCAAACCCGAAGAACATAAGGCTCTGCCTGCGTTCATTCATCAATCGTTTCGGATGTGAGGGGGGGTAACCAATGACGATTACATCACCGGTCATCCGTTACCACGGCGCCAAGTTCCGGCTCGCACCGTGGGTGCTGCAACACTTCCCACAGCACACTTGCTACGTCGAGTCATTCGGTGGCGCCGCCGGCGTGCTGATGCAGAAGGCCCGATCATATGCCGAGGTCTACAACGACCTGGACGGCGACATCGTGAACCTCTTCCGAGTGCTACAGGATCAAAATTCCCGATCGGGACTTGTTGAACGCCTAGTGTTCACACCTTATTCGCGGGAAGAATTTGAGTTGTCTTGGGAGCCTTGCACCGATCCAATAGAACGCGCCCGCCGAACGATCATCAGGGCTCAGATGGGCTTTGGCTCTGCCGGCGCGACCAAGGGCGTCACGGGTTTTCGTATTGACACCAAACGCCAATACGGCACAGCCCAGTCACTCTGGGCGGCCTACCCCGATCAACTTGCAGAGGTTGGCCAGCGGCTGAGCGGAGTGTTGATCGAGAACAGGCCGGCAGTCGAGGTTGTTAAGGCGCACGACGGGCCGCAGACCCTGCACTACGTTGACCCGCCCTACGTGCACGACACCAGATACAAGGGTGCATCAAGCGGCAGGTACTACAAGCACGAAATGGACGACACGATGCATCGGGAATTGCTGGCGGTTCTGCTCGAGCTAGAAGGCATGGTGGTTCTGTCTGGCTACCCAAGCGATCTGTATTCCGAATTGCTACCAGGCTGGGCTAGTTACGGCACTTCCGCTCGCATCAGTGCCGGGCGCGGCTCCGCGACCCGAACTGAATGCATATGGATCAACCCTCAATGCCACAGTCAGTTGAACCGTCTTTCTTTGTTTGGAGAGATACGATGATTAAGGCGAAACCATGAACAACGGTAAATCCTTCCCCTGGAACCTTGACCTCACCGGCGTATGTGACCAGTGCGGTAGATCCCGTGCCCACGGTAACCACCAGAAGTGCAGCAAAGCGCGCCAGGTTACCAACGCAAAGCGTCGGGCCGAAGAAGCCCAGGCCGGGGACACACCGGCACCTAGAAAAAGTGCCAGCCTGTTCTGGTTACTTCGCCAGCAGTGATCGGCAACACTAAACCCGCAATACATCAGGCCCGGCGACGGGCCTTTTTTCTTCCTGTTGGCAGAATCTTTCAATACATCGCGTGGGGACGCATATGGCAGATGGCGTAGAGGCCCGTGGCAATTCAGTACGGGTCTATTTTCGTTTCAATGGCGAGCTGTGCCGAGAGCTTGTGCCCGGCGGCAACACACCGGCCAACCGGGACCACGCAAAACGCCTGGTGACGGTGATCGAGTACGAAATACAGGCCGGCACCTTCGATTACCGCCGGCATTTTCCCGAGTCAACCAAGCTGGCCGAGAACAGCTTCGGCCATTACCTGGACCTGTGGCTGACGATCAAGAGCAACAGCGTCGCTGCGACCTCTTTCCGTGGATATAAGAACAAGGCCGAGGTCCATGTACGGCCGCGCTGGGGTGACGTTCAGATCGATCAGATTGACCACCTGGACCTGCAAGAGTGGATTCAGGGGCCGCTGTCGAAGCGGCTGAAGAACAAGACCATCCGCGACATCATCAGCAATGTGCGCCAGGTGTTCCGGCTGTACCGCACCCGGAAGAAGGTCGCACACGACCCAACTGAGGGGTTATTTGTGCGCCTTCCCGATCCAGAGGCGCCCGACCCGTTCACCAGGGCGGAAATCAAGCAGATCCTCGACACGTACACCAACCGCACCCAGGAGCTATTGATGGTGCAGTTTATGATTTGGGCCGGTCCACGGGTGTCGGAGACCATCGCGCTGGCCTGGGAGGATGTCGACCTGAAACAGGGGACGGTGACTTTCCGTCGCTCCAAAGTGCGGGGGGCCTATCGCGTGACGAAAACCCGGCGCTCTACGCGTAAGGTGCGCCTGCTGGAGCCTGCGTGGGATGCCCTGCGCAAGTTGGACGCCATCAACCAGCTCAAGACCGTGGACACGGTCGACGTCGTCGAGCGGGACAACAAGACAGTCCGCAAGCACAAGCTGCACTTCGTATTCCTGAACACCAAGAGCGGCCTGCCGCACGTCAGCGACTTTGTCGTGAGGGACAGGTTCTTCAAAGCGCACTTGAAAGCGGCCGGCGTTCGCTATCGCGGTCCTGGCCAGTGTCGCCACACCTACGCCAGCCAGTTGCTGACCACCGGCGTGGCTTCGGTCGACTGGATCGCGGAGCAAATGGGCCACACCAGCGCGAACATGATCAGGCAGCACTACGGCATGTGGATTAACGAGGACGGCCCGGACGTCATCGGCATGCTGCAGCACGCCCTGGGCATGCAGCCTCCAGGTGGTGACGAAGCCCCGTAAACCGGGGTCAGAACGCAGGCAATCCAGCAGCCTGTGTTCCCATGGATGTTCCCATATGGGCCTTTTTTGACCCCCTTAAAACACAAAACCCCTGAAAACTTTAACGTTTTCAGGGGTTTAGTCGTTTCAAATTTGGCGGTGAAGGAGAGATTCGAACTCTCGATACAATTTCTTGTATACACACTTTCCAGGCGTGCTCCTTAAGCCACTCGGACACTTCACCGTATCTCGTCAAACCAGTTCAGTCTGTCGAGGCGCGCTAATGTAGTCGAAAGCCTTTCTGATGGCAAAGGTTTTTTTCAGAATTTTCATGCGGTTAGGCGGTTATGCCGTTACCCGCCCGGCGAGGGCGGTGATTCTGCCATTCTCGGGCACCGCTGGCATGCACTTGGGGCGGCTGCTGCGCCCTGCCCTAGGCCGTCTAACCTAATGAGATCCGGGAAAAGTCTGACTGAGTAGTCAGTCACGGCGCTTTACCGGGGCGGGCGTGGTGGGTAACGTCTGCGCATGCTCTTCTATAAACAGCCTATCTATAACAAGTCCTACAAGGAACCGCGTCATGAGTGAGTTGATTGCCTACCACCTCGAAGACGGTATCGCGACCCTGACCTTGAGCAACGGCAAGGTGAATGCCATTTCTCCGGCGGTGGTCAGTGAGTTTAATGCGGCGCTGGATCAGGCCGAGAAAGATCGGGCGGTGGTGATCATCACCGGGACGCCGGGGATTCTGTCGGGCGGTTATGATTTGAAGGTGATGACGGCCGGCCCTAAAGAGGCTATTGGCCTGGTGACGTCGGGCTCGACGTTGGCGCGTCGCCTGTTGTCGCACCCGTTTCCCGTCATCGTCGCATGCCCCGGACATGCGGTGGCCAAAGGTGCGTTCCTGCTGTTGTCGGCAGATTATCGGATTGGTGTGGAAGGCCCGTTCAGCATTGGCCTGAATGAAGTGGCGATCGGCATGACCATGCACCACGCCGGTATCGAGTTGGCGCGGGATCGTCTGCGCAAGTCGGCGTTTCATCGTTCGGTAATCAATGCGGAAATGTTTGACCCGCAGGGCGCACTGCAAGCGGGCTTCCTGGATAAGGTGGTCGCACCGGAAGAGTTGCACGCGGCGGCCCTAGAAGCGGCCCGCCAGTTGAAGAAGATCAACATGAACGCCCACAAGCACACCAAGTTGAAGGTGCGTAAAGCGCTGCTGGAAGCGTTGGATGATGCAATTATCCAGGATCAGGGCCATATCCTGAGCTAACACCCCGCAGCGGCAACGCCAGAGCCCGACCTAGAGTCGGGCTTTTTCTTACCGATACATCCGAAACCTCTTTAGCCGCTCTAGTCAGGCATTGTCGGCTTACGTTGAAACATGTACTTAAACATCGCCTATCTCCTACGTCTGTAGGGGCAATTGCCGAATACAGTGCACATCCGTACACTGCGCCACCTTTTGTCCCGATGGGCCGCGTCGATGCTCTTTCTGTTACGTATGTTGTTGATGAGCCTGCACTTTATGGTTGTCGGTGTGCTGGGCGTGCTGTTGGGCATTTGTCGGCCGTTCAATCCCGACAACAGCCGCTTGTGCGCGCGCCTCTATGCGCTGCCCGCCATGTGGATATTGCGTTTAAACGTGAAGAGAGATGTCGACTCGCTGCGCAACAAGCCCGGCACGTGCGTGGTCATCGCCAACCACCAGTCCAACTATGACTTGTTTGTGTTGGGTACTGTGGTGCCTTACCGCACGGTGTGTATTGCCAAGAAAAGCCTGAAATGGGTGCCGCTGTTCGGCCAGTTGTTCTGGCTGGCTGGCAATGTGCTGATCGACCGCGGCAATGCGCACAAGGCGCGTCGCGCGATGCTCACGACCACGCATACCTTGCAGCATCAGGACACGTCGATCTGGGTATTTCCGGAAGGCACGCGCAACCTCGGCAAAGGCCTGTTGCCGTTCAAGAAAGGCGCGTTCCATATGGCGATTGCGGCAGGTGTGCCGATCGTGCAGGTGTGTGTCAGCAATTACATCACCCATATGCAGCTTAATCAGTGGAACAGTGGTGATGTGCTGATACGCTCGTTGCCACCGATTCCTACCGCAGGCCTGACTTCGGATGACATCCCTCAGTTGATGCAGACCTGTCAGACGCAGATGGATGAATGCATTGCCGCGATGGACCGTGAGCTGCAAAGTGCCGTAACAATCGAACTCGCTTCCAGCTAAGCTGCCCAACACCTGTCCTCCTAATAAGAAGCGATCAGCACCATGGGTAGAGTTGTTGCGGCAGCCGTTTACAGCGCCGGAAAGAAAGTCACCGATATTACCCTCGATGAGGGCGCGGCCTGGGCCGCCAAACCCGACCATTTTGTATGGATCGGCCTGGAAGAGCCCAACGCCCAGGAACTGGCCAACCTGCAACGCCAGTTCAACCTGCATGAACTGGCCATTGAAGACGCCTTGGAAAAGCACAGCCGACCGAAGCTGGAAACCTTCGGCGATGCGCTGTTTATCGTGACCTACTCACCGGTACGCGAGAACGGCAAGCTGGTGTTTATCGAAACTCATATTTTCGCCGGTAACGGCTACATCATTACCGCACGCAACGGGCACTCAGCGTCGTACGGCTATGTGCGCCAGCGCTGTGAGGCGCGGCCGCTGTTACTGGAGCATGGGGAAGATTTCGTACTCTATGCGCTGCTGGATTTCGTCACCGAAAATTACCAGCCGGTGAGCGAGGCGATCCATGCCGAGATCGATGAGTTGGAACGCAACGTGTTGTGCAACTCCCTCAATGAAACCGATATCCAGAACCTCCACGGCCTGCGCCGTGACGTGCTGCGGCTCAAGCGTTATGTGGCGCCGATGGTCGAAATCAGCCAGGAACTGCAGAAGCTGAGCTTCCCGTTTATCGACAAGAACATGCGCCCCTATTTCCGTGACGTGCAGATCCACGTGACGCGGCAGATGGAAGACCTGACCACCCTGCGCGATATCGCCAGCCAGACCATTGAGATCGGTGTGTTGCTGGAGGCCTCACGCCAAAGCGTGGTGCAACGCAAGTTCGCCGCGTGGGCGGCAATTCTGGCATTCCCCACCGCGGTGGCGGGGATTTACGGGATGAACTTCCAGAACATGCCCGAGCTGCAATGGCACTACGGCTATTTTGCGGTGCTCGGGTTTATTGCGGCGGGCTGCACCGGTTTGTGGGCGAGCTTCAAGCGTTCGGGCTGGCTTTAAGCCGCAGTCTCTGGCTTGTGCGCGACAAAACGCATCATCCACTCCGCCACGGTGGCACCGTGGTGGTCACGTTCCAGGCTTGCCACGCCGTGGGTGTAGACCTTTTCCCCAAGAGTTGTCTGAAGAATCTCCAGCAACTCGCGGGAATAATCGTGGATGAATTCCGGGTGGCCCTGGAAGCACAGCACCTGGTCTTCGATGTGATACGCCGCATAGGGGCAAAAATCGCTGGAAGCTATCACCGTGGCGTTTTCCGGCAGGCTGGTCACTTGATCCTGATGACTGATCAGCAACGTCAGTTCTTCCACCACCGGGCTCATCCAGGGCGCCTTGGCATTCAGCGTGTAGTCGTGGATGCCCATGCCCCAGCCTTTGCTGGCGCGTTCAGTCTTGCCGCCCAACAGCAGCGCCAATAACTGGTGACCGAAACACACGCCCAGCAACTTGTCGCCGCGCGCATAGCGGTCGAGCAAGTAGGTTTTAAGGGTCTGGATCCATGGGTCGGTGCCGAAGGAATCGGCCTTGCTGCCGGTGATCAGGTAGGCGTCGAACACCTCATCATCTGACGGGTATTCGCCCTGGACGACGTTGTAGATGACAAATTCGGCGGCTATCGGTTGCTTGGAGAACAGGCGTTTGAACATCTGCCCGTACCCTTGGTACTGATCGATCAAGCCTGGACGCAGGATATCGGTTTCCAGGATACAGACGCGTAGCGACATAAAAAATACCTGACACGGTGATGGGAATAATGCACACCCCAGAGCCTGCCTTGAAATACCCCTGCAAAGCAAGCCCCACCAAGTGCCTACCTGCAGCAGCGTCGGTGCGACGATTCAACTTGCCCGCGATGGCGTCATATCAGCCAATATTTGCAGTGGCTGACATACCGCTATCGCGGGCAAGCCCGCTCCCAAAAGGGTTCTCTATTATCCAAAATATTGCGTTTCGGTCAGGCGAATAGTGTTCCCTGTGCAGCTTTTTCCAGTAGCAGAGCCGGCGGTGAGAACCGCTCCCCATACTGCTCGGCCAGGTAGCGTGCCCGAGCGATAAAGTCGTTGAGCCCATACTGGTTGATAAATTGCAGCGCGCCGCCACTCCACGCGGCAAAGCCAATGCCAAAGATCGAGCCCACGTTGGCGTCGGCCGTCGACATCAACACGCCCTCCTCCACACACCGCACGGTTTCAATCGCCTGGATAAACAGCAAACGATCGCGTACATCTTGTGGCGAAATCTGATTACCGGGCTGTTCAAAGCGCGCTTTCAGCTCGGGCCACAGGTGTTTCTGCCCGCCTGTGGGATAGTCGTAAAAACCGCCTCCGGCCGCCTTGCCCACGCGTTTGTACTCATTCACCAACAGATCGATCACCCGCGTCGCCGGATGCGTCGGTACCGCCTTACCTTCCGCCTGCAGATCCTTCGCGGTTTGCTGTCGGATATGGCTCATCAGGCTGAGCGATACCTCATCGGACACCGCCAACGGCCCCACCGGCATCCCGGCCTTGCGCGCTTCGGTCTCGATCATTGGCGCGGCCACGCCTTCGCCTAACATCGCAATGCCTTCGTTGGTGAAGGTGCCGAACACCCGCGAGGTGAAGAAGCCGCGACTGTCGTTGACCACAATCGGGGTTTTCTTGATTTGCAGTACGAAGTCGAAACCTCGTGCCAGGGTTTCGTCGCTGGTCAGGGCGCCCTTGATGATTTCCACCAGCGGCATTTTGTCGACAGGGCTGAAGAAATGCAGGCCGATAAACTTGCCTTGATCAGGCACCGCTTTGGCCAGGCCGCTGATGGGCAGCGTCGAAGTGTTGGAGGCAATCACCGCACCGGCGCCAACCACGTTTTGTGCAGCCGCCGACACCTTGGCTTTGAGTTCACGGTCTTCGAAGACGGCTTCGATGATCAGGTCGCAGCCAGCCAGGTCGGCGTCATCCTGAGTAGGATGAATCCGCGCCAGGGTGCTTTCACGCTGTTCGGCCGTCAGTTGCCCACGGCTGACCTGCTTGTCCAGCAGCGCGGCCGAATGGGCCTTGCCCTTCTCGGCAGCCGCCAGGTTGACGTCCTTGAGCACCACCTCGATGCCCGCACAGGCACTGACATACGCGATGCCCGCCCCCATCATTCCCGCGCCAAGCACGCCAACTTTACGCGTGACGTAAGGCGCGAAGCCTTGGGGCCGTGAACGGCCGGCGTTGATTTCGTTGAGCTGGAACCAGAAGGTACCGATCATGTTTTTCGCCACCTGCCCGGTGACCAGCTCGGTGAAGTAGCGCGTTTCAATCAGGTGCGCCGTGTCGAAATCCACCTGGGCGCCTTCCACGGCGGCACACAGGATCTTCTCCGGTGCCGGGAAGCAGCCTTGGGTTTTACTGCGCAATATCGACGGCGCAATTGCCAGCATCTGCGCCACTTTGGGGTTCGACGGCGTGCCGCCGGGGAGCTGATAGCCTTTGTTGTCCCACGGCTGCCTGGCCTCAGGATTGGCAAGAATCCAGGCGCGGGACTTGGCCAGCAGTTCGTCGCGGTCCACCGCCAGCTCATTGATCAAGCCCGCCTGCAGCGCCTGCTGCGCACGGACTTTTTTACCTTCCAGCAAATACGGCAAGGCTTTTTCCAACCCCAGCATGCGCACCATGCGGACCACCCCGCCGCCACCCGGCAACAGGCCCAGGGTGACTTCCGGCAAGCCGAGCTGCACCGACTTGTCGTCCAGCGCGACGCGGTAATGGCAGGCCAGGCAAATCTCCCAGCCGCCGCCCAGGGCAGCGCCATTAATCGCGGCAACCACCGGTTTGCCGAGCGTTTCCAAGCGGCGCAATTGCGCCTTTAACACGACCACACCGGCGTAGAAATCCTTGGCGTGCGCTGTGTCGACTTTGATCAATTCATTGAGATCCCCCCCGGCAAAAAAGGTCTTCTTCGCCGAGGTAATGACCACACCGGCCAGCGTGTCCTTCTCCGCTTCCAGGCGCGCGACAGTGGCCGCCATCGCCTCGCGGTACACACTGTTCATGGTGTTGGCGCTCTGGCCAGGCATGTCGAGGGTCAGCACCACGATCTGGTCCTGGCCTTTTTCGTAACGAATGGCTTCGGTCATGACGAATTCCTTGGGCTCAGAGGCGTTCAATAATGGTGGCGATGCCCATGCCACCGCCGACACACAGGGTGGCGAGGCCGTAGCGCTGCTGGCGTACTTCCAGCTCGTCGAGCAAGGTGCCGAGGATCGCGCAGCCCGTGGCGCCCAGTGGATGGCCCATGGCGATGGAGCCGCCATTGACGTTGACCCGCGCGGCATCGATACCCATATCCTTGATGAACTTGAGCACCACCGAGGCAAACGCTTCGTTGACCTCGAACAGGTCGATGTCTTCCACGCGCAAACCAGCCTTGGCCAGGGCTTTGCGTGTAGCAGGCGCCGGGCCGGTGAGCATGATGGTGGGGTCAGTGCTGGTAACCGCCGTGGCGACAATCCGCGCCCGCGGTTGCAGGCCCAGTTCACGGCCTTTGGCCTCAGAGCCGATCAGCATCAGCGCCGCGCCATCGACGATGCCGGAGCTGTTGCCGGGTGTGTGTACGTGGTTGATGCGCTCCACCTGGCTGTAGACCCGCAGCGCGGTGGCGTCGAAGCCCATCTGCCCCATCATCTCGAAGCTCGGCTTGAGCTTGCCCAGGCCTTCGAGGGTGGAGTCGCCACGGATAAACTCGTCATGGTCCAGCAGTACGATGCCGTTCTGGTCCTGCACCGCAATCAGCGATTTGTTGAAAGAACCGTCTGCGCGTGCCCTGGCCGCTTTCTGCTGGGACTGTAGGGCGAAAGCGTCGACGTCCTGGCGAGTGAAGCCTTCCAGGGTCGCGATCAAATCCGCGCCGATGCCCTGGGGCGTGAAGTGGCTGTGCATGTTGGTCTGTGGGTCGAGCACCCAAGCGCCGCCATCACTGCCCATCGGCACGCGGGACATAGATTCGACGCCACCGACCACCACCAGGTCTTCAAAGCCGGAACGCACTTTCATCGCGCCAAGGTTGACCGCTTCAAGGCCCGAAGCGCAGAAGCGGTTGATCTGTAAGCCGGCGACACTGACGTCCCAGTCCGCCACCAGCGCGGCGGTCTTGGCGATGTCGGCACCCTGGTCGCCTACCGGGGTGACGCAGCCGAGGACGATGTCATCCACCTGGCGCGTGTCGAGGTCGCTGCGTTGTGCCAGCGCGGTGAGCAAGCCCGCCACCAGGTTTACCGGTTTGACGCTGTGCAAGGCGCCGTCGGCCTTACCTTTGCCCCGGGGCGTGCGTATCGCATCAAAGATCAAAGCTTGGGTCATGACGTCCTCGAACCGCTGTGCATGTGTGCCCCTTACCTTAGGCCCGATTGACACGGTTTCAATGACGGATGCGCTCATTGCTTTTGACACCCACGCTCGGACGAACGGTAGCCAGCTACGGAAAACGGTCGGTTAAACGTTTTAGCTGTCTAGCCTCAGGGCTGGCGCCAAGATGGCCTTAGGCCTCATGCCGTTTTTAGCGGATTTACTGATTAGCTGATATGAAATGGATCTAAGCCGCAAAGAACGAGGGCTCTAAGGTTGAATCAGTAAGAAGTTGCTGCCGGGTTTTGCTGGAGCAGCTGTAAGAAAAGCGACACGTCACGTTGCGATACTGAAATTAACCGGCACGCATTTGACGTTCAGGAATAACAACAAAAGGCAGACAGCCATGTTCAAACACACCAAAGTACGTCAGGCGGGACTTATTCTTTTCGCCACCACTCTGATTCTGATCTTGCCCAATTTAACCAAGATTATTGGGTGACGACTCGATCCTCACATTGCGTGCACACAGTGCATCAGGACTGCAGTTTTTGGCAGCACCTGCCGGGACATTGCGTATAGCGGTCCTGTTGCAGGGGCTGTCTTTTTGCGTGCAGATTTCCGGTATCGTGTGCGCAACCGTCACTTCGAACCGGGCTCCCTCTTGAAACCGATCCTTGCCTTCCTCGCCTTGCTGTTGGCCCTGCCCGCTGCGGCGGCGCAATTGACCATTGAGTTGGACCACGCCAGTAAAACCTGGCAGACCGAGGACTTGCTCAAGCACCCGGATGCGCAGACGGTGCAGATCGTTGATGACGTTTCCTACAAGCGCAATATGACGTATCGCGCAGTGCCGTTGGCAGATCTCCTGCCCGGTTTGAAACCTGAAAACCACCTTCAAGCCGTGGCCCTGGATGGATTTGCCGCTGAGCTAGCCGCTGCGCCATTGTTGGAGAAACACGGCGCACGTGCCTGGCTGGCGGTGGAAGACCCGGCGCACCCGTGGCCCGCGCTGGCGGAAGGCAAACCCGGTGCCGGGCCGTTCTATCTGGTGTGGACCGACCCGCAAGCCGCCCATATCAGCCCGGAGCAGTGGCCGTTTCAACTCTCCGCCATCAAGCAACTGAAGACGGTGGCCGAGCGTTTTCCGGCCCTGTTGCCCGATCCGAAGTTGGCTGCAAATGACCCGATCAACCAGGGCTTCGCGTTGTTCCAGAAAAACTGCCTGGCCTGCCATCGCCTCAATGGCGCCGGCGATGCACAGATGGGGCCGGACCTGAACGTGCCCTACAGCCCGACCGAGTATTTCAGCGGGGATTTCCTCAAGCGTTATATCCGCGACCCTCAGAGCCTGCGGCATTGGCCACAAGCGAAGATGCCGGCGTTTACGGCCAGCGTGTTGCCGGATGGCGAGCTGGATTTGCTGGTGGGGTATTTGAAGCATATGGCGGGGCGTAAACAGCAGCCCTGAGCCTGGCAATTTTTCTGAAAACACCCGCGCCCACTGTGGGAGCTGGCTTGCCTGCGATAACGGACGTTCAGTTAACCCATTTGCAGCTGACCCAGCGCAATCGCAGGCCAGCCAGCTCCCACACCAGAGTTGCCTCGCCTATTGCTGCTGCACCGATATCACCGGCGTTGGCGCCACACACACCTTGGCATGCATCTGCTCATGCCCGCCGCCACGGCGCATGCCGCGTACCGGGCAGGCATCCAGGTAATCCAGGCCCACGGCCAGTTTCAAATGCCGTTCCGGCCGGGCCAGTTGGTTGGTCACGTCAAAGCTGTACCAGGCGTCATCCAGCCAGGCTTCCGCCCAGGCATGGCTGGCGAGGTGCGTGCTGTCCTCAGTGTACAAATACCCCGACACATACCGCGCCGGAATCCCCAGGCTGCGCGCGCAGGCCAGGAACGCATGGGTGTGATCCTGGCACACGCCTGCGCGGCCGGCGAAGGCCTGCGCGGCACAGGTGTCGACTTCAGTGGCGCCGGGCGTGTAGACCATTGACTGGTTGAGGGCGTGCATCAGGTCGATCAGCGCGCTGCGGTCACGACGGCGCTGGCAGTGTTGCTCGGCAAAGCCTCGCAGTGCCTCGTCGGGCTCGGTCAGGCGTGTGCTGCGCAGGAACGGAAAGGCCGACTGGCTCTCGTGTTCGGCCTCGCGTAATTCGTCGATATCCACTTGGCCACGGGCGCCAATGATGATGGCGTCGTGGGGTTCATCCAGGGTCAGCACGTGCAGGATGTTGCCGAACGGGTCAACCTGCGCCCGCACCGGGCGCGGCAGGTCGAGTTGCCAGCTGAGCACATGCTGGCGCTCGCTGTCGTGGGGCGTGAGGCGCAGGTACTGGATGCTGGCGCGCACCTGGTCTTCGTAACGGTAGGTGGTTTCGTGGCTGATGGAGAGTCTCATGCCGCCTCCAGGTAGGAACTGTAGATGGCGTCGCCCAACTGGCGGACCAAGGGAATAAAATCGGTCAGCCAGGCGTGCAGGCCTTCCTCGAGAATTTCATCGATGGCGGTAAAGCGCAGGCGCGCGTCCATCTCGGCGGCCAGGCGCTGGGCCGGGCGGCCATTGAGGCCGGGCAGGCTGGCGAGAATCTGGTCGATCTCTTCGCTGCAGGCCCGCAGGGAACGCGGGACGTCTGCGCGTAACAGCAGCAGCTCGGCCACTTGCCGGGCGCCGGGCGCGTCGCGGTAGATCTCGGTGTAGGCCTCGAATGACGACAAGGCGCGCAACAAGGCGCTCCATTGATAGTAGGCGTGGGCCGTGCCGTCGGTGACGGCGGCGGCTTGGTCACCGGCCATTTCGTAGCGAGCATCGAGCAGGCGCAGGGTGTTGTCGGCGCGCTCGATAAAGGTGCCCAGGCGAATAAAACGAAACGCATCGTTACGCATGATGGTGCCGTAGGTAGCGCCTCGGAACAGGTGCGAACGCTCCTTGACCCATTCACAAAACCGGCTCATGCCGTAGTGGCTCAGCCCTTGTTGGGCAATATCGCGAATATCCAGCCAGGTGGCGTTGATGTTTTCCCACATGTCGGCGGTAATTCGCCCACGCACTGCATGGGCGCTGGCCCGCGCAGCGCCGAGACAACTGTAGATGCTGGCCGGGTTGGCCGCGTCCAGTGCAAAGAAGTGCAACAAGCGTTCGGCGTGCAGTTCGCCGTGGCGTTCGTGGTAATCCTCCAGAGTGCCGGTGATCAACAACGGCATGGCCAACTCATGCAAGCCATCGCCGCGCCCGTCCTGGGGCATCAGCGACAACGAATAGCTGACATCGAGCATGCGCGCGAGGTTTTCGGCGCGCTCCAGGTAGCGCGACATCCAGTACAAATCCGAGGCAGTTCTACTCAACATGGCATCAGTCCTCGACCACCCAAGTGTCTTTGGTGCCGCCGCCCTGGGACGAATTGACCACCAGCGAGCCTTCGCGCAGCGCCACACGGGTGAGGCCACCGGGAACGACGCGGGTTTCCTTGCCGGACAATACAAACGGCCGCAAGTCGATATGGCGCGGCGCGATGCCGTTTTCGACGAAGGTCGGACAGGTGGATAAACACAGGGTCGGTTGTGCGATATAGGCGTGGGGCTTGGCCTTGATACGGGCGCGGAAGGCTTCGATTTCCGCCGCCGTGGAAGCCGGGCCGACCAGCATGCCGTAGCCGCCGGAGCCTTGGGTTTCCTTGACGACCAGGTCCGGCAGGTTGGCCAGCACATGGGACAGTTCATCGGGCTTTCGGCACTGAAACGTCGGAACGTTCTTCAGAACCGGCTCTTCATCCAGGTAAAAGCGGATCATCTCGGTGACGAAGGGGTACACCGACTTGTCATCCGCCACCCCCGTGCCGATCGCATTGGCCAGTACCACATTGCCCGAGCGGTATGCCGCGAGCAGGCCAGGCACGCCCAGCATCGAATCAGGGTTGAAGGCCAGCGGGTCGAGGAATGCGTCGTCGAGGCGCCGGTAGATCACGTCCACTGCCTTGGGGCCGTCGGTGGTGCGCATGAATACGCGGTCATCGCGGACAAACAGGTCCGCGCCTTCTACCAGTTCCACGCCCATCTCCCGGGCCAGGAAGGCATGTTCAAAAAACGCGCTGTTGAAGCGGCCCGGCGTCAGCACCACCACACTTGGATTATCCAGCGGGCTGGAGCTTTTGAGGGTATCGAGCAGTAGGTTGGGGTAATGATCAATCGGCGCAATGCGCTGCGCCGCGAATAATTCCGGGAACAGCCGCATCATCATCTTGCGATCTTCAAGCATGTAGCTGACACCGCTTGGGGTGCGCAGGTTGTCTTCCAGCACGTAGTAAGTGCCATCGCCATCACGTACGAGATCGACCCCGGAGATGTGGGAATACAGATCGCGGTGCAGGTCCAGGCCCTGCATCGCCAGTTGGTATTGCTCGTTGGCCAGCACCTGCTCGGCGGGGATAATGCCGGCCTTGATGATGCGCTGGTCGTGATACAGGTCGGCGAGAAACATGTTCAGCGCCTTGACCCTTTGAATACACCCACGCTCGACAATCCGCCATTCACTCGCCGGAATACTGCGCGGGATGGTGTCAAAAGGGATCAGACGCTCAGTGCCCTGCTCGTCCCCATAGAGGGTGAAGGTGATACCGGCACGGTGGAACAGCAAGTCGGCCTCACGCCGGCGCTGCGCCAGCAGTTCGGCCGGCGTTTCGGCCAACCAGCGGGCGAACTCGCGGTAATGGGGGCGAACCTGCCCTGCCCCGTCGTACATTTCATCGTAATAAGTGCGGGTCATGCCGTACTCCTTGTCACCCGGGCGCAAGCACTGTCGCAAGGCCCGTGCCATCGGCATAAACACTTAAAAATCAGTCAGTTAAATAACCTGCAAAATCTGACCGCACCTTCCTGGTGCGCAGAATGCTGGCGCTCACGACCCGCGCTTCATCGCAATGCAGGCTTTGACTATCAACAGCATAGTCAGAGTTGATTTCACTGCCCGGCCCCTCCTGCGGATAATCACCCACATCGGCTGAACAGGATTGTTTCCTGAGATTTCAGCGAACCTCTCTTCCCTTTGGGCCACCCTTTTTGGGTGGCTTTTTTTTGCTGCTCGAAAAGTGCTCTGCACGTTCGGGAAATTTCAGACAGCACAAACAAAATCGGCCGACCCAAAGGTCAGCCGATACGCTGTGTTGCTCATAAAATCCAGCTACATGGGTAACCCACGCACCTCCTGCTTGACGCCCCACCCTTCGATGATTCCGCCCAGCGGCTCGACCACCGCTTCAAAGTCTTGCTCGAAGTCTCCTATACCGTCGTAGGTTGCGAACATGATTTTGCTCAGCTCCAGGTACCAGGCGCCATCATCGCGCGCGCTGACCTGGGCATTCAGGGATTCCCCACGAAATCGACCCGCAGCCCTTCGCGCCCGTTCCTCATCCGGGAAAATGGCGTAGAACTCGATGGGGTGAAAACGCGAGAAGTCGAAGCCGCCCTCTTTCATGCGGCGCAGTACGTTGGTGCTGATGTCTTCTTGATAGGCTGTGCTCATGAAACGTCCTCCTCAAACCGATGGATAGACTTTCCGTGCTTCCCGAAGCCCGCGCCCTACTGGCGCGGGTACTACGGCAATGACATGACCGCGGGAAAACAAGCATGTAGCTGACAAGACCAGACCTTAGCGATTCATTCGCTGATCTCAGTTGCAGAGTAGCGCGAAGCTATCCCCTCCACCAGAGGTGGTTTGGATGCCATACAGGGAATATTCAGGCGGCGGGGGAGATGTCGAGAATCTGAATACTGTTCTGATCCTTGAGGATCTTGACCGTAGGCTCGGGCTTGCGGCCCTCAAGGTCATTAAGATCGAGTTCGGCGGCTACGGGCACCAGCTTGCTGCGAATCATGTGTGCCGCATCTTCGAGGCTGGGTTTTTGTGCGCAGGTGAACTGCTCCACGGACTGTACGCCGTGATCATCAACGAAGGTAATCTGCCACTTTTGCATCGGTGCCTCCTCGATAAAACCCGTGTGTGGGCTTACACATATCTGGACCTTGAGGGACCGGCAAACGTTCCACTCAAGGCCGGAGGCACCTGATCAACTGCGCTTATTTTTCAGCGTGTTCTTTCAAGGCTTTCAAGGTGTTGAACGGCGCGTCCACCACAAACTTGTTGGCCAGCCACGACGGCACACTGCCACCTGGCTCGGTGTGCACCTGGTAGGTGACTTCGGTCTGGTTGTCGCCTTTTGGCACCAGTTTCCAGTAGCCATCTACCTGGGCGACACGCACGTAGCCTTTGACTTCCGGCTGGTAGGTCGGCACTTCCAGCAGTTTACGGGTCACAGTGCCATCGGCGGCCTTCGACGTGGTGATTTCAAGGATCGAATCGCGGTCGGTCACCGGGAACGGTGCCTTGAACTGGGTGTAGGTCCAGCTCTTGTCACCTTCGGTCTTGAGCAGTTTTTGCGATTTGCATTCGTGAATCCAGGAGCAGGCACCGGCCACGTCTTCCTGCAGGGCCTGGATCTTGGCGACGGGCGCCTTGATCAGGGCCACACCGCGATACGCCTTGTATTTGGAGCCGGCAATTTCGCTCAGGGACACCTTGATACCGTCTTCGTCCTTGGCGACTTGCCAATCTTCAGCCTGGGCAGTGGCTGCAAATAACACCGTAAAGCCGCACAACACAGCCATTCGTTTCAGCGAACCCATTGTTGTATTCCTTATTGTTGAAGTTCCGATAGTAAAGCCCATCAAGCCGCCGTCATTTGCTCCCACCAGCCGATCAATCGGATCGCATCGGCTTGATCGTTGCCACAAACCTCAAGGTCTGCCTTGAAGTCACTGCACACCGCCGGTCGCTCCGGTAGCCCGAACAGCAGGCACAGCTGTTCGACCGACAGATGCAGGCAGCGTTCGCCTGCCGGTTTGCCGTGGGGCATTCCAGGTAATGGCGAACTGATGGAGGGGGCGATGCAGCAAGCGCCACAGCCTTCACGGCATTTCATGACCAGCAGGTCCTCGACGACTCAATGTGGATGGCCGGGCTAGAGTACGCCCTTAAACAGCCGTTTTAAAATGGTCTAACAGGGGTTTTTCGCACAAAACAAAAGTGACTGACCAGTCTGCGACAAATGGTCGATGGCCTGCGTCACCTTTGCGGGGGAACTTTATTGCTTGAATTCGAAATCGAGCGCGGCGCCTTCAATATCGCGTCGTTCTTCACTGCGCAGTTGCAGCTGCATCTGGTTGCTGAGCAGGCGGCCATTGATCTGGAACGCGCTGTCGTCGGTGGGTTTTTCAGCAAACATGGGCGGTAACAACGGCACGCTCTTCGGTTTAGGCATGGTGCCAATGGGCTGCAAATGCCTGACCATTTCCGTCGGCAGGGACAAGTCCAACTGTGCCGGTGGCAGTTTGGTCTGGGCTATTTCGTGGGCAGACTTGGATTTGCTCGCGACCGGTGCGCGTTTTTTTATTACTGCAGGTTTCTTCTTGGCTGCCGGAGCCTTTTTAACCGGCGCCGGCTTCTTCGCAGGGGTCTTCTGTTCGGTACTGGCAGCGGGCTTGCCGTCAGTCACGGGAGCCGCCGCCAGCACCGAGCCGGCATTGCACAGGCTTAGCAGGCCAATCACCACAACAGTGCGAAAAATAGAGGTCATATCGCCAACAGCATTAACGGCAGAGAGCCATATGCTCGCTTTTTGTGCGTGGCATGACAAGTCTGGTGATTCGCCAGCCCGTCTTGCCCCCCTTCAAAAACCGGCCGCAGTTTCCTGACACAACTGGTTGGCCAACATCCCCAGCGTCATCAGTGCCCGCTCTGCCTCGCGGTTCCACGGCGTGCCGCAGTTAAGACGAATACAGTGATTGAACTGTTCCGTATTACTGAAGATCACCCCCGGCGCGATGCTGATGCCCTGCTGCAGTGCACGCACATGCAGTTCCTGGGTATTGACCCGTCCCGGCAAACTGACCCACAAAATGAAGCCGCCCGTCGGGCGTGTCATCTGTGTGCCCTCCGGGAAATACTGCTGCACCGCCAGCTGGAAAGCACTCAGGTTCTTGCGGTATTCCTGGCGGATGTAGCGCAGATGCCGATCATAGCCACCGTTCTCCAGGTACGCCGCGACCCCCATCTGGGTGACGCTGCAGGCCGAGTGGGTACTGAACATCTGCAACCGCTGGATTTCCTGTTGATACTTGCCGGCGATCATCCAGCCGATGCGCACACCCGGGGACAAGGTCTTGGAAAAGCTCGAGCAATAGATCACCCGGTCCAGGCGGTCATAGGCTTTCAGCGCCTTGGTGCGGCCCAGTTCGAACATGAGCTCGCCGTAGATATCGTCCTCGACGATCTGAATATCGAAATCCGAGGCCAGGCGCAGCAACTGTTTCTGGCGCTCCTCGGGCATGGTCGCGCCCAGCGGATTACTCAGGCGCGTAGTCAGCACCAACGCCTTGATCGACCATTGGTTGGCTGCCAGTTGCAGGGCTTCAAGGCTCATGCCGGTGGACGGGTCGCTGGGGATCTCGATGACTTTGAGGCCCAGCAGATCCGCCAGTTGCAGCAAGCCGTAATACGTCGGGGACTCGGCGGCAATCAAGTCGCCGGGACGGGTCAGCACACGCAAGGACATCTGCAACGCATCGACACAACCGTGGGTAATCACCACTTCGGAGGGGTCCACAACCACGCCGGCATCGCGCATGCGAATTGCCACCTGGCGCCGCAGCGGTTCAAAGCCGGGGCTGAACATGTAGCTGAACGCCCGCGGGCTCTGAAAGCGCGTGACCTTGGCCAACTGTTGATGCAGCGCCCGTACCGGCAAGTAGTCAACACTCGGTACCGCCGCGCCGAGCGGGAACACACCTTCACGGCGCGACTCGACCAATACCTGCTGGATAATGCTGCTGCGGGTGACCAACCCCGGGCGTTCAACCCGCGCGATGTCCGGCGTGGGCGCCGTGAGTGCGGGCGTCTGGTGCACGTAATAGCCCGACTGTGGCCGCGCCCGGATCAGCCCCTGGTCTTCCAGGTTGGCGTAGGCCTGCAACACCGTGGCGTGGCTGACGTTGAGCTGTGAACTCATCTTGCGCACCGAAGGCACGCGCTCACCGGGTTGATAGACACCGCGCCGGATGTCCTCAGCCAGTTGCTGGGCGATACGTTGGTAAAGCAACAGATTGGTCATGACGCAGCACTCGATTTCACGGGTATTTTATTTTTGTGTGAAACATACCGGCACAGTTTAGAAGTGTACGGGGACAGTTGCGAGAATAGTCGAGCGCGAGCGGCAGTGATAGAAAAAACTGTAAGGTGCATACAGAACAAAAATGTGGGAGCGGGCTTGCTCGCGAATGCGGTGTGTCAGCCAATGAAATGTTGACTGATACTCCGCATTCGCGAGCAGGTCCGCTCCCACATTTTATTCGGCGACAGGCTTCAGCGCGCAGCGCCTAACTGGCCTTTCTCATCGGAGAACACAATTTCCACACGACGATTCTGTGCGCGGCCCCGCTCGGAGGCGTTGACCTCCACCGGGTACTGGTCGCCGTAGCCTTCAACCTGGATGCGTTTTTCGTCGATCCCCAGGTCCATCAGCACGTCGGCCACGGCCTGCGCACGGTCGCGGGACAGCTTGAGGTTTTCCTGCTCGCCGCCGGTGTTGTCGGTGTAGCCCTCGATGCGCACCACGCGCTTGGGGTTCAGTTGCAGGAACTGCACGATCTTGAGCACGGTGCGGTTGGCCGAGTTTTGCAGCTGCGCGTCACCGGTGTCGAACAGCACATCGCCGAGGGTCATGACCAGGCCGCGATCGGTCTGGGTGGTGGTCAGGCTGGCGATTTGCTCTTCAAGCCACTTGCCTTGCTGCTGCACACTGGCCAGCTTGTTTTCACGCAGGGCCAGTTGCAGGCGTTGGCGCTCGAGTTCGAGCTTGGTACCGCGCTCTGCGTTAAGGCCTTGCTCGGTGTGTTCGCGGGCGATGGCACTGTAGCGCTGGCTCAGGTAGGCGTAATGCACCACGTCGGCACCGCTGCCCCAGTAGCTGGACAAGCGATCGGCGCGGGCCAGGGACTCACCGGCGCGAATCACATCCTTGGGCGCGAAGCGCAACACGTTGGAGTCTTCCTTGACCTTCTGGAAGTCACTGCCGGCCTGCTGCAACGCCTGCTCGCTATTGGGTTGGCTGGCGCAACCGCCCAGGGCGGCGCTGCTCAACAGCAGCACACAGCTCAGACCACGGATCATCGGGCTCATTGGGCTTCTCCCAACTGCAATTGCTTGCGCAGGCGAGTGATGCGGGTATTGAGCACGTTCAGTTGCTCCTGGCTCTTGCGGGTCAGAATTTTCGCTTCGGCGAGGCGCGCGTCCAACTCGGCCTGTTCGGCCCGCATACGCGCATGCTTGTAGGATTGGTCAGCCATATCGGCCTGGGCCCTGGCGAACTTGTCTTCGGCCAGTTTCAGTTCCGGCGACTCATCGGTGCTGGCACCCACGGCGCCGGCTTGTTCCAAGGCTTGCTGGGTGAGGCGTATTTGTTCATTCGGCGCAGGATCGGCTGCACATCCCGCCAGAGCGACAACGGCGAGGGCCGCGAAAAGAGGTCGAAGAGTCACTGTAAATCCTTACTTTGCTGGGGTGCCGACGGGTTGCTGCAATTGCGCTTTCCAGCGTTCGAGGTTGCGCTGCAATGCGGCTTGCGCGGCACCGGACGCGGGCAATTCTGTCATCTTTTTGGCCAGCTGTCCGCGCAGCCACGGATCATTGCAGGCGGAGTTGTGGGAAATCGCCAGGTACAGGCCAGGTTGATCGACGGGCACTTCGCGCGCGATCAGGTCGTTGCTCATGCCCAAGGTCTGGGCCATGGCCATCCCGGAATAACGTCCGGCAAGCACATAGTCGACCTCCCCCAGCAGCAGTTTCTGAAAGGCCGGCGTCAAGCTGGGCAGGCGTTGCAGGCTGAGTTCCTGGGCGGCGAAGGTCTCGAAGCCGGCACTCAAGCGCGCGCGTTCGGATACCGCGCCCTTATGGCCGTGAAGGTCGGCGGCCGTGGTGTAGGGCAACGGCGAATCCTTGCGGGTCCAGACCAGGTAATCGATCTGTACCAGCGCCGGGTGGATGTAGTCGAGGGTTTCCAGTTCGCCGAGGTTCAGCGGTGCATCCGCGAGGATGTCCATGCGCCCGCTGCGCACTTCATCCAACGCCAGGGAGCGTTTACCACCGTAGAGCAGGTCGATTTTAAGCCCCAGATCCTTGCCCACTTGTTGCAGCACGTCGGCGGTGGCGCCGATCAGGTGCGTCGGGTCTTGGGGGTCGCGCCACAGCAGCGGCGGTGCATCCGGGCTTCCGGTAATCACCAGGCGATCACATTTGCCGGCGGCCAGCGCCAGGCTTGGCAGCAGCAACAGAGCCAGCAATACGGGACGCAAATCCATGGCAATTTCTCCAGGTTGAAAAAGGGCGCGCAAAAAAAAGCCCGGTCACTCGACCGGGCTCTTTATAAGTGAAGCGGCTGGATTAGACCAGCTTCTCCAACTCAGGTACGGCTTCGAACAAGTCCGCAACCAGGCCGTAATCAGCCACCTGGAAGATCGGTGCTTCTTCGTCCTTGTTGATCGCAACGATCACTTTGGAGTCTTTCATACCGGCCAAGTGCTGGATCGCGCCGGAGATACCGACCGCGATGTACAGCTGTGGCGCAACGATTTTGCCGGTCTGGCCGACCTGCATGTCGTTGGGTACGAAACCTGCGTCGACGGCCGCGCGGGAAGCGCCGACCGCAGCGCCCAGCTTGTCGGCCAGGGCGTACAGGTGCTTGAAGTTGTCACCGTTCTGCATGCCGCGACCGCCGGAAACGACGATTTTGGCAGCGGTCAGCTCAGGACGATCCGACTTGGCCAGCTCTTCGCCGACAAAGCTGGAAGTGCCAGCGTCGTGAGCAGCGGAGACGGCTTCAACGGCAGCCGAACCACCTTCAGCGGCAACCGGGTCGAAGCCGGTGGCGCGCACGGTGATCACTTTGATGGCCGCGGTCGATTGCACGGTGGCGATGGCGTTACCAGCGTAGATCGGGCGCTTGAAGGTGTCGGCGCTTTCTACCGAGATGATCTCGGAGATCTGGTCAACGTCCAGCTGCGCAGCAACGCGTGGCAGGATGTTTTTGCCGTTGGAGGTGGCAGCAGCCAGGATGTGGCTGTAACCAGCGCCCAGCTCTGCTACCAGCGGAGCCACGTTTTCCGGCAGTTGGTGAGCGTAGGCGGCGTTGTCGGCCGACAGTACTTTGCTCACACCAGCGATTTTCGCCGCGGCTTCAGCCACGGCGCCAGCGCCTTGGCCTGCTACCAGCACGTGAATGTCGCCACCGATTTTCGCAGCAGCAGCCACTGTGTTCAGGGTGGCCGGGGCCAGCACCTTGTTGTCGTGTTCTGCGATTACCAAGATAGTCATTTTTAGATTACCTTCGCTTCGTTTTTCAGTTTCTCGACCAGTTCAGCCACCGACTTGACCTTGATGCCTGCGCTGCGTGCAGCCGGCGCTTCGACTTTAACGGTCTTGTTGGTGGAGGCGGTGGAAACGCCCAAAGCTTCTGGAGTTACCGACTCAAGCGGCTTCTTCTTGGCTTTCATGATGTTTGGCAGGGACGCGTAGCGCGGCTCGTTCAAACGCAGGTCGGTAGTGACGATAGCCGGCAGTTTCAACGAAACGGTCTGTGCGCCGCCGTCGATTTCACGGGTAACAGCAACGCTGTCGCCGCTCACTTCGACTTTGGAGGCGAAGGTGCCCTGGCCGTAACCGGTCAGCGCAGCCAACATCTGGCCAGTCTGGTTGTTGTCGCTGTCGATGGCCTGCTTGCCGAGGATCACCAGCTGAGGCTGTTCCTTGTCGACAACGGCTTTGAGCAACTTGGCAACGGCCAGGGAGGTCAGGTCTTCAGCGGACTCAACCAGGATGGCGCGGTCGGCGCCCAGTGCCAGGGCAGTACGCAACTGCTCTTGAGCAGTGGTCGGGCCGATGGAAACCACGACGATTTCAGTCGCCACGCCTTTCTCTTTCAGGCGTACGGCTTCTTCCACAGCGATTTCGCAGAAAGGGTTCATCGACATTTTGACGTTAGCGAGGTCGACGCCGGAATTGTCCGCCTTGACGCGAACTTTCACGTTGTAATCGACAACGCGTTTGACAGCTACAAGAACCTTCATGGATTCCTCGTTACTCTCCGGTGAAAAGAAAGTCGCCTAGGCGAACCTGGCGGTTGATGCTCATCGGCACACAAGGGCACCTCCAAAAACCTCGGCGTGTGACACAGCGATGGGGGGTTTGATGACCGTTCGTCAGTGGTGACTGAGAGGTCATTCCTTATCGCGGCGTGTAAACTGCGCGCCATCAATTAAACGCGCGTCACCTGTTTTGCCGTTGCCCTGCTTTTGGACGTGCTCTTGAAACCTGCGGTGTGCCTACGGTTAGCGCAAAACCGACCGTATATTGACCGGAACGCCTATTCTGGTCAATACGCCAAAATAGCCAGTCATAAGCCGCGTTGCTTTGATTTACCTAGCTTCCAAGCAATTCAAACAAACGTTTGTATTGGACGCTGCCAGTGGTGTAGATATAATGCGCCACCTAGAGAGAAAGGTGGGTCATCCCCTGCCCTTTTGCAGCGATGACGGACACGACACCGAACCTCCACCCATTAGAAAAAAAGCCTGTTGAGCCTTGAGTAGGAGATAGCCTGTGGAACGCGAATACATGGAATTCGACGTGGTCATCGTCGGCGCTGGCCCGGCAGGCCTGTCTGCCGCCTGCCGACTGAAGCAGAAGGCCGCCGAAGCCGGTAAAGAAATCAGCGTCTGCGTGGTCGAGAAAGGCTCCGAAGTCGGCGCACATATCCTCTCCGGTGCCGTGTTCGAACCGCGCGCCCTGAACGAACTGTTCCCGGACTGGAAGGAACTCGGCGCCCCGCTCAACACTCCCGTGGTGCGCGATGACATCTATGTACTGCGCAGCGCCGACACCTCCACCAAGGTTCCCGACTTCTTTGTGCCCAAGACCATGCACAACGAGGGCAACTACATCATCTCCCTCGGCAACCTGTGCCGCTGGCTGGCCCAACAGGCCGAGAACCTGGGTGTGGAAGTCTACCCAGGCTTCGCCGCCCAGGAAGCACTGTTCGACGAAAACGGCGTGGTCCGCGGGATCATCACCGGTGACCTCGGCGTCGACCGCGAAGGCAATCCAAAAGAAGGTGTCTACACCCCTGGCATGGAACTGCGCGGCAAGTACACGCTGTTCGCCGAAGGCTGCCGTGGCCACATCGGCAAGCAACTGATCCAACGCTTCAACCTGGACAGCGACGCCGACGCCCAGCACTACGGCATCGGCCTCAAGGAAATCTGGGAAATCGACCCGGCTAAACATCAGCCAGGCCTGGTGGTGCACACCGCCGGCTGGCCGCTGGACATCATGAGCAACGAGAACACCGGTGGCTCGTTCCTCTATCACCTGGAAAACAACCAGGTGGTGGTCGGCCTGATCGTCGACCTGTCCTACAGCAACACCTTCCTGTCGCCGTTCGATGAGTTCCAGCGCCTCAAGCATCACCCGGTTCTGGCTCAATACCTGGAAGGCGGCAAGCGCATCAGCTACGGCGCCCGTGCCCTGGCCAAAGGCGGCATCAACTCGTTGCCGAAGATGGTATTCAAGGGCGGCGCATTGATTGGCTGTGACCTGGGCACCATGAACGTGGCCAAGATCAAAGGCAGCCACACGGCCATGAAGTCCGGCATGCTCGCGGCTGACGCGGTGGCCGAACGTCTGTTTGCCGAATCCGAAGGCGGCGACGAGTTGACCAACTACGTCGACAGCTTCAAAGCCAGCTGGCTCTACGAAGAACTGTTCGCCAGCCGCAACTTCGGCCCGGCGATGCACAAGTTCGGCCCGATCATCGGCGCCGGCTTCAACTGGTTCGACCAGAACATCCTCGGCGGCAAAATGCCGTTCACCCTGCACGACACCAAGCCGGACTACGCCTGCCTGAAGCTGGCCAAAGACAGCAAGCAGATCACCTACCCAAAACCCGACGGCAAGTTGAGCTTCGACAAGCTGAGCTCGGTGTTCATCTCCGGTACCAACCATGAAGAAGAACAGCCGTGCCACCTGAAGCTCAAAGACCCGAGTATCCCGATCAGCACCAACCTGCCGCTCTACGATGAACCGGCGCAGCGCTACTGCCCGGCCGGCGTGTATGAAGTGATCACCAAGGAAGACGGCGAAAAGCGCTTCCAGATCAACGCCCAGAACTGCGTGCACTGCAAGACCTGTGACATCAAGGACCCTTCGCAGAACATTACCTGGGTAACACCGGAAGGCGCGGGTGGGCCGACTTATCCGAATATGTAAGTCGATTGCTTGACCTGAAAGGCTCCCAGACGGGGGCCTTTTTTGTGGCCGGCATAAATCGAATGTGGAACCCGCTTTCTGTGGGAGCCGGGCTTGCCCGCGATGCAGGCGACTCGGTCTGTCAGTAAAACTCAGCGGATGCCATCGCAGGCAAGCCAGCTCCCACATTGACCGAGTTGTATCAACAGAACCTAGGCCGCGCGCTCTTCACCCGGATTACGCAGGAAGTAGCGCTTATATTCGCGACTGAACTGCGACGTACTCTGATACCCCACGCTGTGCGCCGCCTGCGCCACGCCCATGCCTTCTACCAATAACAATTGCTGAGCCTTGAGCAAGCGCAAACGCTTCAGGTACTGCACCGGCGACAACAGCGTGCAGCGTTTGAAATGCTCATGAAACGTCGACGCACTCATGTGCGCATAACCTGCCAGGGTCTCGATATTCAACGGCTCGGCGTAATGGGCATGCAGGTGATTCAACGACGTGGCGATTCGCGAAAACTGCCCCTGCTGCTCCACCAAGGCGCGCAACACATCCGCCTGCGGCCCGCGCAGCGCCGTGAACAACAACTCACGCACCCGTGCCGGGCCCATGATCCGGCTCTCCAGCGGATCGTGCAGGCAGTGCAACAGCCGCTCGACGCACCCGCGCATCGCATCATCGAGCACCACCGAGCTCATCGACTCCAGGGTCTGCGCCGTCGGCGGCGGCCCCGCCTGAATGCCCATGGCCATGACCAACTCGCCCAGCACCACGCGGTCAATGCCAACCGTGACGCCATACAGCGGCGCATTCGGCAGGGCAAAGGTCTCGCATTCGAAGGGCACCGGCATCGCCTGGATAAGGTAGTGTCCCGCGCCATACTCCAGCGTACGCGGGCCCAGATAGGCGACTTTGCTGCCCTGGGCGACGATCATCAGGCTCGGCTCATAAATCTGTGGCCCGCGCGCCACGTCGCAACTGGCGCGCAATACCTGCACGCCCGGCAGGTTCGTCGGGGAAAAACCGTCGCGGGGCGTAAGCCCTTTTATCAAGGCCACCAGCGTGGCGTTGGCGTCGAGATGGCGGGTCAATAACATAAAAGCAGTTCTCGGGAGTTTTCAGATCTGAGCGTCTGCAAGCTTCAAGCCTCAAGCCTCAAGCAGCAAGAGAGCGTGCAGTTTATAGCGTGCGGCTTAAGGCTTGACGCTTTTAGCTGCTCCTCCGGAGCTTTAGGCATGAGGTTCGGAGCAATCGCCATGGCCGCAGCCAGGCCGGGCGCGGAGAATGCGCCGCCTCCTTAGTCATTCCTTTTGCGAGGTTTCTTCATGTACACCGCCATCGGTTATGCCGCCCAGTCGGCTACCACTCCCCTCGCCCCCATGTCCTTCGAACGTCGCAGCCCGCGCGCCGATGACGTGGCCATCGAGATCCTCTACTGCGGCGTCTGCCACTCCGACATCCACCAGGCTCGCAACGAATGGGGCATTGCCGTGTACCCGCTGATGCCGGGCCACGAGATCGTCGGCAAAGTCACCGCCGTTGGCGCCAGCGTGACCGCGCATAAAGTCGGCGACCTGGTTGGCGTCGGCTGCATGGTCGACTCGTGCCGCCACTGCGACGCCTGCCATGCGGACCTGGAGCAATATTGCCTCGAAGGCCCGACCATGACTTACGCCACCCCGGACCGGGTCGATGGCAGCAATACCATGGGCGGCTACTCCGACAGCATCGTCGTCAGCGAACACTTCGTGGTGAAGATCCCGGCCAAGCTCGACCTGGCCAGCGCCGCGCCGATTCTCTGCGCCGGCATCACCACTTACTCGCCGCTCAAGCACTACGGCGTGAAGGCTGGCGACAAAGTTGGCATTCTGGGTATGGGCGGCCTGGGCCACATGGGCATCAAGTTCGCCAAGGCGATGGGCGCGGAAGTGACGCTGTTCACCCGCTCCGCAAGCAAGGCCGAGGAAGGCCGTCGCCAGGGCGCCGACCACGTAATCGTGTCCACCGACGCCGAGCAGATGAAAGCCGCTGCCGGGCACTTCGACTTCCTGCTGGACACCATTCCGGTACAACACGACTTGAACCCCTACCTCGACGTACTTCGCTTTGACGGCGTGCATATCCTGGTTGGTTTGATCGAGCCGGTGGACCCGCCTGTGAATGCGGCCAAGCTGGTGTTGGGTCGTAAAGTGCTGGCCGGCTCCTTGATCGGCGGCATTGCCGAAACCCAGGAAGTCCTGGATTTCTGCGCCGAGCACAACATCACGTGTGATATCGAAATGCTCGACATCCGCCAGATCAACGAAGCCTACACCCGCATGATCGCCGGTGATGTGAAGTACCGCTTTGTCATCGACATGGCGACCCTGAAGGCCTGATCAGGCCTTTGCGCCCAACTCCGCTGACAGCCGGGCTGCGACCTGTTTGATCACAGGAATCAGCTCGGCCATTTTTTCCAGCGGCATGTAGGGCACGGTACTGGCGATGCTGATGCCGGCGACGATTCGCCGGCTGGCATCGCGCACTGGTGCCGCCACACAGCGGATCGACGGTTCGTTGTCTTCCAGATCGAACGCATAACCCCCCACCACGTATTCGCGCATGCGCTGCTCGAACTGCGCCCAGGATTGCTCCGGGTGCTGCGGCCATTGCAGGCTTTTCCCGCCGGCAGGCAAGCTGACTTCGTACAGACGCTGCCACTCCTCGACCGAATCATCCAGCAGCAACGCCTTGCCGATACCGGTGCGCGCCAACGGCATGCGATGGCCGACCCGCGAGCGCATTTCCGGGCCGTTGCGGCCGGGATTCTTGTGCAGGTAGAGCACGTCGTCGTATTCGCGAATGGCCAGGTGGATGGTGTCGCCGGTCAGCGCCGACAGCTCGTCCAGATAAGGCACGGCCAGGCTCACCAGAGGCAGTTCTTCACGGGCCTGGAAGCCCAATTCGATCAACTTCGGCCCCAGCAGGTAACCGACTTGCGGCACCACGCGCAGGTAACGCTCTTCCACCAGGCAACTGGCCAGGCGGTGGGTGGTGCTGCGGGTGGTGCCGATGCGCCTGGCGATCTCTTTCAGATCCCGCGCACCGGCCGCCACCGCTTGCACCACGCCCAGGCCACGCAGCAGGGTCTGGGTGCCGGTGGGCGCGGCGTCTTTGACGGGGGTGTGGGCGTTTTCCTGCATATCGGGCCTATTGGGAAGTACGAAAACGGCGCCATTATGGCAAATGCCGCCCTCCTGAACAGAGGAGATCCACTGTGGGAGCTGGCTTGCCTGCGATGAGGGCGTGTCAGCCAGCAAATTGGCAGGCTGAAACATTGCTATCGCAGGCAAGCCAGCTCCCACACTAGATCGCGGGTGTTCTTGAGACAGTGCGTTTTTTCAGCGTTGCTTCATGCGGTCGATAATCACCGCCAGCAACAGGATCGAACCACGGATCACGTACTGGTAAAAGGTGTCGATGTTCTTCAGGTTCATCGCGTTTTCAATGATCGCCAAAATCAGCACGCCGGCAATCACATGGCGGATCATGCCGATGCCGCCGCTCAGCGACACACCGCCCAGCACACAGGCGGAAATCACCGTCAGCTCAAAACCCTGGCCGATCATCGGCTGGCCCGACGTCATGCGCGACGCGAGGATTACCCCGGCCAAAGCGCCGATCAAGCCGTGCACGGCAAAGATAATGATCTTGGTGCGATCAACGTTCACCCCGGCCAGCAACGCCGCTTCCTGGTTACCGCCGATGGCCATGGTGTTGCGCCCGTAGGTGGTGTAGTTGAGCAGCCAGCCGAAAAACACAAAGCACAGCACGGTGATGATGATCGGCACCGGCACGCCCATCAGTTGGCCGTTACCGAACACGAAGAACCGCTCATCCATCACGCCGACAGCCTTGCCGTTGGAGAAGATGTAGGCCAGGCCCCGCACGATCTGCATGGTTGCCAATGTGGCAATCAACGCATTGATGCGCAGCTTGGCGATCACAATCCCGTTGATCAGCCCCACCACCAGGCCCATGGCCAATGCCGCCGACACGCCGAGCACCACGCTGTCAGTGTCACGGATCACAATCCCCGCCACCACCCCGGCGCAGGCAATCACCGAGCCCACCGACAAGTCGAAGTGCCCGGACGCCAGGCAGAACAACATGGTGCACGCGGCAATACCGACCGTAGAAATCGCCAGGCCCAGGCCACGCATGTTCAGTGGCGAAAGGAAGTTGTCGATAAACAGCGCACTGAGCACAAAGATGCTCAACGCGGCGAGCAGCATCACCCAATCATCCAGAAACTTGCGCTGGTTGAAACCCGGCCAGAAGCCTTTTGCAGTTTTTACCTGGGACATCATTCACCTCGAATTCTTCAAGCCCGCGTACGCGGAAGTGCCAGTTGCAATAGCTGTGCTTCGTCCGCGTGTTCGCGGTTCAACTCGCCGGTCAGCACGCCTTCGCTCATCACCAGGATGCGGTCAGAGATGCCCATCACTTCCATCAGGTCGCTGGACACCACGATCACCGCGATGCCGCTGGCCGCCAGGTTGTGGATGATCTGGTAGATCTCCGACTTGGCGCCGATGTCGATGCCACGGGTCGGCTCGTCGAGCAGCAACACCTTCATCGGCATCGACAGCCAGCGACCAAGGATGGCCTTCTGCTGATTACCGCCGGACAGGTACATGATTTTCTGTTGCGCGTTCGGCGTTTTGACTTTCATCGCCTTGATTTGCTGGTCGGCGTTGCCTTTCTCCCAGCCCTCACGCAACAGCCAGCCAAACGTGGAATGGGCACCCCGTGCGCTGATATTGATGTTCTCGGCCACACTGGACAGCGGAATGATGCCCTCCTTCTTGCGGTCTTCCGGACACAGCAGCACACCACCGGCGATAGCGTCACGCGGCGAGCGCAAGTGCAGCGGTTGCCCACACAGTTCGAGTTGCCCGGCCGTGCTGCGCACCAGCCCGCTGAGCAGGCGCAGCAGTTCGGTGCGCCCTGCCCCGACCAGCCCGAACAGCCCGAGGATCTCGCCCTTGTGCACCTGCAAGCTGACCGCTTCACGCAGGCCCGGGCCAAGCAAACCCTCGACCTTGAGCGCCACTTCACCGCGTTCGCGCGGGCGGTAATCGTAGATATCCTGGATGTCGCGCCCGACCATGCACGTCACCAATTGGTCGTGGGTGAGCGTGGCCATGTCGTCAAAGGTGCGCACGAAGCGGCCGTCCTTGAACACCGTCACCGCATCGCAAATACGGAACACTTCTTCCATGCGATGCGACACATACAGCACCACTTTGCCCTCATCGCGCAGGCGCGTGATGATTGCCATCAGCCGGTCGATTTCCCGCGCCGACAAGCTGCTGGTGGGCTCGTCGAAGGCAATCACATGGGCGCCACGGGACAACGCCTTGGCGATTTCCACCAGTTGGCGCTGGCCCAGGGACAGCCGCCCGAGCTTTTCCTGCGGGTCGATTTCATCGGCCAGGCCTTTGAGGCATGCCAACGCCTGCTTGCGCAGCAGGCCGCCGTTGACCACCCCGAAACGCGACGGCAGATGCCCGAGAAACAGGTTCTCCGCCACGGTCATTTCCGGCACCAGGTGCAGCTCCTGATGGATCACCGCAACGCCACTGGCAATGCTGTCGGCGGCGGATTTGAAGTCCATCGTCTGCTCGCCGATCTGCACGGTGCCGCTGCTCGGAATGTAGGCGCCGCCGAGGATCTTCAACAGCGTGGACTTGCCCGCGCCGTTCTCGCCCATCAGCGCGTGCACCGAGTGCGGCCGCGCTTCAAAGCTGATCTGCGCCAGGGCTTTGACCCCGGGAAATTCCTTGCCGATGCCGTTGAAGCGCAGGGCCGCGCCGGTCATTTCCACAGACCGATTTTGCTCAACTCTTCCTTGAAGTTGGCGCGCGTGATCAGAGTTACGTTATCCAGGGCGGTGAACTTGGCAGGCTCGGTGCCTTTGGTGACCCACGCGAACATCGCGCTGGCGGTTTTGTAGCCCGACGCGTCAGGGCTGAGCAGCATTGAGCCGTAGAAACCGGTGTCGGATTTTTTCAGTTCTTCAATCGCATCGGTGCCGTTGATGCCGACCCCGATCACGTTGGCAGCCTTGAACCCGGCGCTTTCAGTGGCGCGCACGCCGCCCAGCACGGTGCTGTCGTTCATGCCGCCGATGAGCAGGTTTTTCGCGCCGCTGGGCAGTTTCACCAGGGCCGAGTTGGTGGCGTCCATGCTGCCCGGCACGTCGAGGGTTTTCTGTGCGCTGAACAGGATGTGGTCGGCCGGCAAGCCGGCGGCCTTGAGGCCTTCTACCGAACCGTCGGTGCGTTTCTTGCCGGTTTCCAACTCGTCAAAGGTGTTGATGACGGCGTAGGTGTCCTTCCAGTCCCAGTTGCGATGCTTGGCTTCGGTGGCCATGGCTTCGCCTTGTTTCTGGCCGATTTTGTAGGCGTCCAGGCCGACGTAGGGCACGTCTTCCATGGGCTTGCCTTTGGCGTCGACGAAACGGTCGTCCACCGCCAGCACTTTCAAACCGTTGAGCTTGGCCTTGGCCATGATCGCAGGGCCCAGGGACACGTCCGGCGGGCAGATCACAAAGCCCTTGGCGCCGTTGGCAGCGAGGGTGTCGATAGCGGAAAGGGTTTTCTCGCCGTCGGGCACGGCGATCTTGATCACGGTGAAGCCCTGGTCCTTGCCGGCTTTTTCGGCGAAGGCCCATTCGGTCTGGAACCAGGGTTCTTCGGCTTGCTTGACCAGAAAGCCGATCTTCACCTCTTCGGCGGATGCAAAGCCGCTGAAGGCGATCGCAAGTGCCAGGGTGCCGAGTGTCTTCTTAAACATGAACCACCTCTTGTTGGATTTAGTCGTGGTACATCACAGAACGCCCGCCATCGATCATCAGGCAGGTTGCATTGATAAAAGGCGCCTCGTCAGTCGCCAGGAACAGTGCCGTCATCGCCACTTCTACCGGCTGGCCGATACGCTTGGGCGGGTGCAAATCGAAGGCGCGCTGACGCTCGGCGTGAGGGTCAGGAAAACCGTTCCAGTAATCGACATTGAGCTGAGTTTCGATATACCCCGGGGCGATGGCATTCACGCGGATGCCCTTGGGCGCGTATTCGATGCCCAGGGCGCGAGTGAGCCCGAGCAGGCCGTGCTTGGCGACGGGATAGGGAAAGCAGCCGGGGATGATGTGGCTGGAGTGGGTGGAGGCGATGTTGATGATGTTGCCGATGCCCTGTTCGATCATCAATGGCAACACCGTGCGGCAGCCGAACCAGGCGCCGTCGAGGTCGATGGCGAAACAGCGGCGCCAGTCTTCGTCGGTCATCTGCAGTGGGTCACGGAACACGTTGACGCCTGCGCAATTGACCAGCACATCCACGCGACCAAAGCGCTCAATGGCCAGGTTGACCAGCGACTGCCATTGCTCTTTGGAGGTGATGTCGACGGCTTGCGCGACGATTTGCGCCCCGCGCTCGCGCCAATGCGCGGCGACTTTTTCGACCTTTTCGCCCTGGATATCCGCGATCACCAGGCGTGCCTGCTGGGCCTGGAAACAGGCGACGATCGCCTCGCCAATGCCTTGGGCGGCACCGGTGATGATCACCACTTTGTTCTTCAACCGCTCGCCATAGGTAGGCTCGGGGACGGCGGGTAACGACAACGGTTGGGGCTGCATCGCTTCACCTGTTTTATTTTTGGTAGTGAGTGCTGATGCAGCCGACTATAAACCCATCATTTGAAATATCTCAATATATAAATTTGCATCCCATATATTGGAATAAAATCAAAAAATAATGTGGGAGCGGGCTTGCCCGCGAATGCAGTGGGTCAGTCAATAAATCATTGGCTGAACCACCGCATTCGCGAGCAAGCCCGCTCCCACATTTTTGATCTTGGGTGCTTTAGGAGAAGTGTTTTCAGCCGGTGGCGAAATCGCGCAGCGCGTCACCTTCCATGCGGTAGCGCACCCACTCCTCCTGCGGCTGGGCGCCGATGGATTTGTAGAAGGCAATCGCCGGCTCGTTCCAGTCCAGCACGCTCCACTCAAAACGCCCGCAGCCGTTGTCGCAGGCGATCCGGGCCAGGTGGCGCAACAGTTTCTTGCCCGCACCGCCGCCGCGTTGCTCGGGGTTGATATACAGGTCTTCGAGGTACAGGCAGTTGCTGCCCAACCACGTAGAATAACTGAAAAAGAACACCGCAAAGCCAATCGGCAAGCCGTCCCGCGAACAGATCAAGCCATGGGCGGTGGCACCCTCGCTGAACAGGCTGCGCTCGATATCCACCACACTGGCGATCACTTCATGCCGGGCCTTTTCGTACTCGGCAAGCTCGGTGATGAACGTCAGGATCTGCGCAGCATCGCTGGGTACGGCGGGGCGAATCTCGATGGTCATGGGCGAGCCTTGGGCAAATTCAAAGCCCACATATTAAGGCGGTTTGATGACGGATTGCAGTGCAATTTCGCGGTGACTGGGGTGCTTTACTCCGTCGCGCGGTAACCCGAGCACCACCAACCACAGAACAATCCGCCGGGTCGTGCATGGTAAACAGAGCGTATAAATCCAACGATTCGAGACTTGTTCATGCACACCACGCCTGCGGTGGGCGCGAAGACATTCGCGCTGTTCTGCCTTGCCAGCTTCTTGTTGTCGCTGTCCTACGGCTCGACGTTTCTGCTGTCGCTATTGATTCATTCGCGCGGGGGGAACGAGCATGATGCCGGCAGCGTGATTTCCATGGCGATGCTCAGCACGTTCGTGGCGGTGGTTTTTTGCGGGCATTTGGCCGATGCCGTGGGCGCTGCACGGGCTATTGCGGGGATGGGCGTGTTGCTGGTGGTGGCCTGCCTGGGGTTTGCGCTGACGCCGGGTTTTGGTCAAGGCCTGATGCTGTTCGGGCTGTCCTTGGGGTTGGGCTGGGGCGTGTTCTACACCTTGGGTCCGATCATCGTGACACTGCTGGTGGAGTCCCATCAGCGGGCCAAATACTTTGCGCTGCTGTCGGGCAGCATGTTGAGCGGGATCGGCGCCGGCCCTTTGCTCGGGCGAGCCGCCAGTGCATTGGACCTGCCGCTTACAACGGCCTTCTATATTGCGGGGTTGGCCAGCCTCGCCGGCGTTGTGATGTTCTGGCGCATGGGCGCACGCCTCAAACATCACGCGAATGCGCCCACCTCGAAAATTTCCTGGGCTTCCAGCCGCCGAGTGCTGTCATCCAAAGCGGCATTTGCGATCCTGATGGTCGGCCTGGGTGGCTGTGTATTTGGCGGGCTGTCCTCGTTCCAGACCAGCTATGCAGCGGCCCATGGGTTGGACTATTCGCTGTTCTTCGCGGGCTTCCTGAGTGCCGCCATCACCAGCCGCCTGTTGATCGCCGGCCACGTGGTCAAGCGTGACGCCTACCGGGCCGCCTGCGTGTTATCCGGGATCATGCTCGGGTCGATCGCGCTGTTTGCTTTTGGCGTCAGCGGTAACTTCAGCTACCTGCTGGCGGCTGCCATGTTGGGGGTTGGATATGGCCTCACGTATTCGGTGATTAATGGACTGGTGGCCAGCGAGGCGCCGTCCGGCACTACGTCCCAGGCACTGCTGCTGTTCAGCCTGGCGTACTTTATCGGCGTGTTCGGGTTTCCCTGGCTGGCCGGCAAGCTCATCGTCGACTACGGCCTGCCGACGCTGCTGGCGAGTGTGCTGGGCGTGGCCGTGCTCAACTGGCTGATTACGGTGGCGCGGTTGATCTGGCGCCAGCGCTCGGCACACAAAATCTTACAGGTAACTTGATACCGTTCGTCGCCATCAAGGCACGAACCAGAAACGGGCGCGGACCAATAAAGGGTAAGGACATTAATCATATGGAGACACCCCCATGAAGAATTCCAAGTTTGCCGCCCTCGCCCTCACCGGCCTGCTGTCTGCCGCCTCGCTGAGCGCCTTCGCCGCGACCTCGTCGACCGGCAAGACTGACCCCGTCGGCAGCCCGCCAAGCCCTGCCACCCAGGAATCCCAGGATTCGATGGGTACCGGCCTCGACACCAATGGTGGCGCGATTATCGACAACGGCGCTGACCCACGCACCAAAGGCGCCGACACCCAGCGTCAGGCACCGGCTGCGGTGGGCAACGGCAAAATGGGCCCGGGTATCAGCAACGAGCCGAAGGTCAATAAAGGCGATGACAACAACATCCCTGGCGCACCGAAACAACCCGCGCCTTGATGCAGCGATAGCACGACTTACACCCGATCATTTCCCAGTGAAGAGGTACACATGAACGTCGATAGAAACCTTGAAAAAGAAGTCCTCACCCGCCTGTTGCACGCCCACCCGAACGGTTTGGGCAAGGAGGTGCTGGATAACTACCGCGGCGAGAAGGAGGTTGCCAGTGTCTTGGCATTCCTGCAGGACCGTGGGCTTATCAAGGATGGGCATGTGACCACCGACGACGCCGGTGAATATTCGTTGAACCTGCCGATCAAGTTGACCGCGTCCGGCGTGGACGAGGCGCGCAAGTTGGAAGGTGAAAGCCGTCACTGATCCATTTTGTCTGGCCTGGCCCTGGCAGCAGGGCCAGTGGGACTAGTGAAATGCCTCTTGGAAGCAAAGCCAAATATACCGCCGCAAAGAAGCGCAAGGCCGCGCGTATCTAGGCCTTGAGAAAGACGGGTTAGACCAGGCTCAGATCAGGCACTCGACACCCATGTGCTAGCGGGCGTGTTCGCGAATGCGGTGGGTCAGTCAGCTGAGATGTCGACTGACACTCGGCATTCGCGAGCAAGCCCGCTCCCACAGGTTGATCCGATTTGCCAGTGAGATCAGCGGTGGGCCGACACCAGCAGCATCATAGGGCGCTCTTGCTCTTCGGCCAGTTCTGGCCGCGCAATCAGGTCCGCCTCGCTTGGGCCCCACTCCTCGATATGACTCAACGCAAACCCCGCCTGAATCAACAGATTGAGCAACGTGCCCAACGTACGGTGCTGTTTGATCACCCCATCGGCCAGCCAGTTGGTGACCCGTGGCCCTTCGATTTGATAGCCATCCAACGGCCAACTTTTTCGGCCTTGATCATCGACCAGCCATCCTGGATTGCGCGGCGACATGAAAATAGGGTGTTCAATGGAAAACACCAGTCGCCCGCCGGGCACCAGCGCCTGGTGGATACGCTCGAACAGGCCCTTGAGGTCGACGATGTAATGGAACGCCAGGGAGCTGTAGGCCAGATCGAATGAGGCCGCCGGCAGGTCAAGCTGCTCCAGGTCGACAACTGCATAGGTGATAGCGGGCGCCGAGGTCATCTCTTTGGCCCGCGCCAGCATCTTGTGTGACACGTCCAAACCGAGTACATGCGCAGCGCCCTGCTCCTGGGCCCAGCGACTGAACCACCCGTAGCCGCAGCCCAGGTCCACCACGTTCAAGCCAGGCATCGCCGGCAACTGTGCCTGCAACGCAGGCCACTCGGGCGCACCGGCCAGGCCTTCAACCGAGCGGCCCATCTTGCTGTAGCCCTCGAAGAAGGCAGGCGTGTCGTAGATATTCTGAGTCATTGCGTTGCTCCGTGCTGAGTACGCCCTATTCTGCCAACAACGCATCCACTTCGTCAGCCCCGGGCGAAGTCGCCGGGCCCCAGCGCGTGACCGCCAACGCTGCCGCCGCATTGGCCCTGCGTGCCGCTGCAGCGGGCGCCAAGCCCTTGGCCAACCCGGCCAGAAACACACCGGCATGGGCATCGCCCGCGCCGTTGCTGTCCACCGCTTGCACCTTGAACCCCGGCACATGCTCAGCCTTGCCTTGCTGGCTCACCCAGCAACCATTGGGCCCATCGCGCACCACCAGCAATGCTTCGGCAGGCAGGTGGCGATTGAGCGCCAGCAGCGCATCGGCCAGCGTGCCCGCGCCGGTAAACGCAAGCGCTTCCGGGCCGTTGCTGGTCCAGATATCGATACGCGGCAGCAAGGCAATCATCAACGCCGAATCCGGCGCCTTGACCAACGGCCCCGGGTCGAACACCACCGTGATTTCACGCGGCAGCGCCAACAGCCAATCGAGCAAGGCCCGGGCCTTGCCTTCGAGCAACAGGCTGTAGCCGCTGACGTACACATAGTCGTCCGCGCGCGGTAATACGCCCGCCAAATCCTCAGCCCTCAAGTCACCTTCAGCGCCGATGTGGGAAATGAAGGTGCGCTCAGTGGTGGCCTCGGTCAGCGACACGCACAAACCCGTGTCCTTATCGTCGCTGGCATCCTGGGCTATCTCCACACCTTCGGCCTGCATGGCAGCGCGGGCCAGGTCGCCGAAGCGCCCTGCTCCATGGCGCCCCAGGTAGACCACCGGCAAACCATTGCGCCGGGCCGCCGCCATCACGTTGAAGCCACCGCCGGCTTCGAAACTGGCGGATTGCGCCAGTACGTCGCCACCGGTTGCGGGCAAGGTATCGAGGGCCATGACCAGGTCGACGATGACCTGGCCGGTGTGCAGCAATCTAGACATTGGGGCTCTCTACTAACGCTGAACGACGGTCAGCCGCGCCGCCCAGTACGGCATAAATCCCGCCGGCCACCAGGAAGGTGACAATCCAGCCCAGGCCATTGTGGCCCAGCCAGGAGTCGGACAACGGCCCGGCGAACCAGATGTTTTCGGCGGTGGTGCCGATGGTGGTGAAGCTGAAACCCAACACGATCGCCACAGCCCAGGCGCCGAATGCACGCCACTCCACACCACCGCGGTACCAATAGGCACTGCTTGGGCTCACGTCCAGCAGGTCTTTGGCGCTGTAGTAGTGACGGTGAATCAGGTCGACCACGAAGATCCCGACCCACGCAGTGATCGGCACCGCCAGCAGCGAGATGAAGGTAATAAACGGGCCGTAGAAGCTGTCGGCGATCAGCATGAAGTAAATCGAACCGGCGAAGATCGCCACAATATCAACGATGACCGCGTGTACGCGCTTGACCTTCAAGCCGAGGGTCAAGGTAGTCAGGCCCGCCGAATACACCGAAAGGTTGTTGGAGAGCAGCAGCCCACCAAACGCGGTGATCAGGTACGGCACGGCCATCCAGGTAGGGAGCATGTCGCGGATCGCGATGATCGGGTCAGTGGCCGAGGCCAGGTCGTTGTTGCCGACCGACAACAGGCCGCCGAGGGTGATCAGCAGCACCAACGGAATTCCCGCACCAAATGCGGCAGACGCCACCAGGCGCGCAGCTTTGACGCTGCGGTGCTGGTAGCGCGACATGTCGGCACCGGCGTTGGCCCAACCAATACCGGTGCCGGCGGCCATGGTGCCGACGCCAATGATCATCGCGCTCAGCGGTGCCGGGGTGGCGTTGAACACCGCACTCCAGTCGATGGTTGCGCAGAGGAAGCCGCCCACCAGAATATTCAAACCGCCGAATACGTAAGTCGCCCACTTCTGAATCACCAGCAGCGTGGCGTGACCCAGGCCGGACACGGACAAGGTCAGCAGCACGAAAATGGCGATGAATATCAGTGTCAGAACCGGTGCACTTTTCGCCTCGACCGGCGAATGAAACAGGATCGAACACAGTGACAGCAACACGAAGGCAGCGGTGGTGGTGTTGACGGTTTCCCAGCCCAGGCGCGACATCAGCGACACAATGGTCGGGCCGATATTGCCACGCACGCCGAAGATCGCGCGCGACAGGGTCAAGCTCGGTGCACGACCACGCCGGCCGGCAATGGAGATGATGCCCACCACCGCGAAAGAGCCGGCGGCGCCGAGAATAGCGACGATGATTGCCTGCCAGATTGCCAGGCCACGAAACGCCACCAGAGTAGCCCCGAGCGGCAAGCCGAGGATGCTGATGTTAGCGGCGAACCACACCCAGAACAGTTGCAGCGGATGGCCGTTGCACTCGCTTTCCGGGACCGGTTCGATACCACGTGTTTCCAATTGCCCGGCGCTTTGGCCGGAAGAAGGGGTGCTCATGAGGGGTGCTCCTGGTGCCTGTATTGTTGTGGTTGTGGCAGATACTCAAAGCTTTAACCGGTCGTCCTGACTCACCTACGATTTAATGTGGGAGCTGGCTTGCCTGCGATAGCGGCCTTCCAGTTGGTGCATCAGTGACTGACAGGTCGCTATCGCGGGCAAGCCCGCTCCCACCTTGAGCTGCGGTGCTTAGCGCAGATCAAGCAGCCTATGGACCAACGGCTGCAAATCCAGGCCATTGACGGCCTTGACCTGTTCGATCATTTCTTCAGGCCAGCACTGCATCCCCAGGCACGCGCCCAACATGGCGCCGAGAATCGCGGCGATGGTGTCGGTGTCGCCGCCGAGGCTGGCGGCCAGGCACAGGGCCTCTAAGGCATTCATCGCGCCCACCGCCACTTGCTGTGCGAGGGCAAACGACACCACTACCGACTCCTGGGACGCGACGGAGGTACCGATCAGTTCGTACAGCAGGTCGGCAAACAGGGCTTTGTCGCCGCTGCCGACGCTCAAGGTCCGCGCCCAACTGATGCGGGTGGCGATGCGTCCGCCGGCAATCCAGTGACCATGGCCTTCCGCCTGCTGGGCGATTTGGGTGCCGATGTTCAGCGCCTCTCCCAGATCCACACCGTTGATACCCGCCGAGACCACCGCCGCAACGGCCGCCGCGCTGGAAATGCCCAGACTGGTGTTGTGAGTGACTTGGCACGCCTGAATCACCGCCTGGATAAACTGCGCCGGATCGCTGACATCCGCGGCAATCCCCACAGGCGTGATGCGCATGGCAGCGCCATTGGTGGTGCCATAGCGCCCGGACTCCTCCGGGGTGTGGCCAGCGAGGATCATGTCGATTGCGCGCTTGGTCGATGGCCCGAGCAAATCCTGCGAGCCCTTGGCGCGCATCACGGCTTCCCAATCGATCAGGCGCTGGGCGAGCACGGTCGGTTCGATCTTGCCTTGGCCTTCCACCAGCAACTCGCCTACCAGGATCGCCTGTTCTGTGTCATCGGTGATGGAGCCGGCCGGCATGTTCGGCGCGATGGGTTGGTCGGCGTCGGCGTCTTCCAGGGCGGTGATGGCACCGAAACGCTGTTGCACCTGCTCTCGGCTCAGGGACTGGGTGGGCATACCCAGGGCGTCGCCCAAGGCCAGACCGTAGAAGGCGCCAAGGGCGCGATTTTCCGAGGTCATTTTGAAGCTCCAAACTGCAGGTGCAGGCGAAAGTGCAGAGGGTCGAGCAGACTTTCGACGTACTCCATGAAGCGCTCACGGCGGTCGTAGGTGGTGCGCGAAGCCTTGAGAAACACGGTGCCGGCTGGGCGACCAAGCAACTCGGCGTCTTCATCGCTGAGAGGCTCTGCGCCGATCCATTGGTCACCTTCGGCGCCGACATAACCGTAAGCGGCCAGGGTAATGGTCAGGGAGTCGTCGATCAGGCCGACACGGGGCAAGCCTTCCAGGCCACCGGCGGCAGGCATCAGCGAGCGCTCAAGGGACACAGCAGTGCCGTCCGTGGTGCGCCGGCGGCGGTCGAGGGCGATGAATTGGTCACTGCCGAATCGGCTGAGCAGGTCGGGACGGGTCACCGCCTCCAAACGCAGAATGTCGGTGATGACCCGCGCGCCGGTATCAGCCAGGGCCTGGGCCCAGCCGCTGCGTTGGTCGAGCACCATGCCGTCGAAGGTGACGATGGAGCCGACGCCGCTCTGGGTGGCGATGTAGTTGCGCCGCTTGAGCTCAGCCAAGGCTTCGCGCAGGGTGCCACGGCTGACCGCAAACTCTTCGGCCAACTGATGCTCGCCCGGCAGCAGGAAGCCGTCGGCCATCACTCCGCCCTCGATACGGCGGATGAGCTCGTCGACGACGCGTTTTTTCTTATCAAATCGGACATGTCTAATCATGTACAAATTGATAACCGAAAGCGTCCACCTGCAGCAAGCGAATTATTTCAGAGAGATGAAAAAACCGGCCTCAAGGCTCAAGGCCAATGCGGAAAAACTCCCCGCCGCTCCATACGCCAAGCCAGTTCTGACCGTTGATCGGACGGCTCACCGCCAACTCGACCAATTGGTAGAACGCGTTGCGGTGCACGAGGGCTTCGAGGTTGGTGCGCACCCGCAGATAAGGCGCGGGCTCTTGGGTGACCGGGTCGATCACCACCCGCAATGGGTGTTCAAGCCCGGCTTCGACCTGTTCATCGACATTGGTGGTAAAGCGCAATACCTGGCTTTCGCCCTGCCCTTCGACTTCAAGGGTTAGCGCGACAAACGGCGCATCATCGACGGTGATGCCGACCTTTTCCACCGGGGTCACCAGGAAATACTCATCGCCATCGCGGCGGATGATGTTGGAAAACAACTTGACCATCGGCTTACGCCCAATGGGCGTGCCCTGATAGAACCAAGTGCCGTCACGGGCGATACGCATGTCGATAGCGCCGCAGAAATCCGGGTTCCACAGATGCACCGGTGCCGGCCCCTTGCCTTTGGGCAGTTGAGCCAATAGATCATTGGCCTTGGCGGAATCGGTCATGGGCTCTCCATTATTTACGTGCTGGGTTACTGATCACTCATGCCCAGCAGGCCCCGAGCGTACTTCGCCAGAGGGCGGGCAATCAGGTCTTCTGGCTTGTTGTCGTGGAACGTCAGTAAACCGCCACGACTGCGAATGCGCGCAGTATCAATCAAATACTGGGTGCTGGTCTCGATCAACATGATCTGGATGACGCCGCTGTCGAGTCCCACACGGTCCAATGCCTGCTGATCGGTCCACTCATCGGCATTGCCGATACGGTCATCGGCTGCCGCAAAACGGCAATACAGCAGGTAATGTGCACCCGCTCCACGGGCTTCGGCCATGGCCTGTTCCAGGCCTTCAGGCTTGCGGGCGCGGCGCACCATGGGGAAATATTCGACGAAGCCGTTGAAGGCTTCTTCGGCCACCACATTAGGACGCGGGTAGGCACTGCCCGGCGGTACGAAAGCACCCTGGGCGATAAAGACAAAGGAGTCCGGCTGTATGCGAACTGACGCGGTACGGCGGGTATCACTGTGGTCCAGCAACCCGGCGTCGCTCATCTGATAGCGGGTGCCTTCGGCCATATCGCTGATGGTCATGCAACCACTCAGCGTCAACGACGCCAGCAACAAAACCAGACTACGCATCCCAATCCTCCAAAAGCCGGTGACGGAAAACCGGCGAATGGGCACAAGATGCAGAATCCGCGCCATTCAAGAACAACACACAACAAATGTGCGAGCGGGCACGCGCCCACAGGGTCGACGCCAGTTTGAGCTAGCCGCCGATGATCTTCATGATCGTCGCACCACCGGAGAAGGCCACTTCCTGTTTATCGCCCAACGCCTTCACCAACAAGCCTTGCAAGGCCGGCAACGCCTGGTGACGCGGCTTGTCCAGCAGGTCGCCGACGTAGTGACGGTTGCTCGACGACAGGCAGCCATGCAACCAGCCGGTGGATGACAGCCGCAGGCGCGAACAGGTACGGCAAAACGGCACGCTTTCGTTGGCGATCACGCCAAAAAAACCCTTGCCTGGCACTTCGTAGCGCACCGCGGTGGCGTCCACCGGCGCATTGGCTTGCAGGTATTCGTGGTGTTCGCCGATCAGGCTGAGCAATTGCTGCAGGCTGACGAATTGCTGCAGGAACGCATTGGAGTCCTTGGCCAGGTGGCCCATGCGCATCAGTTCGATAAAACGCAGCTCGTAGCCGCGTTCCAGGCAGTAGTCGAGCAGCGGCATCACCTGGTCGAGGTTTTGCCCGCGCAACGGCACCATATTGACTTTGATTTTGATCCCGGCAGCGCGGGCCTGGTCCATACCGTCCAGCACGGTGGCCAAGTCACCGCCACGGGCGATGCTGCGAAAAGCGTCGGCGTCCAAAGTGTCGAGGGACACGTTGATGCGGCGAATACCGGCGTCCACCAGCAGTGGCAATTTGCGGGCGAGCAGTTGGCCATTGGTGGTCAGGCTGATATCACTGAGCCCCATCCCGCCCACCGCGCCCATGAAGGCTTCCAGCTTGGGGCTGACCAGCGGCTCGCCGCCGGTGATGCGCAGGCGCTCGATGCCCGCCGCTTCGATCAGATAAGCCACGCCACGGGCCATGGCCTCGGCCGAGAGTTCGTCCTGGGCAGCCACCAACCGCTTGCCGTTAGGCACACAGTAGGTACATGCGTAATTGCAGGCTGAGGTCAGGCTGATCCGCAAATTGCGAAACCGCCTGCCTTGACGATCAACGATCATGGATCACTCCGGCAGAGGATTGTACGGGCGAGCTAAAAGCTGACTTATAAATCAACTTTTAGCAAGGTCCTTGCCTGAGTATATTCCTGGGGTACTGCAACTGGCAGTAATTCATTGCGCCATCACTGTCGGGAATAGCTTAAGTAGCAGAGGTGTCGGCACTCTTCGGCTCAGCGCCTGGCAGTTCAGCGCTGTGCTTGCGCTTGTTGCCCATGCGCACGCCGATATCCATCAGGAACTGGAAGAAACCTTCCTGATCCTCCAGCACATTGCTCCAGAACGGCGAGTGGTACAGCGCAACCGCGCCGTGCACCAACGCCCAGGCAGCGCAGTAGTGGAAATAAGGCGGCACATCTTCAAGCTTGCCTTCACTGATGCGGCCCTTGATCAGCAAGGTCAGGCGTTCGAAGTTCGAGGCGCGGATCTTGTGCAGCTCCTCGACCATTTCCGGCACCTGATGGCCTTTGACCACCTTCTCTTCCAGCCGGTCGAACAGGCGGTAGCGCTGCGGATCACGCATGCGGAACTCGAAGTAGGCACGGGACAGGGCTTCCTTGTCCTTGTCCACGTCAGCCGAATGCAGCAGTTCGTTCAAGTCGCGCTCATAGTCGAGCATCAGGCGCAGGTAAATCTCGGCCTTGGATTTGAAGTGCTTGTAGATCGTGCCTTTGCCGATACCCACGGCATCCGCAATCATCTCGACGGTGACACTGTCTTCACCTTGTTCAAGGAATAACTTGAGTGCGGTGTCGAGAATTTCCTGCTCACGGCGGCGAAACTCACGGACCTTACGGGGTTCTTTGTGCATGAGGAAGAGGTCTGCAAAGGTCGAAATAGGGAGGGTTGCGCAGGGCCATGGATACGTGGCGATACGATTTACCCGGTGCGAGGGATTATCCCGACTGAACGGTCGTTGGGCAACGTCTATGTGAACCCGCGACGCACTTTACTTTCAGCATGCCAACGATTTGCGTGATATCAGTCAGAAATAATACGCAACAACTACCCCTGTGCACCTGCGCAATGAGAACTCAAGCGAAGCGCGCGTATTCCAAATCTGTTTAAAAAACGATCAGATGTGACTGGACTGAATCCGATACTGATCAATACTTCAACTGTCGACGTGGCATCTCCCCCAAGTGACGCGTCGACCTGGGTACCGACGGACTGCGTGCCCTTGTTTTACTCCTAATGGTCTTAGCCCGGATTCACCCCCCAGAACCCGGGTTTTTTTTGCCTGCGATTTGCCTGCTTTACCTGGCGACGTGGGCCAGCGGGAACAACCGCTTGAAGTTCTCGGTGGTCTGCTCGGCAAAGCGCTCGTACGACTCACCCCGCAGCATTGCCAGGTAATCCGCCACGTCGCGCACATATTCCGGCAGGTTCGGCTTGCCGCGATGGGGGATCGGCGCCAGGTACGGCGAGTCGGTTTCCACCAGCAGGCGGTCGGCAGGCACCTGGCGCGCAACGTCGCGCAAGGCGTCGGCATTGCGGAAGGTGACGATACCGGACAGGGAAATGTAGAAGCCCAGGTCCAGGGCGGCCTTGGCCATGTCCCAGTCTTCGGTGAAACAGTGCAGCACGCCGGCCTGGGGCAACGCCGCTTCGCGCAGCAGGGTCAGCGTGTCGGCGCGGGCGCCGCGGGTGTGGACGATCACCGGTTTGCCGGTTTGCTGCGCGGCGTGCAGGTGCAGGCGAAACGAGGCCTGCTGCAACTCGGCGGCCTCCGGCTCGTAGTGATAGTCCAGGCCGGTTTCGCCAATGGCCACCACACGGGGGTGGTTGAGTTCGCCCAATAGCCAATCGAGGGCCGGTGCTTCACCGGGCTTGAGGTCCAGCGGGTGGATGCCTACCGAGCAATCGACATCGGCATACCGATCGGCCAGTGCTTTGACGTCGGCAGCGTTTTCGGCGCTCACGCCGATGCACAAGAAGTGCCCTACTCCGCGCTGGCGCGCTGCCTCAAGGGCGGCATCGAGGGAGCCGCCGTGCTGGGCAAGGTCGAGGCGATCAAGGTGGCAATGGGAATCTACGAGCATAGGAAGTTACGACTTGAGTCCGGAAAGTTGAGTCACGGAAAGTATGCGGCCAACGATACACCCGTCGGCCACTGAAATTAACGGCGGCCGAGCAGGCCGACCCACTGCACCAGCAGCGCTTCAAGCAACAGCACGCGGTTGAGGTTGGCTTTGCCGAGAACCTTCTGGCGCTGGGCCAGAATCCAGTCCTGAATATTCAGCACCTTGTCTTGCGCGCTTTTCTGCGCGAGGTACTGCACCACCTTGCGCATATCCGGCAGGCCCAAGCCGCTTTCATCCTGGGTCAACTGGTAGCGCAGGATCAGGCTCGACCAGTCGCAGAACCAGTCGAACAGCAACAACAAGGGAATGTCTTTCCAGGCGCCTTCGGCCAGTTGCGTCGCGGACTGCTCTTGCTTGAGCAGCTTTTTGACGCCCTCCACCACCAGCGCGCGCTGCTCGCGCACGCCTTGGGCTTGCAGCTTCACGGCAGCCAGCGGTGAACCGGCGGCCAGGGTCAGCAGCTCGACCCGTTCTTCCTGCGAACACTCAGGCAGCGCCTGGGCCAGCCACTGCAAGCTCAGGGCTTCGCTTGGCAAAGGGCAGGCCTGTTGAACACAGCGGCTGCGAATGGTCGGCAACAAGCGGCTGGACTGATGGCTCACCAGCAACAGCACCGTATCACCCGAGGGTTCTTCCAGGCTCTTGAGCAAGGCGTTGGCGGCGTTGATGTTCATCGCTTCCACCGGCTCGATCAGGACCACCTTGCGCCCGCCCATCTGCGCGGTCTGCACCACAAAGCTGACCAGGTCACGCACCTGGTCGACCTTGATCGCCTTGTCGGCTTCCTCGGGTTCCAGCAAATAGTTATCGGGGTGGCTTCCGGCCTTGAGCAACAGGCAGGATTTGCACTCGCCGCAGGCTTCCAGATTGACCGGGCGCTGGCACAGCAGGCTGGCCATGAGCCGCTCGGCCAATGCGCGCTTGCCGATACCGATCGGCCCGTGCAGCAAATAGGCGTGGGCATGCTGGGCGCGGCCGGCCAATTGTTGCCAGAGACTGTCCTGCCACGGATAGGCTTCAGCCACGGGCGCGCTCCAGGAGTTTGGGTAGCAGAGCGTCAATGGCGTGTTGTACCTGAGCCAGCGGCTGGGCCGCGTCCAGCAGGGAGTAACGCGCCGGCTCAGCCTTGGCGAGCGTGAGGAATGCAGAGCGCACGGCTTCGAAGAACGCATGCCCTTCCAGCTCGAAGCGGTCCAGGCGACCGCGGGCACTGGCACGCGCCATACCGACTTCCACCGGCAGATCGAACAGCAGGGTCAGGTCGGGGCGCAAATCGCCCTGGACGAAGGTTTCCAGTGCAGCGATGCGCTCCAGGGACAAGCCACGGCCACCGCCCTGGTAGGCATAGGTGGAATCGGTAAAACGATCGCAAATCACCACGGCGCCGCGCGCGAGTGCCGGGCGGATCACTTCAGCCAGGTGCTGGGCACGGGCAGCAAACACCAGCAGCAGCTCGGTGTCCGGGTTCATCTGTTCTTCACCTGGAGCCAACAGCACTTCACGAATGCGTTCGGCCAACGGCGTGCCGCCAGGCTCACGGGTCAGCACCACTTCAACACCCTCGGCGCGCAAGCGCTCGGCCAGGTAATCGCGGTTGGTGCTTTTGCCGGCGCCTTCCGGGCCTTCCAGGGTAATAAACAAGCCAGTCACAGGCAGTCCTTAGTCAGAGTCATTGCGGGCTTTGCGGCGCGGCGGTGGCCGGCGCAGGCTCGGTCGGCTTTTCAACCGGCGCTTGAGTCGGCACATCGGCAGGTGGCGCCGGGTCTTCCGATGGTTTCACCACCGGCGCGTGAGTCGGCGCATCGGCCGGAGCCGCCGGGTCTTCCAATGGTTTTACCACCGGCGCCGGGCTGGAGCGATAGTCGGCCCGGCGCTTGAGCTGAAACTCACGCACGGCGGCATTATGCGCATCCAGGTCATCGGAGAAAATATGGCTGCCATCACCGCGGGCGACGAAGTACAGGCTGCTGCCCGACACCGGGTTCAGCGCTGCGTGGATCGCCTCGCGGCCGACCATCGCGATCGGCGTCGGCGGCAGGCCGGCGATCATGTAGGTGTTGTAGGGGTTGGCTTCCTTGAGATGAGCGCGGGTCAGCTTGCCGGTGTAGCGTTCGCCCAGGCCATAGATAACCGTCGGATCGGTCTGCAACAGCATGCCGATCTTCATGCGGCGCACGAATACGCCGGCGATCTGCCCGCGCTCTTCCGGTACGCCGGTCTCTTTCTCTACCAGGGAGGCCATGATCAGCGCTTGGTAAGGGTCGGTGTACGGCGCATCGGCGGCGCGCTTGCTCCACTCCTGGGCAAGGACGTCGTCGAGGCGGTTGTAGGCCTTTTTCAGGAATTCGACATCGGTCATGCCGCGCACGAAGCGATAGGTATCAGGGAAGAATCGCCCTTCAGGGAACACGCCAGCGTGGCCGAGCTTGTCCATCACTTGGCTGTCGCTCAGGCCCGACAAGGTCTGCACGATCTTTTCGTGCTTGGCCAGGGCCGACCGTACCTGACGGAAGTTCCAGCCTTCCACCAGCGTCAGGCTGTATTGCACCACTTCGCCACGCTGCCACAAACCGATCAGGCCTTCAGCGGTCAGGCCAGGCGTCATGCGGTATTCGCCGCTGTGCAGCGGCTGGCCATCGAGGTTGAAGCGCCAGTAAAGGCGTAACCAGAAAGCGCCATCAAGCACACCGTCGGCTTCAAGGCGATTGAAGGTACCCGTCGGGGTCGACCCGGCAGGCACATCGAGCAATTGTTCCTGGGTCAGATTCAGGGGCTGCTTCAAGGCAGAGTCGAGCTTCCAGGCCGAGAAGCCCAGCAGCAAGCCTGCCGAGACCAGGCCGATCTGCAGCAGTAAAACCAGTTTTCGTATCAACTCAAATATCCAATAGCGCGCGAACAATGCCCTGCAGTTTACGGGTGAGCGGCCCAACCGACCAGCTCATCGCAGCGCAACCACGCACCGGCCAAATGCCATAAACGCTGTTGCACACGAAGACTTCGTCAGCCTGCCGCAACTGCTCAAGGCTGATGTCGGCCACGGCCAACGGGATGCCCAGCGCCTGTGCCTGTGCCAGAACCTCCGCGCGCATCACCCCGGCAACGCCACAACGATTCAGATCAGCGGTTAGTAACAAGCCGTTGCGCACTAGAAACAGATTGCTGAAAACGCCCTCAATGACGCGTCCGGACATATCCAGCATCAAGCCTTCGGCATGTTCGGCATCTTGCCACTCAGCGCGGGCGATCACTTGTTCGAGACGATTAAGGTGCTTGAGACCGGCCAGCAACGGCTGCTCGGCCAAGCGAGTAGCACACGGAAACAGGCGGATGCCATCGGTTCCGTGAGCATGGGGATAGGTAGCGGGCGGACTGCCCTGCAAGATACGGCGCACCGGAGCGCCGGGATTGATGCCATACCCGCGCAGGCTGTCGCCACGGGTGAGGATCAACTTGAGTACACCGTCGCCAAGGGCGGCGGCATACGCCAACACTTCGCTGCGGATCAGCGTTTGATCCGCAACCAAGGCGAGGCGCCGGCAACCCTCAGCGAGGCGTTGCAGGTGGCGGTCGAGCAGCACTGGCTGCCCGGCCTTGACGGCAATGGTCTCGAACAGCCCGTCGCCATACGCCAGGCCGCGATCTTTCAGGGGCACGCTGTCCGCTGGCTGACCGTCGACCCAGCTGTGCATCACTCAGCGAACCGGCGGAACACCAGGGAACCGTTGGTGCCACCAAAACCGAACGAGTTGGAAATCGCCACGTCGATCGGCATCGGCTGCGCTTCGTGAGGCACGAAGTTCAGGTCGCAGCCTTCGTCCGGCTCATCAAGGTTGATGGTCGGTGGTGCGACCTGATCCTTGATCGCCATCACGCTGAAGATCGCCTCGACCGCGCCCGCCGCACCCAACAGGTGGCCGGTCATGGACTTGGTGGAGCTGACCGCCAGCTTGTACGCGTGCTCGCCGAACACCGACTTGATGGCTTCGGCTTCCGCCAAATCGCCGGTCGGGGTCGAGGTGCCGTGGGCGTTGATGTACTGCACCTGGTCAGGGTTGACCTTCGCATCACGCAAGGCGTTGGTGATGCAACGTGCAGCACCGGCACCGTCGGCCGGCGGCGAGGTCATGTGGTAGGCGTCGCCGCTCATACCAAAGCCAATCAGCTCGGCGTAGATCGTGGCACCACGCGCTTTGGCGTGCTCCAGCTCTTCCAGTACCAGCGCACCGGCACCGTCGGACAGTACAAAGCCGTCACGGCCCTTGTCCCACGGTCGGCTGGCCCGGGTCGGCTCATCGTTGCGAGTCGACAGCGCACGGGACGCGCCGAAGCCGCCCATGCCCAGCCCGCAGGCGGCCATTTCGGCGCCACCGGCGATCATCACGTCGGCTTCGTCATAGGCAATGTTGCGTGCGGCCATGCCGATGCAGTGCGTGCCTGTGGTGCAAGCCGTGGCGATGGCGTAGTTAGGTCCCTGTGCGCCCAAGTGGATCGACAGGAAACCGGAAATCATATTGATGATCGAGCCCGGCACGAAGAACGGTGAAATTCGACGGGGGCCGGAATCGTGCAAGGTGCGGCTGGTTTCTTCGATATTGGTCAAACCACCAATACCCGAACCCATGGCCACGCCGATGCGCTCACGGTTGGCGTCGGTTACTTCCAGGCCGGCATTACGCACCGCCTGAAAACCGGCTGCCAGGCCGTATTGAATGAACAGGTCGAGTTTGCGGGATTCTTTGATCGAGAGATATTCCTCGACATTGAAGCCCTTTACCGAGCCGCCAAAACGGGTGGAATAGGCAGAAAGGTCCGTGTGTTCGATCAGACCAATACCACTGTGGCCAGCAAGAATGCCCTGCCAACTGCTCGGCACATCCGTACCCAGTGGCGACAACATACCCATACCGGTGACTACGACGCGTCTACGCGACACAGCACTCTCCTTTTTCTTGATGACGACACTTTGCTTCAGAGCTCACTTTGCTTCAGAGCTAAAGAAAAAACCGCACGCCGTTACAGCAGTGCGGTTTTTCCCTAACAGCAAGCGACGACTACAAACTATTACGCCTGGTGGGCAGTAACGTAGTCGATAGCAGCTTGAACGGTAGTGATTTTTTCAGCTTCTTCGTCCGGGATTTCGGTCTCGAATTCCTCTTCCAGAGCCATCACCAGCTCAACGGTGTCAAGGGAATCGGCACCCAGGTCTTCTACGAAGGAAGCAGTGTTGGTCACTTCTTCTTCTTTAACGCCCAGTTGCTCGGCGACGATTTTCTTGACGCGCTCTTCGATGGTGCTCATACCTTGTTTAACTCCTAATGGACAAATTCAGGCAGCTGGCCAGTGGGTAAGTGTATAGAAAGCCTTTTCAGCTTTTCAACTGAAAGCTTCACCCTTGTACCCGGCAGACCACCTGCCTATAAATTAAGTTGCAGCTTTATAACGGATTTTAGACAGCTCGTATGACATTTTTTTGAAGCGATCCGTCACAATTTAACTCATGTACATCCCGCCGTTCACCGGGATTGTAGCCCCAGTCACGTATGCCGCACCGTCGGATGCCAGGAAAGTGACCACATTCGCGATCTCTTGAGCCTGGCCCAGACGGCCCAGCGGAATCTGTGTCAGCAAAGCTTCACGCTGTGCTTCCGGCAGTTCACGGGTCATATCGGTGTCGATGAACCCTGGGGCTACCGAGTTGACCGTAATCGACCGCGAACCGACTTCACGTGCCAATGCACGACTGAAACCTTCCAGACCGGCTTTGGCGGCTGCGTAGTTTACTTGGCCTGCGTTGCCCATGGCACCCACTACAGAGCCAATATTGATAATTCGGCCCCAACGCGCCTTGGTCATGCCGCGCAAAACCCCCTTGGACAGGCGAAACAGACTGTTCAAGTTGGTATCGACCACGTCGTACCACTCGTCGTCTTTCATACGCATCATCAGGTTGTCGCGGGTGATACCAGCGTTGTTTACCAGAATAGCCGGCGCGCCAAATTGTGCAGTGATCTGGGCCAATACAGCAGCAACCGACTCATCACTGGTCACGTTCAGCTCCAGGCCGGTGCCCTGCACGCCGTTTTCCTTCAAGGTGGCGGCGATACGCTCGGCACCCGAAGCGGAAGTAGCGGTGCCGATCACAACAGCGCCCTGACGGCCCAGTTCGAGGGCAATCGCCTGGCCAATACCACGGCTGGCGCCGGTAACCAGTGCAACTTTACCTTGCAGACTCATGCAGGCTTCTCCTAATTTCAGGGTTCAGGCCAGCGCCGCGCGAGCGGCAGCGAAGGCGTCAGGTGTATTGAGGTTGGCGGTGGATACGCCGTCGGCGCAGCGCTTGTTCAGGCCGGCCAGGACCTTGCCCGGGCCACACTCAACCAGCTCGGTGGCGCCGTTGGCAGCCAGGGTCTGGACCGACTCGACCCAACGCACTGGCTTGTAGAGCTGCTCCAGCAGGTCGCGCTTGAGGGTGTCGAGGTCGACGGCCACGGCCGCGCTGACGTTCTGCACCAGCGGGATCTGCGGCGCCTGCCAATTGATGGCGGCGATGGACTCGGCAAAACGCTCGGCGGCCGGGCGCATCAGCTCACAGTGGGACGGCACGCTCACCGGCAATGGCAAGGCGCGCTTGGCGCCACGGGCCTTGCAGCCTTCGATGGCACGCTCAACAGCCGCCTTGGCGCCAGCGATCACCACCTGGCCAGGGGAGTTGAAGTTCACTGCGCTGACTACTTCGCCCTGGGCCGCCTCGCTGCAGGCCTCGATCACAACGGCATCGTCCAGACCCAGGATAGCGGCCATGCCGCCCTGCCCGGCCGGAACGGCTTCTTGCATCAACTGACCACGACGCTCGACCAGCTTGACCGCTTCAGCGAGGGTCAGGCTGCCCGCAGCCACCAGAGCGCTGTATTCGCCCAGGCTGTGACCGGCCACGTAAGCCGGGCGCGCGCCGCCTTCCGCCAGCCACAAGCGCCACAGGGCGATCGAAGCGGTCAGGATGGCCGGCTGGGTTTTATCGGTTTGATTGAGTTGCTCTTCCGGCCCCTGCTGGGTCAGTGCCCACAGGTCGTAACCCAGGGCATCGGAAGCTTCCTTGAAGGTTTCCAGGATCAGCGGATGTTGCGCGCCCAGCTCGGCCAACATGCCGAGGGACTGCGAACCCTGCCCTGGAAAGACGAATGCGAGGGATGTAGACATGTAACAAGCCCCTAATGATCTGGTCGTCAAAAATGCGCGCCCCTTCGGTCGGAGCGCACGAAACTGACAAGTTGGATGGTCTATTGAACTGGCCGGTCACATTTAAGCACTCCCAGGCCAATTCGCCTAAGGCAACAGATCCTCAAGACGGCCGCGCAAGCGTTGCGGCAGGTTTTCCTGAATCTCGATCAGCGCTCGCGCAATCGCACTCTGAAAGCCCTGCACACCGGCCGAGCCGTGGCTTTTCACCACAATGCCCTGCAGCCCGAGAAAGCTTGCACCGTTGTGCCGCGCCGGCGCGAGATCAGCCTGCAAGCGGCGCATCAACGGCAGCGCCAGGGCGCCTACCAAACGTGACGCCAGGCTCTGCTTGAACAAGGCCTCGATACGCGTGGCGATCATTGTCGCCAGGCCCTCGCTGGACTTGAGCAGGATATTGCCGACAAACCCGTCACACACCACCACATCCGCCTCGCCCCGGTACAAACCGTCACCTTCGACGAAACCGATGTAATTCAAGCCCCGAGCCCCTTGTAACAGGCTGGCAGCGAGCTTGACCTGTTGGTTGCCCTTGATGTCTTCGGTGCCGATATTCAGCAGGGCCACACGCGGACGAGCCACACCCAGCGCCTCTGCGGCCACCGAGCCCATCACAGCGAACTGGAACAGGTGCTCGGCGCTGCAATCGACGTTTGCACCCAGGTCGAGCAACTGGCAATAGCCTTTCTGCGTGGGAATCGCCGCGACCATCGCTGGCCGATCGATACCGGGCAGCGTCTTGAGCACATGCCGCGACAATGCCATCAACGCTCCGGTGTTGCCGGCACTGACACAGGCTTGCACCTTGCCATCACGCAACAACTCAAGCGCCACCCGCATTGAAGAATCAGGCTTGCCGCGAAGGGCGACCGCCGGCTTTTCATCCATGCTGATGGTTTCGCTGGCCGCTGTAACAGTCAGGCGCGCGCGATCCACCGCCGGATGGCTGGCAATCAATTCTTCAAGGAGGGAGGGTTGACCGACGAGGGTCAGGTGCAGCGAGGGCGTTGCAGACAGGCTGGCGATGCAAGCCTGAACAATGCTGCGGGGACCGAAGTCCCCGCCCATTGCGTCAATCGCGATGACTTGAGCAGACAAGTGATTACTCGTCAGCGCCCTTGTCGATCACTTTACGACCACGGTATACGCCTTCTGGCGATACGTGGTGACGCAGGTGAATTTCACCGGTGGTTTTTTCTACAGACAGAGTGCTCGCCGTCAGGGCATCGTGCGAACGACGCATGTCACGGGCGGAACGGGATTTTTTGTTCTGCTGAACAGCCATAATTGATTAACTCCTAAACGTTTGGGTCACGCTTTAACTGCGCCAATACACTGAACGGGTTGGACCGCGTTACCTCGTCCTCGCTCGGTTCGGCCTCGTCATCGAGACCCTCCGGCTGCTGGCATTCTTCCGGATGATGAGCAGGCACAATGGGCAAGGCGAGCAAAAGCTCCTCCTCGATCAGTGCATGCAGATCCAAAGGATCTTCGCCCAGTTCCAGCACGTCATAACCTTTCGGCAACGACTGGGTATTCGCACCCTCCTTCACCACGGCATAACTGCATTCGCTGTGGATCGGCAGGGTGACCAGCTCAAGACAACGCTGGCAAACCATTTTGACTTCGGTGTCGATAAAGCTGTGGATTACCACAGATTTACGTTCATCTCGTTCAAAAACAAATTTGGCCTGCACCGTACCGACAGTGTCGGAAAGCGGGTCGCAGAGTCTCTCCAAATCGGCCAGCAGCAATTCACCTTGAAGGGAAGTGCCACGATCTGCCAATTTGCGCGGGTCAACGTGAGGTGGAATCGGGTCATTCAACATAGGCGCAGCATTATAGGGATGCACCCAGCCATGTCAAAGGAAATTCAGCCCTGTGCGTCAGCTGGTCGCCCCGCTAGAATCCCTGACTGCCTTGAGGAGACGCTAATGCTGCCTTTATTACTCGCATCCAGCTCGGTTTATCGCCGGGAATTGCTGAGCCGCCTGCACCTGCCGTTCATTTGCAGCTCGCCGGATATCGACGAAAGCCATCGTGCAAATGAGTCCGCGATTGAGCTGGTCAAGCGCCTGGCCGAAGAGAAAGCCCGCGCCCTCGCCGACCGCCATCCCGGACATTTGATTATTGGCTCCGATCAGGTCGCCGCACTGGAAGGCAGGATCATCGGCAAGCCGCATACTTTCGAGAACGCCCGTGAGCAACTGCTTGCCGCCAGCGGCAAGCGTGTGAGCTTCCTGACGGGCCTTGCACTGCTTAACAGCGAGACCGGGCACTGCCAGGTGGACTGCGTGGCATTTACCGTGCACATGCGTGTACTGGACGCCCAGCGCATCGAGCGCTACTTGCGCATTGAGCAGCCCTACGACTGCGCCGGTAGCTTCAAGGCTGAAGGACTGGGTGTGAGCCTGTTTCAAAGCACCGAAGGGGCGGATGCCACCAGCCTCGTCGGCCTGCCACTGATTCGACTGGTGGACATGCTGCTGGCTGAAGGCGTGCAAATCCCTTAAAACCAGCGCAAAACCAAATGTGGGAGGGGGCTTGCTCCCGATTGCGGCGGGTCAGTTACAGATAAGCTGGCTGATCCACTGCTATCGGGAGCAAGCCCCCTCCCACATTTATCGACACAGACCTTGAGATCTCAGCGCAGCGTCGGGCCTTGAAAGCCCATGTACAAAGCCAGTTTCTCTGCCACGCTGGCGCCGAGCTTCTTGGAGAAGCGGTCAAACGGCGACTCCTGAACAGTGAAATCCACCAGCTCTTTCTCGCCAATTACATCCCGCGCCACCGAACTGGCACTGCCCAGGCCATCGATCAAACCCAGCGGCAACGCCTGCTCGCCCGACCACACCAACCCGGAGAACAGCTCCGGATGGTCTTTATCTTTCAGACGATCCCCACGCCCTTGCTTCACGCTCGCAATGAACTGACGGTGGGTCGTGTCGAGCACGCCCTGCCAGAACTGGGTCTCGTCGGCTTTTTGCGGCTGGAACGGGTCCAGGAATGACTTGTGCTCACCCGAGGTGTAGGTGCGACGCTCCACACCCAACTTCTCCATGGTGCCGACAAACCCGTAACCGGCCGCCGTTACACCGATAGAGCCGACCAAACTGGCCTTGTCGGCATAGATCTGGTCAGCGGCGCTGGCGATGTAATAGGCGCCCGAGGCGCCCAGGTCGGAAATCACTGCGTACAGCTTGATGTCCGGATGCAATGCGCGCAGACGCCGAATCTCGTCATACACATAACCCGACTGCACAGGGCTGCCGCCCGGACTGTTGATGCGCAGGATCACGCCTTTGACCTTGGGGTCTTCAAACGCAGCACGCAGGCTGCTGACGATATTGTCGGCGCTGGCGGACTCCTTGTCGGCAATCACCCCGCGAACTTCGATCAAAGCGGTGTAGTTGCTGCCACGGGTGGCGCCTTTCTCGATGTCCATCAGCGGACTGAACAGCGCCAGCATGGCAAGCAGGTAAACAAAGGTCAGCAGCTTGAAGAAAATCCCCCAACGCCTGGAACGGCGCTGCTCCTGGACGCTGGCCAGAAGCGTCTTCTCCAGCAGCTTCCAGCTTTTGTCATCACCGCTCTCGGCCTTTTCGGGCGCTTTCCACTCGTCACTCATGCCATTAACCCCAGCAAAGACTTATTGGGCCCGGCTGAGCCAGGCCTGCAGTTCAGAAAAATGATCAATCGTCAGCCTGGGCTCATATTGCTGCAAGGCATCGGCCGCCTGGGCACCATAGCTGACCGCCACGCTGTCCATGCCGGCATTGCGAGCCATCATCAGGTCGAAGGAAGCATCGCCCACCATCAATGCCTGGCGCGGCGCGACGCCGCAATGAGCCAGGATCTGCTCCAGCATCAGAGGATGGGGTTTGCTGGCGGTTTCATCCGCCGCACGGGTGATGTCGAAATAATCTTCAAAGCCATGGGCCTGCAGCACCCGGTCCAGACCGCGACGGGCCTTGCCGGTGGCGACTGCGAGGTGATACCCCTCGGCGCGGAACGCCTCCAGGGATTGCCGCACGCCTTCAAACAACGGCGAAGGCTCAGCTTCCAGCGCGATGTAGTGATCAGCGTAGTGCTGGCGAAACGCTACCAGCTCTTCGTCGCCGATTTGCGGGTACAACGTGCGGATCGCCTCAGGTAACCCCAGGCCGATAATGCCCTTGACGGCCAGATCGCTGCACAACTCGAAGCCTGAACGGGTCGAGGCCATGTGCATCGCTTCAACAATCCGACCAATGGAGTTACACAGGGTGCCGTCCCAATCGAAGATCAGCAGCTTGTAATCAAGGTGCGACACTCAAACGCTCCACGGTCTTGGCCCACATCTCATCGACCGGTGCCTGCAGCTTCAGCTCACCGCCATCGGGCAACGGCACCGTCAGCATGTAGGCGTGCAGGAACAGGCGCTTGCCGCCCAGGTCGCGAATTTCCTTGGAGAAATCCTCGTCGCCGTACTTGGTGTCGCCCGCAATGCAGTGACCTGCGTGCAGCGTATGCACGCGAATCTGGTGGGTACGACCGGTCACCGGCTTGGCCTCGACCAAGGTGGCGAAGTCGCCGAAGCGGCGCAGCACCTTGAACAGGGTCAGGGCTTCTTTGCCCTCCTCGTCCACTTCGACCATACGCTCGCCGGAGCGCAGGTTGCTCTTCTGCAACGGCGCGCGGACGCTCTTGATGGAACTGGCCCAATTGCCCCGTACCAACGCCATGTAGCGTTTGTCCACACCATCGCCACGCAGGGCGGTGTGCAGATGGCGCAACATGCTGCGTTTTTTGGCGATCATCAACAGGCCCGACGTGTCACGGTCAAGGCGATGAACCAGTTCCAGCTCCTTGGCATCCGGACGCAACTGACGAAAGGCCTCGATCACGCCGAACGTCAGGCCGCTGCCACCGTGAACCGCAATGCCGCAGGGCTTGTTGATCACGATCAGTTTGTTGTCTTCGAAGACAATCGAGGCTTCAAGGCGCTGCAACAGGCCTTGGGCCAGTGGCACCGGCTCGTCGCGCTCAGGCACGCGCACGGGCGGCACACGGACGATATCGCCCGCCTGCAGCTTGTACTCGGGCTTGATCCGACCCTTGTTCACGCGCACTTCGCCTTTACGCAAGATGCGGTAGATCAAGGTCTTGGGCACGCCTTTGAGCCTGGCCAGGAGAAAGTTGTCAATGCGTTGGCCGGCATATTCCGGCGAGACCTCAAGCAGCTGGACGCTGGGGGTCTGGGGGGCGGTAGTCGTCATGGCGGCGATGATAACAATTTTTTATGGAATTGAAGCACTTAATCATTGCTGCTATAGTCGCGAACGCCGCCAAAAGCGGCCTGGACAGAGGACTTGCGGCAAATTGCCGGCCCTGACCATCGCAATTCATCAGGACGCGAGGCCGTCCTACGGGGCTTTCGCCACCTTGGAAGGCTCAAGATTGTAACAAGCGCAGGTGACATGAGGCCTGAAGCGAGTGCAGAAAGCAGAGTGAATACTCGCGTTCTGCGCCGATATTTACGGCCAGTTCACAAAGTGCAGTCAGTCTTGAGCCAGACCATGGCGAATACTTCGGAAACAACGCCTGTTAAGAGCTGAGTGAGAGCGCAATCGCCCACACCTAGTCTTGTTTAGCCATGAGCGTGGACTCCCCATTGGAGAACACGGTAAATGCCAACCCGCTGCGGATTCTGCGCGCGGCAGCACCCGAATTATCAGGGATACGTGTAGGGTGGAGATGCACAACCGTCGGACCGTGTAGCACTAGGCTTATATTTAGACGCTTCATCTCGTCCACAGTCGCCGGTTGATTCCTCCTCCTGACCTTAGCTTTTGTTGAAGTGGTGCCTTTGTCACCACCGCTAACAAGCAGGACGCGTCCGTCGCGATACCGGCCCACATTGGCGGGTATTGCTGGACACTGGAGTGGCCAACCACTCTTGACGCACCTGACACCGACCGTGAGAAGTCGTGTGTGCCGAACGCCGTTTCCGGCAGCCCGGAAACCGACGGTACAACATGAAAAGAATGCTGATTAACGCAACTCAACCCGAAGAGTTGCGTGTTGCACTGGTAGATGGCCAACGCCTCTACGACCTGGACATCGAATCCGGTGCACGCGAGCAAAAGAAGGCCAACATCTATAAAGGCCGTATTACTCGCATCGAACCAAGCCTTGAGGCTGCCTTTGTCGATTTCGGCTCCGAGCGCCACGGCTTCCTGCCCCTCAAAGAAATCTCCCGCGAATACTTCAAGAAAGCCCCTGAAGGCCGCGTGAACATCAAGGACGTCCTGAGCGAAGGCCAGGAAGTCATCGTTCAGGTCGAAAAAGAAGAACGTGGCAACAAGGGCGCAGCCCTGACCACGTTCATCAGCCTGGCTGGCCGTTACCTGGTCCTGATGCCGAACAACCCACGTGCCGGCGGCATTTCCCGTCGCATCGAAGGCGAAGAGCGCAACGAGTTGCGTGAAGCGCTGAACGGCCTGGTTGCACCGGCCGACATGGGCTTGATCGTTCGCACTGCCGGCCTTGGCCGCAGCAGCGAAGAAATGCAGTGGGACCTCGACTACCTGCTGCAACTGTGGACCGCTATCAAAGAAGCGTCCCTGGATCGTTCCGCGCCATTCCTGATCTATCAGGAAAGCAACGTGATCATCCGCGCCATCCGCGATTACCTGCGCCAGGACATCGGCGAAGTGCTGATCGACAGCGTTGAAGCCCAGGACGAAGCCCTGACCTTTATCCGCCAGGTGATGCCGCAGTACGCCAGCAAGATCAAGCTGTACGAAGACAGCGTTCCGCTGTTCAACCGTTTTCAGATCGAAAGCCAGATCGAGACCGCCTTCCAGCGCGTCGTCGAACTGCCTTCCGGCGGCTCCATTGTTATCGACCCGACCGAAGCCCTGGTGTCCATCGACATCAACTCGGCGCGCGCTACCAAAGGTAGCGACATCGAAGAAACCGCCCTGCAGACCAACCTGGAAGCGGCTGAAGAAATCGCCCGCCAGCTGCGCCTGCGTGATATCGGCGGCCTGATCGTGATCGACTTCATCGACATGACCCCGGCCAAGAACCAGCGCGCCGTGGAAGAGAAAGTCCGCGAATGCCTGGAAGCTGACCGCGCCCGCGTACAAGTTGGCCGTATCTCGCGCTTCGGCCTGCTGGAAATGTCCCGTCAGCGCCTGCGCCCATCCCTGGGTGAAAGCAGCGGCATCGTCTGCCCGCGTTGCAACGGCACCGGCATCATCCGTGACGTTGAATCGCTGTCCCTGGCGATCCTGCGCCTGATCGAAGAAGAAGCCCTGAAAGACCGCACCGCCGAAGTCCGCGCACAAGTGCCGATCCCGGTTGCAGCCTTCCTGCTCAACGAAAAACGCAACTCGATCACCAAGATTGAACTGCGCACCCGTGCCCGTATCGTCATCCTGCCGAACGATCACCTCGAAACGCCGCACTTCGAAGTGCAGCGCCTGCGCGATGACAGCCCGGAAGCTCACAGCGGCCAGTCCAGCTACGAAATCGCTGCTGCCGCTGCGGAAGTTGAAGAAGTCCAGCCGGCCGCCGCAACCCGCACACTGGTTCGCCAGGAAGCTGCCGTGAAGACTGCACCAGCGCGCGCCAATGCACCGGTTCCGACCGAAGTGGCTGCACCGGTTGCCGCCCCTGCCGCCATGCCTGAGCCAAGCCTGTTCAAAGGCCTGGTGAAGTCGCTGGTGAGCCTGTTCGCCACCAAAGAAGAGCCTGTGGCTCCGGTTGTGGTTGAAAAACCAGCCGCCGAGCGTCCGGCCCGTAACGAAGAACGTCGCAACGGTCGCCAGCAAAGCCGTAACCGCAACGGTCGCCGTGACGAAGAGCGCAAGCCTCGCGAAGAACGTGCACCGCGTGAAGAACGCGCGCCACGTGAAGAGCGTGCACCTCGCGAAGCCCGTGAAGAAACCCCAACCGTAGCCCGTGAAGAACGTGCACCGCGTGAAGAGCGCGCACCACGTACTCCGCGCGCACCGCGTGAAGATCGCAAGCCACGTGGCGAGCGCGAAGAACGTGTGCGTGAACTGCGCGAGCCGCTGGACGCCGCTCCGGCCGTTGCTGCCGAAGCTGCCAGCGAAGAACGTCCGGCTCGCCAGCCGCGTGAAGAACGCGCCCCACGTGAAGAGCGCCAGCCGCGCCCACCGCGTGAAGAGCGTCAACCACGCGCCGAGCAAGCCGCTGCCGCCAGCGAAGAAGATGAAGAAGTGCTGACCGGCGAAGAGCAGTTGCAGGAAGATGGCCAGGACAACGCCGAAGGCGATCGTCCACGCCGCCGCTCCCGTGGCCAGCGTCGTCGCAGCAACCGTCGTGAGCGTCAGCGTGATGCCAATGGCAATGTGATCGAAGGCTCGGAAGAGACCGGCGAGCACACTGAAGCCGCAACCGCAGAACCGACCGGCGCCGAACTGGCTGCCGGCCTGGCTGTGACGGCTGCCGTTGCCAGCACCGTCATCAGCGCACCGGCTGAAGCCCAGGCCTACGAGCAAGCTGAACGCGCTACTGCTGCCGTCGAAGAGACAGCAGCTGTAGAAGCGCCAGTCGCTGAAGCCCCGGCAGTTGAAACCCCTGTCGTCGAAGCAATCACCCCGATCGAAGCCCCAGCGGTTCCGGAAGTGGAAGTTGCGCCGGTTCGCGAAGCCCAACCAGAAGTGGAAGTGGCTGCTGTTGAGCCTGCACCGGTGGTTGAAGCTCAGCCAGTGGTTGAAGCCGCCGTTGAAGCACCGGTTGTCGAAGAAGCAGCCCCGGCAGTGCGTGAAGTTCGCGAAGAACAGACCGCGTTCCAGTGGACTGCCGAGCCAGCCGCACCGGTTGAAGCGCCAACCCCTGCCCCAGTGGCAGAAGAGGCACCGGCCCCGGTTGCCGACGTGGTTGAAGCTGCCCCGGTCGTGGTGCCTGCGCCAGTGGTTGAAGCGCCAGTGGTTGAACCAGTGGTTGCCGAGGTCGCCGCTCCGGTGGTTGAAGCCGCTCCTGCCAGCGCCCTGACCGATAACGGCCGCGCGCCGAACGACCCACGTGAAGTGCGTCGTCGTCGCAAGGAAGCTGAAGCAGCCGCTGCTGCAGCCGCTGCCGCACCGGCTGCTGCCGAAGTGGTCGAGGCGCCAGCCCCGGTCGTTGAAGCTGTGGTTGAGCACAAGGCCTTGGAAGAAGAGCACGAACCTAAACCCTTCGTCTGATTCCATCCGCCACTAAAAAGCCCCGCCTGAGTGATCAGGCGGGGCTTTTTTATGGGCGATTAACGTGAGTCTTGTGGAGATCCCCCTGTGGGAGCGGGCTTGCTCGCGAAAGCGCTGGATCAGTCACCAGACTCATTGACTGGCACTGCGCATTCGCGAGCAGCCCGCCCCCGCGTTTAGTCCGCGCTGAAACTCAACCTGTGCGGCAGATCCACATCCCAAAGCACGCCACGGTCATGCACCTGAACCTCCACAACCTTCGCGCCGGCCAATAACGGCTTGGCGCCACGGTCACCGACCAGTGCCATCAAGCCCGGCCCAAACGCACGATCAAACGCCACCGGATGCCCATATTCACCCGCATGTACGAGCACGCTGATACCACCCTCCTCCAGCGCGTCAATCACCCGCTCAATACTCGAGGATTGAATAAATGGCATATCCCCCAGCACCACGAGCCAACCCTCCGCTGAACCGCTGGCCGTAACGGCTGCCGCGAGACTGTCACCCATGCCGGCCGAGTGCAGCAGCAACACGTCGCAGCCATGGGCCCGCGCTAGGCGAATCACTTCCAGGCGATCCGGCGAGGTCACGACCCAGCGCTTTACCACGCGCTCAGGCAAATTCACCAGCACCTGTTCGATCACCGGCCGTGTCACGCCATCGCGCCCCAAGCAATCAGCCAGCAATTTATCCTGATCCGCGCCCGCCTCAGCCCGAAAACGACTCCCCTGCCCGGCCGCCAGCACAATCGCTGTGACCGTCATTCAACCGCCATTGGCAGTGGCTTTTTTTGCACTGGCGCCACGCCATTCTTGATCGCGACAATTTCCGCCATCAACGACAACGCAATCTCCGACGGCGTGTGGCTGCCGATATGCAAACCGATCGGCCCATGCAATCGTGCGATCGCCTCCGGCGACAAGCCCAGCGCAGCCAGGTACTCGCGGCGCTTTTGGCTATTAAGCCGCGAACCGAGCGCGCCGATATAGAACGCACTGGAATTCAACGCCGTCAGCAACGCCATGTCGTCCAACCGCGGATCGTGGGTCAGGCAGACGATGGCCGTGCGCTCGTCGGTCTGGATATTCAGCACCGCCTCATCGGGCATGCCTGGCACAAAACGGCCATGTTGCTCTTCCCACCCGTGGACGAACTCTTCGCGCGGGTCGCAGATCAACACTTCGAAATCCAGCAACCGCGCCATTTCCGCCACATAACGCGACAGCTGCCCCGCACCGATCAACAACAAGCGCCAGCGTGGGCCGTAAATGGCGCGTAAGCGTTCGCCATCGAAGGTCACCGCATCTGTCTTGCTCGCAGCACTCAAGCTCACCATGCCGGTGACCAGGTCCAGCTCTCGGGCGACGACTTCATGCGCCTCGCAACGCTCCAGCAGCTCAGCGACCCAACGCCAGTCGTCCACGCGCTCTTCCGTCAGGCGCAACGTACCGCCACAAGGCAGGCCAAAACGCGCCGCCTCATCGCGGGTAACGCCGTAGGTCACCAACTGTACCGGCGGGCCGTCATCCACCAATCGGCCATCCTGCAACCGCGCGATCAAGTCATCCTCGATGCAGCCGCCGGACACCGACCCGATTACCACACCATCGCCGCGCAAGGCCAACATCGCCCCCGGTGGGCGCGGCGCACTGCCCCAGGTCTGGACCACGCTGTACAACACTACTCGCTGCCCGGCGCGGCGCCATTGGAGCACGCTGCGCAGGACATTCAGATCCACGCTATCCATCCAACCTCCGCCGCGTTATTGATGACGTATTGATTGACTGTAAAGCAAAAGATTCCAAAAGTGGCCGGGCACAAACGCAAACGCCCCGAACAAGTCGGGGCGTTTGCGAGTGGCTTCGGCGTCAGTTCACGCCATCAGCCTGTTACTTTACAGCAGCAGGGGCAGGACCTTCGGCCACACCCAGGTCATCTTCCGGACGGGTGTCGGAGATGCCGGTACCGCCGGACGCCAACTCGCTGTGCAGCTTGTCGGTGTCCAGTTCCTTGACCCACTTGGCCACAACGAGGGTGGCAACGGCGTTACCCACCAGGTTGGTCAGTGCGCGGGCTTCAGACATGAAGCGGTCGATACCCAGGATCAGCGCCAGGCCGGCAACCGGCAGGTGACCAACGGCCGACAGGGTCGCAGCCAGCACGATGAAGCCGCTACCGGTCACGCCTGCAGCGCCTTTGGAGGACAGCAGCAGCACCAGCAGCAGGGTGATCTGGTGGGTGATGTCCATGTGGGTGTCGGTCGCCTGGGCGATGAACACGGCAGCCATGGTCAGGTAGATCGAAGTACCGTCGAGGTTGAAGGAGTAGCCAGTCGGAATCACCAGGCCTACTACGGATTTCTTCGCGCCCAGACGCTCCATCTTGATCAGCATGCGTGGCAGTGCGGATTCGGAGGAGGAAGTGCCCAGTACGATCAACAGTTCTTCACGGATGTAGCGAACCAGCTTCAACACGCTGAAACCGTGCGCGCGGCAGATGGCGCCCAGCACCACGACCACGAACAGAATGCAGGTGATGTAGAAGCAGATCATCAACTGGCCCAGTTGCACCAGGGAACCTACACCGTAGGCGCCGATGGTGAACGCCATGGCGCCCAGGGCACCGAGTGGCGCGAGCTTCATGATCATGTTGATGATGTTGAACATCACGTGGGCGAAGCGATCAATGAAATCCAGCACCGGCTTGCCGTACGCACCCAGGCGATGCAGGGCAAAACCGAAGATGACCGAGAACATCAGCACTTGCAGGATGTCGCCGTTGGCGAAGGCGCCGACGATGGTGTTCGGGATCACATTGAGGATGAAGCCAACCACGCTCTGGTCTGCACCGGCAGTCACGTAGGCAGCGACTTTGGACGCGTCCAGGGTAGCGACGTCGATGTGCATGCCGGCGCCCGGCTGCACAACGTTGACCACGACCAGGCCGATCAGCAGCGCGATGGTGGAAACAACTTCGAAGTAGAGCAGCGCGTAGCCGCCGGTTTTGCCGACCGATTTCATGCTTTGCATGCCAGCGATGCCGCTGACAACGGTGCAGAAGATGATAGGGGCGATGACCATTTTGATCAGCTTGATGAAGCCGTCACCCAGTGGCTTGAGGGCCACACCGGTCTGCGGGTAGAAGTGACCGAGCAAAATACCGATAACGATTGCAACGATCACCTGGAAATACAGGGATTTGTACAGTGGCTGACGAGTCGTCATTGCAAAGTTCCTCAATCGCACCGTGTGGCAAATATCCGCCATGCCCACGACACTTGAATTGCGAACCCTCCTGCACTGGAGGGATTTGTTGTTTGCGAGGTCTGGTCTGTAGGAACAAGCCTGCGCTGTAATCTTTATCGCAAACGCCGTGCCACTTTGCTCAAAATTCCTGAAGGCCTTTAGACATCAGGGCCGGGGGTTTATGTGGGCCCACAGGGGCCACGGGCAACATGGCGGAAATCCGCCCACTCACCCCATCCCGTCCTACAATTTGGCGGATATCCGCCTTGTCGCCCGTCTTGGTGATGACTAACATCCGTCACTCCATGGACGAGGCCCTCACATGCGTGAACGTACCATCGCCAGCCACTACGCCCGAGCCGCCCTCGGTGGTGCGCGCCGGGCGGGTTACGACTATTCGGGTTTGTTGCTCCAGATAGGCATTACCCCGGAGTTGCTCACCGAGCCCCGCGCCCGCATCGCCCCGGAACAATTCACCCGGCTGCTGCAAATGCTGTGGCTGGCGCTGGATGACGAATACCTGGGGTTTGCCGAAGGCCCGAGTAAGCGCGGCACCTTCGCCATGATGTGCCACGCGCTGATTCATTGCCGCACCCTGGAGAAGGCTCTGGAACGCGGCTTATTATTTTATAGCCTATTCCCACAGGGTCCGCGCTGGCAGCTGACAAAAGAAGGCGACATGGCCCGCTTGAGCCTGGACGATTCGCAGCTGTGGGACCCGGATCACTTCCTCACTGAATGCCTATTGGTGATCTGGCATCGCTTGGGCAGTTGGTTGATCGGCCAGCGCATCCGGCTGCATCAGGCAACATTCAGCTACGCGATGCCGGCGCATGCCGGCGAATATGACCTGCTCTTCCCCTGCCCTCAGGTGTTCGGTGCGCCGCACAGCAGCCTGGTATTTCCCAGTCGCTACCTGAGCCTGCCGCTGCTGCAGGACGAGCGGACCCTCAAGCACTTTCTTGAGCATTCCCCCGCCGACCTGCTGTCCCGGCCGGATGAAGGCGACAGCCTGAGCAGCCAGTTACGCCGCTTGCTCAGCCGCGACCGCAGCCCTTGGCCTGATCTTGAAGCCGTCGCGCAGCACCTGCATATCAGTGCGCAGACCCTGCGCCGGCATTTGCGTGAGGAAGGCACCAGCTTTCAAGCGCTCAAGGATGAGTTGCGGCGAGACATCGCCATCTACCATTTGGGGCGAGCAAATTTGTCTTTGCAGGAGATCGCCGAGCAGTTGGGTTTTTCCGAACCGTCGGCGTTTCATCGGGCGTTCAAGAAGTGGACGGGACTGACGCCGGGGGCGTATCGGGCGCAAGAGAGTTAGAGGGGGTTACCTGGGTGGGCCTCATCGCGGCATAGGTATCTACACATCTTTTTTTATGGGTTGAGTGCTGTGGTTGTCGGGGGGTGCTGAGTACATATCCGTTGTTTGGGTCACGGCTGACATGGGTTCCGCCCTTACGGCGGGTCACTTTTGGAAAAGAGCCCCAAAAGTAACCAAAAGGGCTCTTGCCCCACCACTCGGCACCTCGCCTAGGCTCGGTGTGCCCTCACTCCGGCTTCGGACCGTGGGCCGCCGCCATGGGCCATCCTTGGCCCATCGCGGCTAACCCGGCGTCCTGCCGGGTTACCCACGCTCCAAAGCCTGCGTTCGGCCAGCGTGGTTAACGGGGCGCCTAAGATCAACAGCAGATCAAGATCAAAAGCAGAGCACGGCGGCCTGGTAGCCGACCTGAGTGGTTAGATCAAAAGCAAAACCGAGGCGGCCTGACAGCCGACCTGATCTTGGAAGCTGAACCCAATCAAATGTGGGAGCGGGCTTGCTCGCGAAAGCGGTGTGTCAGTTACAAATAAGTTGACTGACACACCGCTTTCGCGAGCAAGCCCGCTCCCACAGTTGGATCTCATTACATCAGGTAGCAGTCGTGTCGCTCTGCCCAGCTATTGATCTGCTTTTGCTTCAACCACTCAGGTCGGCTTTCAGGCCGCCGTGCTCTGCTTTTGATCTGCTGTTGATCTTGATCTGACAGGCCCCGTTAACCACGATGGCCGAACGCAGGCTTGAATCCGTGGGTAACCCGGCAGGACGCCGGGTTAGCCGCACTGGGCCAGGGATGGCCCATTGCGGCGGCCCACGGATTCAAGCCGGAGTGCGGGCATGCCGAGCCCAGGCGAGGCACCGAGTGGTGGGGCAAAGACCTTTTGGTTACTTTTGGGGCGTTTGCCAAAAGTGACCCGCCGTAAGGGCGGAACCAATAGCAGCCGTTACCGCAGCAACGGATATGTCCTCAATCTACCCAACCCCCTCACAGGCTTAAAGCGACACAAAGAGTTGCGTAGATACCTATGCTCATCGCGGGCAAGCCCGGCTCCCACCTTTGATGCGTGCATACCTTCAAAATGTGCGCGCTGGCTTGCCTGCGATGAGGCTGGTACAGCCACTGCACATCAAACAGCCGGGAAGTGAATCTTGAACGCCGCACCACCCAATGGCGAATCCCCAAGGGTCAGGCGCGCGCTATAGCTTTCAATGATGTCCTTGACCACCGCCAGGCCGATCCCCTGCCCCGGGTGCTGGCGATCCAGCCGTTCACCCCTTTGCAGAATCCGCGCACGCTGATCAGGCGGTACGCCTGGGCCGTCATCTTCAATGCACAGCTCGATACCTTCGAGATTCTCCACCAGGCTGATGCGCACTTCGCTCAGGCACAGGCGATAAGCGTTTTCCAGCAGGTTGCCGAGCATTTCGAGCAAGGCGCCCTTCTCGATCGGTACATCGCACTCGGGCGGCAAGTCAAAAGACACGGTGACGCGCTTGTCGCGGTAAACCTTATCCAGGGTGTCACACAGGCTTTGCAACACCGGCTCGATACGTACCTGGTGACGCACTAGGCCACTTTTGCGCAAGCTGGCGCGCTGCAGTTGATAGCCAATCTGTTGGCTCATGCGTTCGATCTGCGATTGCAATACCCAGGCCTGACCGCGTTCTTCCGGCCGCTGGGCCATGTCTTCGCTCACCCCCTGCAACACGGCCAGCGGGGTTTTCAGGCTGTGGGCCAAATCGTCGAGGGAGTCGCGGTAACGCGCACGTTGCTCACGCTCGCTGTGCAGCAAACGGTTGAGGGAGCCGGTCAGACGCAGCAGTTCACGGGGGTGTTCTTCGGTAAGGCTTTCGCGGGTGCCGCCTTCGATCTGGTCAAGTTCCTGACTCAGGCGCCGCAGGGCTTGCAAGCCCCAGGTCAGCCCCAGCCACAGCAGGGTCAACAATACGAGCAAGGCCGCGCCAAACCCGAGGTAGAGGTTTTCCTGCAGGCCTTCCAGGGTCAGCTGGTATTCGCGCACCGGTTGCAACGCCACGATACTGAACGCCGCGCTCTTGCCGCCCAGCAGCTTGACCTCGACGTCATACACGAAGAACTCCTGGCCACTGGCCTCGCGAATACGCGCAAACTCGTTGCCGCGCCCGTCATAGCGCGGCTTGTAGTTGATGTTTTCTTCCTGGGTCGCCCGCGAGCGCCAGACCAGATGACCTTCTCGGTCGTAGATATAACCGAGCAGGCGGCTGTCAGTGAGGTTGAAGCGTTCGTCCGGCAACTGCGCCGGCATCAGCAAGCGGTTGTTTTCGACCCGCGCGGCGGATATCAGGGTGGTGACGTCCGACGCCAGGCGCTGCTCGATGGAATCCTGCAGCGCCAGGCTGAACGCGCCTTGCATGGCGGGCAACAAGCCCAGCATAAACAGCACGGCCAGGGTGGTGGCCGCGAGCATCAAGCGCACACGTAACGAGCGAATCAACGGCAGCGCTCATTGAACAGGTAGCCCAGGCCGCGCACGGTGTCGATCGGCTTGAACCCGGCCGGGCCTTCCAGCTTGCGGCGCAGGCGCCCGACCAGCACTTCGATCACGTTCGGATCACGCTCGTCGTCATCGGGGTAGAGCTGCTCCATCAAGCGATCCTTGGCCACCACCTGCTGATGGTGACGCATCAAGTATTCGAGAATCCGATACTCGTAGGCGGTCAGCGCCAGCGGTTGCTCATCCAGAGAGGCTTGCTTGCGATTGAGGTCCAGCAGCAGCGGCCCGGCGACGATGGTCGACTGGGTAAACCCGCTGGAGCGGCGCAGCAAGGCGTTCATCCGCGCTTCCAGCTCTTCGAACTGGAACGGCTTGACCACGTAATCGTCGGCGCCGGCGGCCAGGCCCTCGACCTTGTCCTGCCAGTTGCCGCGCGCGGTCAGGATCAGGATCGGGAAGGTCTTGGCCTGGCTGCGCAGTTGGCGGATCAGGTCCAGGCCGCCCATGCCGGGGAGGCCCAGGTCGATAATCGCCAGGTCATGGTTGAATTGCCCGGTCTGGTACAGGGCTTCCTCGGCATTGGCCACGGCTTCGACCACATGACCACTGTCGGTCAGGCGGGTGAACAGGTGATGACGCAGCAGCGCCTCATCTTCCACGACCAGCAATTTCATAAGGCTCTCCAAGGCGATTCAACTGTCCGACAGGGGAATATCATAGCGGCCCTGCAAGTCTTGCGGGCGCAGTTTAATGCCATTGTATTGGCCCGTCAGGTATTCGTAGCCGGTGCGATAGGCGGGCTGAGGCGTGACTTGCCCCAACGACTGCCCCCACGGCGCGGCCTGACTGCCCGCATCGTCGAAGCTGACACGCTGGATCAGGTTGCTGGATTTTTTGGTTTTTTCGCTACCAAATGCCGCAAATGCGCCGTCCGAAGCCTGGACCCCGGCCGTAGCACTGAGCATGGTTAACGCCAACATCAGCTTTTTGATCGCAGTCATGGTGCTTACCTCTACGCGTTTGGCTGTTGAAGCCAGACTACGCAGGCGCCCCTGAACTCCCCCTGAACGGGCTCTGAACCTGGCCTGAATCGTTGCGGGCTATCCACTGGCGTGGCAACTCGGCAAAATACCGCACATGACGCCCCTACCCGCTTGCTGTACCCCACTCGATGCCCACTGGCCGCTGCCCGTTCCATTACCGGGCACGGTGTTTCTCAGCACTCGATTCGACCCGGCCTTACTGATCGCCGACGACTTCCAGCGCAGTGCCGTGCCACCGCCGGCGAGCATCCAGCGCTCGGTGGCCAAGCGTCAGGCAGAATTCCTCGCCGGCCGCGTGTGCGCCCGCGCGGCGTTGCTACAGCTTGATCAGCTCGATTGCGTGCCGGCCATCGGCGAAGACCGGGCGCCGGTGTGGCCCGGGCATATCAGCGGCTCGATCACCCACAGCACCGGTCATGCGGCGGCGATTGTCGCGCACAAGGCGCAATGGCGCGGGCTGGGGATGGACCTGGAGAATGTGCTGACACTGGAACGGGCGGAACGCCTGGCCGGGGAAATTCTCACTGCCGATGAATTGCAGCGCATGGCCGCCTTGCCCCGCGAGCAGATCGCCTTGCTGGTGACGCTGACGTTCTCGGTCAAGGAAAGCCTGTTCAAGGCGCTCTACCCGATCGTGCAAAAGCGCTTCTACTTTGAGCATGCCGAGGTGTTGGAGTGGTCGGCGGCTGGGTATGTGCGGCTGCGGTTGCTGACGGATTTGTCTGCACAGTGGCGCCATGGCACGGAGTTGGAGGGGCAGTTTGTGGTGGACGGGGAGCAGTTGTTGAGCCTGGTCGCTATCAGCGCCTGATAGATAGCTGTCGCAGGCAAGCCAGCGCCCACAGGAGAATGCATTCCAACTGTGGGAGCGGGCTTGCCCGCGATAGCAGTGTCAGGGTTTATCCTGATCCCGCGGCCAACTCAGGCTAAAGCATGCCCCGCCCAAATTATTGCTCTTGCTGATCAACGCCCGCCCGCCGTGCCAATAGATAATCCGTCGCACAATCGACAACCCCAGGCCATGCCCGCCCGACGCACGGGTGCGGCTGTCGTCCAGACGCAGGAATGGCGTAAAGATCCGCTCCCAGGCGCTTTCCGGCACGCCAGGCCCGTCGTCTTCCACATCGATGCGACAACGCACCTGGCCCACCTGATAGCTGATCAACACCTGGCCCTGGGCATGGCGCATGGCGTTGCTCACCAGATTTTGCAGGGCCCGGTGCAAGTAGCGCGGCTCGGCGTCGACCCAGGCGTCATCCCAATGTGCCGAAGACAGGCAGATGCCTCGGGCTACGCTGACCTGCGGGCGCAGTGGCGATAATTCGCCGATCACCTGATCCAGTAACGCATTGAGGTCGACCCGCTGGAAATTCAGCGCCGGTGCGCCTTGCTCCAGGCGTGCGTAGGTGAGCATTTCGTCCACCAGGCCGTCCAAGTCCTGGATGTCGCTGTCCATGCCTTCCAGATATTTGCGCCGCGCCTCAGGGGTGGCGGCGTCGCCGATCATCTCCAGACCAAAGCGCAGGCGTGCCACCGGGGTGCGCAGCTCGTGGGAGACCGCGCGCACCAGTTCGCGCTGGATCGCCAGCAATTGCTGCAAGTGCTCGGCCATGCCATTAAAGGCAGCCGCCAAGCGCCCCACCGAGTCGGCACCCCGAGCCGGTACGCGAACCTCGAGGTTGCCTTTGGCAATGCGGGTGGCAGCCGCCTCCAGGCCTTTGAGGCGTCGCTCAAGCTGACGCACCAGTAAATAGACGATCAAACCAATCAGGGTCAGGCTGATCAGCGCGATCAGGATCAGCCATTGCGGCGGGTAAGGGCTCATTTGATACAGCGGGCCGATTTCCAGTACCCACGGCGTACCGACCATGCCGGCAAACACACGGATTGAATCGCCGCCCTTGCCCAAGGCCATCACCGTATCGCCTTCCGACACTCGACGCCGCTGGTCGTCGTCCATGTCCGCCGCATCCAGGGTCATGAGGTGCATGTCAAAACCAAAACCCTTGGCTTCCTTGATATCTGCCAGTTTCTGCGGCTGCTCGGCGACAGGGAAGCGCACCAGTTCGTCCGCCAGCAGGTAAATAGTCGCGCGGGCCAGTTGTTCGCTGATCTGCTGGACTTCGCCCGTGAGTACCAGTTGCGACTGCTCACTGACCAGACGCAGCACGCGCGCTGCATGCGGCCCGGTCTGCTCCACCAGTACCTGGCCGCGTTGCAGGCGAGTGCGTTGGCCCAGGTCCAACTGCGCATCGGCCAGCGGGCGCAATTCCAGAGGGATGCCCAACAAACGCTCCCACACCGCCAGGGCGCGCTGGCGCTCGATCGGGCTCATGGGCTGCAGGTTGTCGCCCATCAGCGCAAAAGTGCCGTGGGCCAGGCGCTCACGGTACTGGCCGCTGCGCACTTCATTGAGCAGGTGCAAGGCCAGCACGCCCAGTAATGCGACTAAAACCAGGGCAGCACACATACCGCCGTAGATGCGCAGAAAGATCGAGTTCACAGCGGCATATCGGCGGCGGCTTCGGGGACGAACAGGTAGCCCTTGCTGCGGATGGTCTTGATCAGCCGTGGGTGGATCGGATCGTCGCCGATTTTCGGCCGAATGCGTGAGATACGCACGTCAATGGAGCGGTCCTGGCCGTCGTAGCCAATACCGCGCAGGGCGATAAAGATTTCTTCGCGCGACAGAATGCGCCCGGCATTGGCGACCAGCAGCCACAACAGGTCGAACTCGGCGCTGGTCAACTCGATGCCGCCCTCGTGCAGCCAGGCTTCGCGCAGGGCATTGTCCACCACCAATGGGCCAAATTGCAGGCGGCGCTGGTTTTCCACGGCAGCAGGTTCCGCGGGCTCGCTGCGCCGCAGCAAGGCCTGGATACGTGCCAGCAACAAGCGCGGGCGCACGGGTTTACACACATAGTCGTCGGCGCCCATGTCCAGGCCAAGCACCTGGTCCATGTCGTCAGTGCGTGCGGTGAGCATCAGAATCACGCCGTCATAGCGCTCGCGGACTTTGCGGCAGATGCTCAGGCCATCTTCGCCGGGCAGCATCAGGTCGAGGATCACCAGGTCAGGCTGTTCGGCGATGATGCGTGCCGCAGCCTGGGCGCCATCGCTTTCTACCGACACCTGCAAGCCGTTGCTCTCAAGGTATTCACGGGTCAACTCGGCCAATCGCTCGTCGTCCTCGACAATCAATATTTGCCAGGCTTCTTGCTCCACGGGTGATCCTCGTCGCGTTAGAGAGAGTGGTCATGACAATGCGGTCGAATGTGGGAGCTGGCTTGCCCGCGATAGCATCAACGCGGTGTAACTGAATAGACCGCGGTGATGCTATCGCGGGCAAGCCCGGCTTCCACATTTTGATCTTCACCGGTCATACCCTATTTGTAATGTTGTACGGGCATAACAGCGACTGTAAGTAGGCCGATTGTAGCCACGGGCCAGCCCTCCAGCACAAGCCGGGAAATCCATTCGGTGATCACGTTTTTTTGTGATAGGGTTCGCGCGCCCAAAATTCCAATCGGCTGTTTTTACCTTGGAATATTCAGTGACAAACGGCGCAATCCAGCCGCACTGCGGCCTACACGGGCGTTCCATGTTTCATACACATTTTACCCACAGCGTTATCCACAGGTAGTGCGTTGCTAAGACCCCCAAAACGCATTATCTTGTACCTCGGCGCTAAAAAAACCCTACATGTAGGGTTTCAAGCGAAAAACCAAACACAGATCAGACAAGAAACTCAAGTGCTTTCTTGCTCCCGTTTGGTTGAACCAAAGCATTTTTTGAAAGCCCAAACCGCGCACGCGGATGGCAGCCGTTTTCCAGCCACAAGGGCGAAAAACGGTACGGGTGTTGCAGTGTTTGAAGCGAGCAACTGTCACCCAACAGGAATACGGCGCAGGGTTCTTTAAAGGCCCCAGCCGAAGACTTCGGCATGGAAGCGGCGCGATGAGCTCCCTTCCTCCTGTCCCGAAGTTGTTATGCCAGGCCAAGGCCTGTTGTAAGTGCTTCAGGACGGAACGGTGGGCACCGTGATGGTGCCCAAATAAATATAGAATGTGGAGACAACCCCCCATGCAAACCGACACAACTCGCGAGAACCCGCAGGGCTCCGTGCCGCAGGCCGCTGATTCGAACCTGGATCTGTCCGCCACCGCACCTGGCCAATTGCGCGTGATCAAGCGTAACGGCACTGTCGTTCCTTACACCGATGACAAAATCACCGTCGCCATCACCAAAGCGTTTCTTGCAGTTGAAGGCGGCACCGCTGCTGCCTCGTCGCGCATCCACGACACCGTTGCCCGCCTGACCGAACAAGTCAGCGCAACCTTCAAGCGTCGCATGCCATCGGGCGGCACCATCCACATCGAAGAAATCCAGGACCAGGTCGAACTGGCCCTGATGCGTGCCGGCGAGCAGAAAGTGGCGCGCGACTACGTGATCTACCGTGACGCCCGTTCCAAGGAACGCGCTGTACGCACCCCGGCTGAAGAAGCTGCCGTACAAGCTCACCCGTCGATCCGTATCACCCTGGCTGACGGCACGTTTGCGCCGCTGGACCTGGGCCGCCTGAACACCATCATCACCGAGGCCTGTGAAGGCCTGGAAGAAGTCGACGGTGACCTGATCCAGCGCGAAACCCTGAAAAACCTGTACGACGGCGTGGCCCTGACCGACGTCAACACCGCACTGGTGATGACCGCCCGCACCCTGGTTGAACGTGAGCCGAACTACTCGTTCGTGACCGCGCGCCTGCTGATGGACACCCTGCGTGCCGAAGGCCTGGGCTTCCTCGGCGTCGCCGACAGCGCTACCCACCACGAAATGGCCGACCTGTACGCCAAGGCCCTGCCTGCCTACATCGCCAAGGGTATCGAATTCGAATTGCTGAACCCGATCCTGGCCACCTTCGACCTGGAAAAACTCGGCAAGGCGATCAACCACGAGCGCGACCAGCAGTTCACCTACCTGGGCCTGCAAACCCTGTACGACCGTTACTTCATCCACAAGGACGGTATCCGCTTCGAACTGCCGCAGGTGTTCTTCATGCGCGTGGCCATGGGCCTGGCGATTGAAGAGAAGCACAAAGAAGACCGCGCCATCGAGTTCTACAACCTGTTGTCGTCCTTCGACTACATGTCGTCGACCCCGACGCTGTTCAACGCCGGCACCCTGCGTCCACAGCTGTCCAGCTGCTACCTGACCACCGTGCCGGATGACCTGTCGGGCATCTACCACGCGATCCACGACAACGCCATGTTGTCCAAATTCGCCGGCGGCCTGGGCAACGACTGGACCCCGGTACGTGCCCTGGGTTCGTACATCAAGGGCACCAACGGCAAGTCCCAGGGCGTTGTACCGTTCCTGAAAGTGGTGAACGACACCGCCGTAGCGGTCAACCAGGGCGGCAAGCGCAAAGGCGCTGTCTGTGCCTACCTGGAAACCTGGCACATGGACATTGAAGAGTTCATCGAGCTGCGCAAGAACACCGGTGATGATCGTCGTCGTACCCACGACATGAACACCGCCAACTGGATCCCGGACCTGTTCATGAAGCGCGTCTTCGATGACGGCCCGTGGACCCTGTTCTCGCCATCCGAAGTACCGGACCTGCACGACCTGACCGGCAAGGCCTTCGAAGAGCGTTACGAGTACTACGAAGCCCTGTCCCAGTACCCGGGCAAGATCAAGCTGTTCAAGACCATCCAGGCCAAAGACCTGTGGCGCAAAATGCTCTCCATGCTGTTTGAAACCGGCCACCCGTGGCTGACCTTCAAAGACCCGTGCAACCTGCGCAGCCCGCAGCAGCACGTGGGCGTGGTCCACAGCTCGAACCTGTGCACCGAGATCACCTTGAACACCAACAAGGACGAGATCGCCGTTTGCAACCTGGGCTCGATCAACCTGCCGAACCACATCACCAACGGCAAGCTGGACACCGCCAAGCTGGAACGTACCGTGAACACCGCCGTTCGCATGCTCGATAACGTTATCGACATCAACTACTACTCGGTGCCACAGGCGAAGAACTCCAACTTCAAGCACCGTCCGGTCGGGCTGGGCATCATGGGCTTCCAGGACGCACTGTACCTGCAGCACATTCCTTACGGTTCCGACGCTGCTGTCGAGTTCGCCGACAAGTCGATGGAAGCGGTCAGCTACTACGCGATCCAGGCTTCCTGCGACCTGGCCGATGAGCGCGGTGCCTACGAGACGTTCCAGGGCTCGCTGTGGTCCAAAGGCATCCTGCCGCTGGATTCGCAACAGATCCTGATCGAGCAACGTGGCCAGAAGTACATCGACGTTGACCTGAACGAATCCCTGGACTGGGCACCGGTACGTGCCCGTGTGCAGAAAGGCATTCGTAACTCCAACATCATGGCCATCGCACCGACCGCCACCATCGCCAACATCACTGGCGTGTCGCAGTCGATCGAACCGACCTACCAGAACCTGTATGTGAAATCGAACCTGTCGGGCGAATTCACCGTGATCAACCCGTACCTGGTTCGCGACCTTAAAGCCCGCGACCTGTGGGACTCGGTCATGATCAACGACCTGAAGTACTACGACGGTTCCGTGCAGCAGATCGAACGCATCCCGCAAGAACTCAAAGAGCTCTACGCGACCGCCTTCGAAGTGGACACCAAGTGGATCGTTGACGCCGCCAGCCGTCGTCAGAAGTGGATCGACCAGGCTCAGTCGCTGAACCTGTACATCGCCGGCGCTTCGGGCAAGAAGCTGGACGTGACCTACCGCATGGCTTGGTACCGTGGCCTGAAAACCACTTACTACCTCCGTGCCCTGGCTGCGACCAGCACCGAGAAGTCGACCATCAACACCGGTAAGCTGAACGCTGTTTCCAGCGGCAACCACGGTGATGATTCGGTACTCGCCGCCCCAGCCGGCCCGGCCCCCGTGCCAAAGGCTTGCGCGATTGATGAGCCGGATTGCGAAGCTTGCCAATAAGCTAAGCGAGTGAATAAAGCCCGTTAACCCTATAAGAGGTTAACGGGCTTTTTCGTTTTATTGCAGCGTGAAATGCCGCTTCACCTGCCGCTGTATAGCTATATAAATGCGTACGCCTCCCCGTGATCCTCCCGCTGAGGCCGACCGCCTCGCCCGCCCCATAGCTCTATCTGGCCGCCAATGACCGCCATCGAATGGCCGCCGTAGTTCACAACGCCCAACGCACCGCTGGCAAGCTCATCGCTCGTCGTCTGCCGGTACAGGCCTTTGAGGCCCAGACGATCCAGCCCCTCATTGGCGTGTTCACCGTCGTTCAAGCTCACCAACGCATCCATGTAGCTTCGGCGAGCGTTATGATCGTTACCGTAACCTTGCCCGTTATTACCTTCCATATAAGCCCGCATGGCGCTGGCGGCGTACATGAAGTTGGCGTCGGTCATCATGGCCGGATCGTCCCCCATGAACCGAGCCTGTTGTGCCGCCTGCTGTAATTGCCCCTTGCTCAAATGGAGCTGAAACCCGTCCCGCATCTGCACGTCATAGCCATCGCCTGACGCTTTCACGTCCTTGAAAACATCGGTGGGCTTCTGGCCGAACTTCATCATTGCGCTCTTTATGGCTGAAACAGTGATGCAGTTTCCGTCCGGCCCCTGTTTGAAACCACTCCAGATATTGCCGGTTTCTCTGCCCATACCCGGTTTTTTTGCAGGATTGCTATTGTCAGGCTTGTAGTCAGTGAAATTAGCCCCTTTGGTAAACGGCTTGTTACTCATGGACTCTACGGAGCCAAAATTCTTCGGGTTAACTCTACCGCCACCACCGCCACCGCCCGGCGATGGTTTTGGAGAAGGCGCCGGAGACGGAATCGCCTCTTCCGGAAAAAGATCCGGAAACAGCCTCTTCATCCGCGTGAGCCAATCCTCAAATATTTCTTTTTTCAGCTGCTCGAGGATTTCTTTGAATTTTTCATCTCCGAGCGCTTTCCGCTGTTCATTCAGCTTGTCTCGCAGATCCTTGACGGTTTGGCTCTTCGACGTTTTCTCGGCATCATCAAGCTCTCTGAGAAGCTTACCGACAACATCCTTATTGGCATCTACGTCGTCCTTTTTGTCCTCAGAGCGGCTTACGCCCCCCAGGTGCTGCCCTGCCCCACCCACGTCATAACGCACACCCCCAGCCCCATGGCCAGGCACCGATGAATTCCACATACCAAGCCCCTTTTAAAGACAGGATCCAACGCCTTTCGGCTTGATATGTGGAAAGAACGGTGTAGTCAGTTCCAATCAGCGCGTGTCATCTCGCGAACGGGCAGGTGGTGGGAAAAGGGCTAAATGCCAAATGACAGGCAAAAAAAAGCCCCTCGACTGAGGGGCTTTCGCTTCGCTTGCGCGTCAGGGCTACAGCATCAGGTCATCTGAATGATGGTCTGCATGATGGTGCTCTGGGTGGAGATCGTCTTGGCGTTCGCCTGGTAGTTGCTCTGGGCCTTGATCAGGTCCACCAGCTCGTTGGTCAGGTTGACGTTGGAGTTCTCCAGGGATTTGGACACGATCGAACCCAGCGTACCGGCTTGCGGGGTGTCGTAACCCGGCTGGCCCGACGCGAAGGTTTCTTTCCAGGCCGTGCCGCCAGCCGGCTGCAGGCCCTGCTCGTTGTTGAAGCTGGCCAGGGAAAGCTGGCCGATGGCCTTGCTCTGCTGGTTGCTGAAGGTAGCGAACAGCACGCCGTTACCGTCAATGCTCAGGCCGGTGATCTGGCCGGTGGCGTAGCCATCGGTGACCGGCGGGTTGCGGTATGTGGCCGAGTTGTATTGGGTAATGTTGGCCATGTTAATGGCAATCCCGCCAGGGTTGGCGTTCGCACCGTTTTTGGTCCATACGCCGTTGGTCACGGTGCCCGGCACCCAACCGGTCAGCTGCAAGGTGGTGCTGGACGTAGTACCGGTGATAATCCCGGTGAGTTTGCCGGAACCGTCGAAGCTCAATGTCGATGCGACCGGAGGCGTCGAACCCGTGCCGGTAGGCGCCGAACCGTCAGGGTTACGACCATCGATCAGGGTGTAGGACTTCCAGGTGTTGGAATCCGTTTTGACCACGTACTGCACCATTGGGTGAGCGTTACCCTGGGTGTCATACAAAGTGGTGTTGTACTGGGTGCTGAAGGTGGTGGAATCGGTCGGATCAAACGGCTTGACCGTCTGGTCGATCACCGGCGACGAGGAATTCAGGTTACTGGTGGAATCCACCTTGCTGGAAGCCTTCGGCGGCAGGTTCGACAGGTTCAATTGCAGGTCGGTCAGCGCGCCTTTGACGATGTTGCCATCGCCGTCCGCCGCGTAGCCTTGCAGGCGCGAGGTGCCGGTGTTGTTGGTGATGTAGCCGTCTTTATCCGAGTGGAAGGCACCGTTGCGGGTGTATTCCAGCGAACCGTCGCTGCCCTTCTGCACAAAGAACCCGCCGCCCTGGATCGCCATGTCCAGCAGACCGCCGGTGTTGTTGACGTCGCCCTGGGTGAACTGCTGTGACACTGCCGCCAGGTTCACACCGCTGCCGACACTGTTCTGGCCGGTGCCCAGCTTGGACGCCGCGTAAATGTCCGAAAATTCCGCGCGGGACGATTTGAAACCGGTGGTCGCAACGTTGGCAATGTTGTTGCCGGTTACGTCCAGTTGTTTGTTGGCCGCATAGAGGCCGCTAAGGCCGATGTTAAAAGACATGTTTCTCTCCCTCTGCCGTATTTAGGCGGCTCTATGTACCGATAGTCTGGATTTGCGACAGCTTGACGCTGCCCATACCGCCTGCAAGATTCAGCAGCATTTCGCCGCCGGTCTTGCTCAACGTCACGCTGGTCACCGTTGCCGGCAGCGACGTTAGCAGGGCAACCGCGTCGCCCTTGTCATTCTTGGTGCTGGCCGCGAAGGTGTAAGTCCCGGCTGGCGCGACCTCACCGTTGTCGTTCTTGCCGTCCCAGATAAAACTGGAATCGCCGGCGCTTTGGGCGCCCATGTCGATAGTGCGCACCGCATTGCCGTCCTTGTCGGTGATCTTGACGGAGACGTTGCCTGTCGCCGCCGTCACCGCCACCGAGCCGGTCATGCTCTTGCTGGTATCCACCATGGCCGTGTTGGTCTGGGTGATGATCGAACGCCCGACCAGCGACGACGCCTGCAGCGCTTGCGAAGAGCTGAAGTTGCTGGAGATCGCATTCACCGAGTCGTTCAGGGTGTTAATGCCTTCCAGGCTGCTGAACTGCGCCAGCTGCGCCACGAACGCACCGTTATCCTGAGGCGACAGCGGGTTCTGGTTTTTCAGCTGGGTCACCAGCAGTTGCAGGAACGCATCCTTGCCCAGCGCCTGGTTACCCGTGGCCGCCGAGGCAGCCGAGCTGAGGCTGCTGTTGTCCGTCGCGGTCTTGACCTTGGTGTTGAACAGGTCCTGGACCGCCGTGTTGGGTGTAGAAGTGGTATCAACGATGGCCATTATTTGGCGCCCCTTATCACTGACCCAGGGTCAGGACCTTCTGCATCATGGTTTTGGCGGTATTCATCATTTCCGCGTTGGTCTGGAACGAGCGGCTGGCGGAAATCATATCGGCCATTTCCTCGACCACGTTGACGTTGGGGTAGTACACGTACCCCTTTTCGTTCGCGGCAGGATGGTTAGGCTCGTAACGGGCTTCCAGGTTGCTCTGGTCTTCGACCACACCGAGTACCTGCACGCCCTGGCCTGCGGCATCCTGATTCTGGAACAGCGAATCGCCGCTACCGCTCTGGCTACCTTGGCCGCCCTGGAACATGGTGGCGAACACCGGGTGACGGGCGCGGTAAGTCTGATCAATGCTCGAAGACACGGTCTCGGCGTTGGCGATGTTACTGGCGACGGTGTTCAAACGCGTGGTCTGCGCGCTCATGCCACTGCCGGCAATATTGAAAACACTGGCTAGGGACATGGCTTACTCTCCACGCAGGGCTGACATCAGCCCTTTGAATTTGCTGTTGAGCAGGGTGAAGCTGGCCTGGAAGTTCACCGAGTTCTCGGCGTAGGCCGATTGCTCAAGTTGGGCATCGACGGTGTTCTGATCGATCGACGGTTGCATCGGCGTGCGATACAGCAGCGACTCGTCACCATTGCCCAGGCCTTGCGCTTCAATATGACGGCTGTTGGTCATGTTCAAGGCAAAGGTGCCGTTCTTGGTCTTGTCCTGCTGTGCAGCGAGCACAGCGGAGAAGTCCAGGTCCCGAGCCTTGTAGTTCGGGGTATCGGCGTTGGCAATGTTGTTGGCCAGGACTTCAGCACGCTGGGCGCGGAAGCCCAGGGCTTGTTCGTGGATACCGAGCGCTTTATCGAAGCTGATGCTCATGGCGGAAACCTTTAGGCTGACCTGCTTTTCGTATCTGGGTTATAGCAAGGCGCATGCCAATTCGTTCAAAGCCCGTAATTCAAGGGTTTGCGAGGAGAGCGCCTGCGGCATTGCCAGAAAAGCGGCAACGAACTTCCGCGTGGCGCCAGGAAAGCGGCAACCGTGTTTGCCGCTTTTACGCAGTGGCGGCAAACGAGCATAAACACGGTGAGCCCGTTACCGGAGGTTCTTACCGTCCGTCTGCACTGTCATTTCTAACAGTTGTGAAGCACTGCTTCTTCGAAGCCTTATTGGAGCGGAAATCACCTCACTCAAGGCAGAGGCTCACAACGATGAACGTACCGCCGCTCGGTTTCACACTGCAAGATTCCGCACAGCCGATTCCAAACCTGAATACCAACCTGCTGGTTGGCAACTGCGCAGAAGTCAGCTGCAATTTCCCCCTGCTGCCCATGGACTTTGTAAATATAAACATGATCAGCAGCATCCTGGGCGGCGACCATAACCAAAGCTTTTCAATTGGCCAAGCCTCACCCTCTCTCACTACCCTGATACCCCGAGACCGTGTTGAAGCCAATGAGGGCAACAGCGTGCGACTACGGCTGACCATCAGGCGTAACGGGGTCTCCACACCTGCAAATGACGCGACCGTGACCATCAACCGTCGCCCGGTTGTCACGCCGACGCCAGATACAGTCTGGGATTTCAACGACGGCACGCTCCAGGGTTGGGTGCCTCAAGGGAGCTACGTGGGATTACTACGTGTTATCAATAATGAAGTGGTCGCAAACTTGCCCAACAGTGTGCCGGGGGCCTCCCACATCATTACCCGCTCAGTACCGGTGATCGCAGGGCGCACCTATAATTGCAGCTTCAACGCCCGAACAGACTTGCCCGCTGCCGACGGCTCACGCTTGTATATGACGATGAATGGCAAATCGATCGGCCGCGCGGCACCGCTCCTGCCAGGCTTCACGCTATTAGAAAGCGGGACGTTCATCGCGCCGATTACAGGCAGCGTGCATCTGGGTATTTTCAACGAAGCGGTACCCAGGGGTATTCATCAATTGGCCTTGGACACTATCAGTATCACGCTCATGCCCTGAGTACGGCCAACGAAGTAGCACCGATACGTTGCGCCAATAAAAAACGGGAGGCCTTTTTCGGGCCTCCCGTTTTTTATTGCTTAGACGCCAATCACTTGGCCTGGTAAATGATGCCGGGACTGCACTGCACCATCTGGTAATGATCCGGCAGGCCGTTCAACGCCTCCGACGCACCGAGGAACAGGTAACCGCCGCGCTTGAGCGTGCCGTGAATACGCAGCAGGATGTCCTTCTTCACTTCGGCCGAAAAGTAGATCAGCACGTTGCGGCAAAACACCATGTCGAACTTGCCCAGGCTGGCGTAGCTGTCGAGCAGGTTGAACGAACGAAACTCCACCCGGCTCTTGATCGGCGCCTTCACCGCCCAACGCCCGGCCCCTTTCGGGTCGAAGTGACGTTGCAGGCGCTCCGGGGACAAACCACGGCCCAGGGCCAGGCTGTCGTACTCGCCAGTCTTGCAATTGGTGAGCATGGTGCCGGACAAATCCGTGGCCACAATTTGCGCACCGGCCTTTAATTGCCCCATGTTGGTCCGCTCGAACTCGTCGATGGACATCGAAATCGAATACGGTTCCTGCCCCGAAGAGCAGGCGGCCGACCAGATACGCAGTCGCTGGCCCGGGCTGGCCTTGATGGCCTCCGGCAGCACCTTGTTCTTGAGCACTTCGAAGGGGTAGGTGTCGCGAAACCACAAGGTTTCGTTGGTGGTCATGGCATCGACCACCATTTCCTTGAGCCCACTGCGCGGCTGACCCTGAATGCGCTGAACCAACTCACCCAGGGACTTGATGCCCTGCTGCTCCATCAGTTTGTTGAGACGGCTGGATACCAGATATTGCTTGTTTTCACCAAGCAATATGCCACAGGCTTTTTCCAGGAAGACCCGGAACTGTTCGAAATCTAAATTACCCGTAGACAAGGATACCGCCTCTTTAATCGTGTGACCGCCAGGAGGAACTCCCCCTAGCCGTGATCTGCTGCCTTGATCCGGTCGACTACCCGGGATGCCAGGTCATCAGGGCGGAATTTGGCCAAAAAGTCATCAGCACCGACCTTCTTGACCATCGCCTGATTGAATACACCCGACAATGAAGTATGCAGGATGATATGCAATTTTTGCATGCGTGGATCGTTACGTATCTCGGCCGTCAGGGTGTAACCGTCCATTTCCGGCATCTCGATGTCGGAAATCATCATCAGGAATTCTTCTTCCGGCTTCTTGCCCTCATCCACCAGCTTGCGCAGGTAATCCAGGGCTTGGCGACCATCGTTGAGCGCCACGACTTCCACACCGACGGTTTGCAGGCAGCGACTCACCTGTTTGCGCGCTACCGAGGAATCATCCACCGTGAGTACACGCAGGGAAATCGCCTTGTGCGCGGTCTCGGCGTCCACTACACCCACCGAGATCGATTCCGAGGTAGGGGCCACTTCGGCGAGGATCTTCTCCACGTCGATGATTTCCACCAACTGGTTATCGACCCGCGTCACCGCCGTGAGGTAGTGATCGCGCCCGGTGCCCTTGGGTGGCGGATGGATCTCCTCCCAGTTCATGTTGACGATGCGCTCCACCGAGCGCACCAGGAAACCCTGGGTCTTGGTGTTGTACTCAGTGATGATCACGAACGGATTCTGGCGATCCTGCAGACCGGCGGAACTTGTGGCCAAGGCCAGGTCAAGAATGGGTATGGTCGCGCCACGAATGTTGGCCACGCCGCACACCACGGGGCTGGATTTGGGCATTATGGTGAGCTTGGGGCACTGCAGCACTTCCCGCACTTTAAACACATTAATGCCGTACAGCTGCTTGCCATCAAGGCGAAAAAGCAACAACTCCAGGCGATTCTGCCCTACCAGCTGTGTGCGCTGGTTTACTGAATCCATTACTCCTGCCATGCCATGACTCCTACGCTAAAACCTGGGGCGATACCTACAGGGCAGCGCGTACCCAACACTAAACGGCACGAGCTTTGCTATTTATTGATTTATGAATCTTAAAACGCCAGTTTCCCGACGCCTTCGCCTCCCACGGTACCGCAGATTGCTCTGCGTCTCGATGGCACTGCTCGCCCTGGGCTCGGGCATCACGGCACGTGCAGATAACGTCACATTGCCTGATCTCCTTATCGGCGTCACTCAAGGCTTTCTTGAGTTCACTGTAGAAGATTATCTGACGACCACCCAGACACCTGGGCGTTATGAAATCCAGGTCAACCCGTTAGACCCGCGCCTGCGCATGCCAATGTGCGACAAGGAATTGACGGCCTCGCTGGAAAGCCCCGCCCAGCCCATCCGCCGCGTGACGGTAAAGGTGCGCTGCGAGGGCGCATCGCCCTGGACCGTGTTCGTGCCGGCGCAGGTCAAACTGTTTCGCGATGTAGTGGTGGTCACGCGCCCGCTCAAGCGCACGGGCATCATCGGTTTTGAAGACGTCGCCCTGCGCGAGCGGGATATTAGCCTGATCAATCAGGGCTACCTCACCTCGCTGGATCAGGCCGTCGGGCAGAAACTTACCCGACCAATGGTCACCGACCAGGTCATCACACTGGTTCATCTGGAACAGGCTGAAGTGATTCGCAAGGGCGATCAGGTGGTGATTTCTGCCAGCAGTGGCGGGCTGACCGTCAAAATGCCGGGCGAGGCGCTGTCCAACGGCGGCATGAGCGAACAGATTAGAGTCAAGAACCTCAACTCCAACCGGGTGATAAAGGCGCAAGTGACCGCGCCTGGCCAAGTTGAGGTCGCGTTATAGATCACTGGTGTCAAACGCCAGCTTTTCCTACACTGTGCGTTGGATGTCGGCCTGTACAGGTTTATTGTCAAACGAACCTAAAGTTTGTCCGGGTATGGCCGAAAACATGGCAAGCGTCCAAATACCCAGAGGTTTTTTTATCATGGTCATTGATTTCAGTCGTTTAAATAACACCCCGGCTTTGCCCGGCAATACGCGCACCAGCGGTGCCAAGGACAGCGTAGAAGCCAAAGCCCAGCCTGCGCCCGTCAAGGCAGAACAGGCCGGCGCCAGCCAGAGTGGGGAATCGGTACACCTGAGCAATGAGGCTCAACAGTTGCAGAAGGTCACTGACTCGCTGCGCGATCAACCCGTTGTCAATAAAGCCCGCGTGGCCGAATTGAAGCAGGCCGTCGCCGATGGCAGCTATAAAGTCGACAGCAACCGTGTAGCCAGCAAGCTGCTTAACTTCGAAGCCGAGCGCTAGGCAAAGGCCTGCGCAGGGCTTTTGGACGCTTAAAACCCAAGGCCAGCCATGCACCACGACGAACATTTGCTTCAACTGATCATTGATGATCTGGCGCCGACGCAACATTTGCTCGAGCTGCTCAAAGAAGAATCCCTGGCCCTGTATGGTCGGGATATGCGCTTGCTGGAAGAAATTCTGGCGCGCAAGCAGTCGCTGATTGTGCTGCTGGAGCAGCATGGCAAGAAGCGCAGCGAAATTCTGATCAGCCTCGGCCTGCCGGCTGATCACGACGGCCTCTCACAGCTCGCCAGCCATTCTTCGGTCGGCGATCAGTTGCTGGCGCAGAGCACCGCACTCAATCAATTACTCGCCCAGTGCCAGGAAGCCAACCTGCTCAATGGCCAGTCGATCCAGCTTCAGCAAGCTACGACCGCCAACCAGCTGCGTATACTTCACGGCGGAGAGCCTCCGGCGCTGTACAACGCCCAAGGTTCCACCTCGCGGCTGGTCAAGCCAAGCACCCGCAGCCAAGCCTGACGCCGGTTTACAGCGCGCCCTATCCAAGGCGCGCAACATACTGGCAAAATGCCGGTTCTTGCGTGTAGTCGTACTTTGTCTGGAGATGGAAGAACCGTGTTCAACGCCCTTAACGCGGAAGATGCTCCGCAGCCACCCAAGGTGCTCACCACGCCTCTGGAAATCGCCAGCACGTTGCGGATGCTGCAAGAAAGTCATGATCCGCTGATCATCACCTTCCACGAACGCAGCCAGCGCTTCCAAAGCTACCTGGTGGACGTTGACCGGGACAGCAAGACGCTGGCCCTGGACGAAATGATTCCCCGCGACGGTGAACGCTATCTCGAGAATGGTGAACCCTTTCGTATCGAAGGCTTCCATGACGGTGTGCGGGTCGCTTGGGAAAGCAACGGCACGCTGACCATCAGCGAAAAAGACGGTCATCGCATCTACACCGGCAGCATGCCTGCCGAGGTGGTCTACCATCAGCGCCGCAATGCCTTCCGCGCCGCGTTGAAGCTGGCGCAATTGGTCAGCATCGAGCTGGGCGGCGAAAAGCTCAAGGCCCCCATCAGCGGCAAGCTGCTGGATATATCCGCCACTGGCTGCAAGTTGCGCTTTGAAGGTGATATTTCCGAGCGCCTGCAACTGGGCCAGGTCTACGACCGTTTTATCGCCGCCCTGCCCTTCGGCAGCATGACCACTTCCGTCGAGCTGCGTTACCTGCACTTCGAAGACAAGATCAACACCACCTTCGCCGGTGTGCGTTTCCACAACATGAGCGGCCTGGTGCAGCGCCAGGTGGAACGTTTTGTGTACCAGCTGCAGCGCGAAGCGCGGCGGTTCGACAAGGATGACGATCTTTAAGCCTTAACGACCGCGGTAAAAAAACGGGCAGATCCTGATGGGATCTGCCCGTTTTTGCTATCAGGGGCGCGCCCTGCTCAAATCGTGGGGGTGGTCGTCCGGGCCCAGAGGCTCCGGTGGCCCTTCGAAAGCCGGCTCATCCACTGGCGGTTGCGGATCAGTTTCAGGCTCCGGGTCCGGGACGGCGTTCTGCATCTGCTCTTGCACCACCGCCTCGTCCACGCGTGGGTCCAGGCACGCGACCAGCGGCGAGCTGGACATGCTGTCGGGCATCGCCACGTGATGCAGTGGCGCATCGTCCACTTGATGCAGGTTGGTCACCGCTTTTGGCCGGATACGCCACACCAGAATCAACGCACACAGGCTGAAAAACGCATACAGCATGTGACTGCCAAACAGCTTCATGACCACACCGGCCAAGAGCGGCCCGATACTCGCACCGACCCCGTAAGTCACCAGCAACATGGCCGTCAGCGACACTCGGCGATCACCCTCCACATGGTCGTTGGAAAATGCTACCGCCAGCGGGTATAGGCAGAATTGCACCAGCGAACACAAGAACCCTGCCACGAACAGCACTTCCAAAGGCACGTGGGTCATCACGGCCAACGGCAACGCCGCCACCGCCAGGCACAAAGCAAAGCAGCGAATCAACAAAGCCCGGTCATAGCGGTCCGACAACCAGCCCAACGGCCATTGCACCAGCAGCCCGGCGAAAATACAGCTACCCATAAACAGACCGACCTGCTCGGTGGTCAGCCCCTGCTGAGAGGCATAGAGCGGCGCCAAACCGTAGAACGAACCCACGATCAAACCCGCGCCCAACACCGTACTGAGCGACTGCGGCACCCGCTTGATAAAGAAGCGCGGCTCCATCGGGGCAGGATGCAGAGGCGCCGGGTGAATCCGCCGAGTCATGGCCACCGGCACCAGGCACAACGCAAAGCACAGAGCGACCAGCATCAGCAATTCGAGACCGAGCTCGGGGTGCATCACCAGGATCAACTGACCCAACACCAACCCGAGGTAGGACGCGATCATATAGCCGCTGAACACCACGCCCCGCTGCTTGGCATCCGCCTGCTCATTGAGCCAGCTTTCGATGACCATGTACTGGCACATCATGCCCAGACCCACGATCATCCGCAGCACGATCCAGGCTGGCAGCCAGTTGATCAGGCCATGTCCCAACACCGCCGCGCCGACAATCCCGGCGCAGGTGGCATATGCACGGATGTGCCCGACCCGGGCGATCAGGCGATGCCCGATCTTGCCACCCAGCACCAGGCCAAAGTAGTTGGCGGCCATGAGCGCACCCACCCACAGGCTGTCGACATGGTCGGCCGCCAGGCGCAAGGCAAGGTAAGTACTGAGCAGGCCGGACCCGATCAACATCATCAAGGAGGCGAAATAAAGGGCTCGAAAAGATTTCCAGATTTGGCGCATCGGCGTTCCGAGCGGCTCCTTGCAGTGAGGGACAGGGCTATCGGCATGATAGTCCGGTGTGACCAGGCCCGGACAGGCGATGTAGGCTGTTTTCCGGGAATATTTTACTTAATAGCTCAGACGCTGCCTGGCCGGTTGCAAGGTACAAAGGTTGCGATAAATACCCACGCACCTGCTGTGAACGCTGATCACCGGCAAGGTTCGACCGGTGTTCGTCAAGCACGCACAAAAAAGCCCCGCCAGAGCAATCTGTGCGGGGCTTTATGTGCGAGGCTTTTTATACGGGCCACGAATCTGGTGTCCCAGGGCCGGTTCGAACGGCCAACCTTCCCCTTAGGAGGGGGATGCTCTATCCAATTGAGCTACTGGGACAAATGACAGCCATCCGGCCTACGGCGCAGCGACGGACGGCGTGCATGTTAACGGCCGAGGTGGGTTTTGTCATGTCGTCCGTAGGCTTTTTGAGTGTAGGCCGATCCTTGTTCGCAGAATGCCTGCTTCGCCCTGTAATCGCGGGCACCCGGGCACCATCGTGCAAAATGCACTCCCCCAAAATGCCATCATTGCAAATTGCAACCTGTCGACCCTTTGAAGTAGACTCAAGCCATTGATTTTATTGAAATAATACATTGGCACGAGACCTGCAATACTTCTCCTACAAGACCCATTCAGCCACGGCGTTAAGCGGAGAACATGACCATGAACAGTGCCCTTCTGTTAGCCCTCAACACCATAGCCCTGGCTGCACTGGTGATGTTCCATTTTCAGTCGACTGGCAGCAACGATCCAGCCCAGATCAGCCAGGCAGTGCCGCACCATCTGCAACAGCGCCCGCAACTGGCGGTGATGACGCCCGACGCGCAATCGCCGGTACGCCTGACCCAAGGCACCCAGGCCGCGCCCGCATCTGAACATTGGGTATTCTGAGGAAACCGCTCGTGACCAAATCCGCCTGGCTATTTTTATGCCTGACCATTGCCGCCGGCATCCTGGGCCTGGGTACCCGTTCGCAAGATGGACAAACGACCGCTTATGTTGCCGCTGGCGTGTTTGCTAGCCTGCTCCTGCTGACGCTCATCGTGGGCCGCAGAATCAAATTCGACCCGGTTTTACGCTGACCCCGCCTGCGCCCCACCTCTCCCGACCTTATGTCGCCCCGTCCTAGTAAATTAGCAAATTGCCACTAGTCTTAAAGGTAAGGGCAAAATGCCACTTTGCGATAGGATGTGCGGCCTCAACCCCTGAGCAGACTTGGACTTACGGGAAGTTCCGTTGAAGAATCGCTCGTCGAAAAGTTTTCCAACCAGTCCGCAAAAATGCAAATGAGTGCTGGCATTACGCCTTTAGGCAGTTCAATATTTGTCACAGAATTGACGCCAAGGAACTGTCAAATCTGAGGCATGATGCGATCTCTTTGCAATTCGGGTTGAACTTTGGTCGTGAGCCTTGTCATAACACTCATCTTGCGGCCAATTCCAAAAACCGCTCCCCTGAACTAACCGGTTAAATATATGCGCCCATTGAAACAGGCAATTTATTCCAGCCGTACGGCTGACAAGTTCGTCGTACGTCTGCCAGACGGAATGCGGGAACGCATTGCCGAGGTGGCTCGCAATCATCACCGCAGCATGAACTCCGAAATCATCGCGCGCCTGGAACAGAGCCTTATTCAGGAAGGTGCGTTGGGCGAAGAGTTGAGCATGCGCCTGGACAGCCCAGAGCTGTCACTGCACGAACGCGAACTGCTGCAGCGTTTTCGTCAGCTCTCCCACCGCCAGCAAAATGCTCTCGTCTCGCTTATCGCGCACGACGTTGAGGCGGCCGCAGAAGCCAATTAATCTGCAGTTGAAAGCCGAAGCCAGCCATGTGCTGGCTTTTTTTTGCCTGCGATTTGGGAAAGGAACGTCAGGAAGAGCAAGCAAAGCGGGAGCAGATCTGCTCCCGCTGGAATGGATCAGAGCAGGAAGATGGTCGCCAACCCCAGGAAGATGAAAAACCCACCACTGTCGGTCATGGCCGTAATCATCACACTCGCACCCATGGCCGGGTCGCGCCCGAGGCGGGCCAGCGTCATGGGGATCAGCACCCCCATCAGCGCAGCCAGCAGCAGGTTGAGGGTCATGGCGGCCGTCATCACGACGCCCAGCGACCAACTGCCATACAGCAAGTAGGCCACCACGCCGATCACGCCGCCCCACACCAAGCCGTTAATCAGCCCCACTACCAACTCTTTGCGCAGCAAGCGCGAGGAATTGGCCGTACTCACCTGGTCCAGTGCCATCGCGCGCACGATCATGGTGATGGTCTGATTACCGGAGTTGCCGCCAATACCGGCCACAATCGGCATCAGCGCCGCCAGGGCCACCAGCTTCTCGATAGAGCCTTCAAACAGCCCGATCACGCGCGAGGCGATGAAGGCCGTGATCAGGTTGATCGCCAGCCAGGCCCAACGGTTATGCAGGGAACGCCAGACCGATGCAAAAATATCTTCCTCTTCACGCAAACCCGCCATGTTGAGGACTTCGGTTTCACTCTCTTCACGAATCAGGTCGACCATTTCATCGATGGTCAAACGGCCTATCAGCTTACCGTTTTTGTCGACCACAGGGGCCGAGATCAAGTCATAGCGCTCAAACGCCTGCGCGGCCTCGTAGGCGTCTTCATCCGGGTGAAAACTCACCGTATCGCTGGCCATCAAATCCGCAACTTTCTTCTCGGGATCATTCACCAGCAGGCGCTTGATCGGCAGCACCCCCTTGAGAATGCCTTCGTAGTCGACCACAAATAATTTGTCAGTATGGCCGGGCAGCTCTTTGAGGCGGCGCAGATAACGCAGTACCACTTCCAGACTGACGTCTTCGCGGATGGTGACCATCTCGAAGTCCATCAGCGCACCGACCTGGTCCTCGTCATAGGACAGCGCAGAGCGCACGCGCTCACGCTGCTGACTGTCGAGGGCCTCCATCAGCTCATGGACGACATCACGAGGCAGCTCAGGGGCCAGGTCAGCCAGTTCGTCGGCGTCCATCTCCCGGGCGGCGGCCAGGAGCTCATGATCGTCCATGTCGGCGATCAGGGTTTCACGGACCGAGTCGGATACTTCGAGGAGGATGTCGCCGTCACGGTCAGCCTTGACCAACTGCCAGAGGGTCAGTCGATCACCCAGTGGCAACGCTTCAAGGATATAGGCGACGTCGGCAGAGTGCAGGTCATCGAGCTTGCGTTGCAGCTCGACGAGGTTTTGCCGGTGAACCAGGTTTTCAACGCGGTCGTGGTGCGGACCTTCCTGGCGGTGCGTGAGGTCTTCGACCACGCGCTGACGCTGCAGCAGCTCGATGACTTGAGCCAGGCGATCCTGCAGGCTGTCTTGTGTTTTCTTTACTTCTACTTCGGTCATAGGCGAACTCCACTCCCAGCAGCGGGGCACGCCGGAAGGATCAATCAGTCAATTCATGATTGGTAAAGCGGGGTACTGAGTAACTACTGGGTAAGTCCATGGAGGTATTCCACAAGCCCCGGCGGGGCTGACGGGCGCAATGATACACGCTGCGTGCGCCTTAACGCTAAAAAACTGGAAAGAACAAGCGCTTGCGAGCCAAAACTGAACATCGGCCGCACTTATGAACTGCGACGACACAGCGCGAAGGGAAAACACATGGGACGCAAGAAAAGATGAAGCCCAGGATCAATCCTACACAAACCCCAGACGGCAAAAAGCCCGCACTAGGCGGGCTTTTTGTTTGTATGGTGCACTCGACAGGATTCGAACCTGTGACCGCTCGGTTCGTAGCCGAGTACTCTATCCAGCTGAGCTACGAGTGCAGATTGTGTTTTTAGACCAGATCACAACTGGTTGAAGCCGAATCACCTGCATTACTGCAACTGACTCTTAAATGGTGCACTCGACAGGATTCGAACCTGTGACCGCTCGGTTCGTAGCCGAGTACTCTATCCAGCTGAGCTACGAGTGCATTTGTTGCCGCGCATTATAGGCCGTTCAATCTCTATGTAAAGCTATTTTTTCGAGTAATTTCAACAACTTACCGAAAAAACCAGATTGCAACGTACTAAGCAAATAATGGCGGAGAACGGGGGATTCGAACCCCCGACACCCTTTTGAGGTGTACTCCCTTAGCAGGGGAGCGCCTTCGGCCACTCGGCCAGCTCTCCGCAACACGGGGCGTATATTAACCACGTTCATCCCCGTTTGCAAACATAAAAAACGATAAAAATTAAAGGCTTGGTTCTTCGTCCTTCTCTTTCTTGATCCGCAGGTAGATTTCCTCGCGGTGGACAGCTACCTCTTTCGGAGCGTTAACCCCGATACGTACTTGATTGCCTTTGACGCCGAGCACGGTCACGGTGATTTCGCCATCACCGATAATCAGGCTTTCTGCGCACCGACGAGTCAGAATCAGCATACCTTTCTCCTCACGCATTTCAGTTCAGGAACAACAGTCTGCAAAAAAAAGGCGTTCGACCTACAGCCTGATGGCCATAGCCCTAACGGCCTAAGTATCGTCGAGCGCACGCAAAAGACCATGCGCCCCACAAAAAATGAAAGGCGCGGTAAACCGCGCCTTCCTGGCATCGCATCACTCGCCCGGTCGGGCCGGAGCGTCCAGCTCAAAAGCGGTATGCAGCGCGCGCACAGCCAGCTCCAGGTACTTCTCTTCGATCACCACCGAGACTTTGATTTCCGACGTGGAGATCATCTGGATGTTGATGCTTTCCTTGGCCAGGGCACCGAACATACGGCTGGCAACACCGGCATGGGAACGCATGCCCACACCCACGATCGACACCTTGGCAATCTTGATATCCCCGATCACTTCACGGGCGCCAATCTGGCTCGCAGTGTGCTCCAGGATCTTGTGAGCCGCATCGTACTCGTTGCGGTGCACGGTGAAGGTGAAATCGGTGGTGTTATCGTGCGAAACGTTCTGCACGATCATGTCGACTTCAACATTCGCGTCGCTGATAGGCCCGAGAATCTTGAAGGCCACGCCCGGGGTGTCTGGCACGCCACGGATCGTCAGCTTGGCTTCATCGCGATTGAAAGCGATGCCGGAAATGATCGGCTGTTCCATGGATTCCTCTTCATCAATAGTAATGAGGGTGCCCGGACCCTCTTTGAAGCTGTGCAATACGCGCAGCGGAACGTTGTACTTGCCGGCGAATTCCACCGCGCGGATCTGCAACACCTTGGAACCGAGGCTGGCCATTTCCAGCATCTCTTCAAAGGTGATCTTGTCCAGACGCTGGGCCACGGACACCACACGCGGGTCGGTGGTGTACACGCCGTCCACATCGGTATAGATCTGGCACTCATCAGCCTTGAGGGCTGCTGCCAGCGCCACGCCGGTAGTGTCCGAACCGCCACGACCGAGGGTGGTGATGTTGCCCTGCTCATCCACACCCTGGAAGCCAGCTACAACTACCACGCGCCCGGCTTTCAGATCTGTACGGATTTTCTGATCGTCAATCTGCAGGATGCGCGCCTTGGTATGCGCGCTGTCGGTGAGGATGCGTACCTGGCTGCCAGTGTAGGACACCGCCGGCACACCACGCTTGTTCAGCGCCATGGCCAGCAACGCGATGGTCACCTGCTCACCGGTGGACACGATCACATCCAACTCACGCGGCAGTGGCTGTTGATCACCACTGATTGCCTTGGCCAGTTCGATCAGGCGATTGGTCTCGCCGCTCATGGCCGACAGCACCACCACCAGGTCGTCGCCGGCATCGCGGAATTTCTTAACCTTGTCGGCGACCTGCTCGATTCTTTCGACAGAGCCGACCGAGGTGCCTCCAAATTTCTGTACGATCAAAGCCATTTCTAAGCCGCCTCAGCCCGTAAAGGGGCGCCCAATAAACAAATCGTCCAGCACCTAAGCAAGCCCATGACTAGACCATGGGCTCGTTAACAGTGCCTTAAATGCCAGCCTCGACAAACGGCACGGTCAGGGCCAGGGCCGCGTCCAGGGCACCGGCGTCTACACCACCGCCTTGCGCCATGTCCGGACGACCACCGCCCTTCCCGCCCACTGCCGCGGCGGCTTGCTTCATCAAATCACCGGCCTTGAGTTGGCCAGTCAGGTCCTTGGTTACACCGGCAACCAGAACGACCTTTTCCTCATGGACACCGCCGAGCAGGATCACTGCGCGGCCGAGCTTGTTCTTCAACTGATCGACCAAGGCCAACAGCGCCTTGCCATCCTGACCGTCCAGGCGCACCGCCAAAACTTTCACACCCTTGACGTCCAGGGCAGAAGCCGACAAATCGTCGCCCGCCGCACTGGCCGCCTTGGCCTGCAACTGCTCCAGCTGTTTCTCCAGCGCACGGTTGCGCTCCAGAACGGCCGACAGCTTGTCGATCAGGTTGTCGCGGCTGCCCTTGACCAGGCCGGCCGCTTCCTTGAGTTGTTCTTCAGCCGCATTGAGGTAGGCCAGGGCCGCAGCGCCGGTCACCGCTTCAATACGACGTACACCGGACGCCACACCGCCTTCGCTGATGATTTTCAGCAGACCGATGTCGCCGGTGCGGTTGGCGTGGATACCGCCACACAGCTCTACGGAGAAGCTGCCGCCCATGCTCAGTACGCGTACTTCGTCGCCGTACTTCTCACCAAACAGCGCCATGGCGCCTTTTTTCTTGGCGGTCTCGATATCGGTTTCTTCGGTTTCCACCGGCGTGTTTTTGCGAATTTCAGCGTTGACGATGTCTTCCAGCGCCTTGATCTGCTCAGGCTTGATCGCTTCAAAGTGGCTGAAGTCAAAACGCAGGCGCTGGCTATCGACCAACGAACCCTTCTGCTGCACATGCTCACCCAGCACCTGACGCAATGCGGCGTGCAGCAAGTGAGTGGCCGAATGGTTCAAAGCGGTTGCATGCCGTACGTCGGCATCGACCTGAGTATCGACCGGCGCACCGACCGTCAGGTTGCCCAGTACCAGCACACCGTGATGCAGGAATGCACCACCGGTCTTGGTGGTATCGCGCACTTCAAAACGGCCCGACGTCGAGCTCAGGAAACCACAATCACCCACCTGGCCACCGGACTCGGCGTAGAACGGCGTCTGGTCGAGGACCACCACCGCTTCCTCGCCTTCATTCAACACGTCGACCGATTTACCGTCTTTATAGAGAGCAACGATCTTGGCCGAACCAACGGTCGCCTGGTAGCCGACGAACTCGGTAGGTACATCAACCTTGACCAAGGTGTTGTAGTCCAGGCCAAAGGAGCTGGCGGAACGGGCGCGTACACGCTGGGCCTCCATCTCACGCTCAAAACCGGCCTCATCGACGGTCAGCTCGCGCTCACGGGCGATGTCGGCAGTCAGGTCCATCGGGAAACCATAGGTGTCATACAGCTTGAACACCACGTCGCCCGGCACCACGGTGCCTTTGAGCTCGGCCAGGTCCTGCTCCAGAATCTTCAAGCCATGTTCCAGGGTCTTGGAGAACTGCTCTTCTTCAGCCTTGAGCACACGCTCGATGTTGGCCTGCTGCTGCTTGAGTTCCGGGAAGGCATCGCCCATCTCGGCCACCAGCGCAGCAACGATTTTGTAGAAGAAGCTACCCGTGGCGCCCAGCTTGTTACCGTGGCGGCAGGCGCGACGGATGATACGGCGCAGCACATAGCCGCGACCTTCGTTCGACGGCAGTACACCGTCAGCGATCAGGAAGCTGCAGGAACGGATATGGTCCGACACCACCTTGAGCGAAGACTGGTTGTCGTTGGCGCAGCCAATGGCCGCCGCCGAAGCGCTCAACAGGTTGGTGAACAGATCGATTTCGTAGTTGGAATGAACGTGCTGCATCACCGCACTGATCCGCTCCAGGCCCATGCCGGTGTCGACCGACGGCGCCGGCAGCGGATGCAACACGCCATCGGCGGTGCGGTTGAACTGCATGAACACGTTGTTCCAGATTTCAATGTAACGGTCGCCATCTTCTTCCGGCGAGCCGGGTGGGCCGCCCCAGATGTCGGCGCCGTGATCGTAGAAAATTTCGGTGCAGGGGCCGCACGGGCCGGTATCGCCCATGGTCCAGAAGTTGTCGGAAGCGTAGGGCGCGCCCTTGTTATCGCCGATGCGGATCATGCGCTCGACCGGTACGCCGACTTCTTTGGTCCAGATGTCATACGCTTCGTCGTCCGTCGCGTAGACGGTGACCCACAGTTTTTCCTTCGGCAGCTTCAACACGCCGGTCAGGAAGGTCCAGGCAAACGTAATCGCATCTTTCTTGAAATAGTCGCCGAAGCTGAAGTTACCCAGCATCTCGAAAAAAGTGTGGTGGCGAGCGGTGTAGCCGACGTTTTCCAGGTCACTGTTCTTGCCGCCGGCGCGTACGCACTTCTGGCTGCTGGTCGCGCGGGTATAAGCGCGCTTTTCCTGGCCCAGGAAGCAGTCCTTGAACTGGTTCATCCCCGCGTTAGTGAACAGCAGGGTTGGGTCGTTGCCTGGGATCAAGGAGCTGGAGGCTACACGGGTGTGACCTTGCTCTTCGAAGAAGCGAAGGAAGGCTTCACGGATTTCTGCGCTTTTCATTAGGTTCTTCCACGGAGTCTGCGGCCAAAGGCCAGTGCGCAACATCATCAGACGGAGCGACGGCAAAGGGCCGCATTATATCGGCCCTTTGCCAGTGGTACAGCGTGTTTATGTGATAGAAACAGTCAATTAGACGGTCTGCACTGTCATTTCCGGGAAAACTCGACAAATGTCTGCACGACCTGCTCGATCTGCGCCCGGCTGACATCCATATGAGTGACCATGCGCAGGCGCGGCGCGGCGCTCAACTTGATCCCGCGCTCAGCAGCAAACGCCTTAAACGCCTGTGCCTGGTCGCCGATCTGCACATACACCATGTTGGTCTGAACCGGCTCCACCGCGTAACCGGCCTTGCGCAACGCCTCCCCCAGCCATTGGGCATTGGCGTGGTCGTCGGCCAGGCGCCGCACCTGATGATCCAGCGCATACAGCCCCGCTGCCGCCAGGGAACCGGCCTGACGCATACCGCCGCCGACCATCTTGCGCAAGCGACGCGCCCTGGCGATCAAGGCCGTGGAACCGCACAACACCGAACCCACCGGCGCGCCAAGGCCTTTGGACAAGCACACCGACACGGAATCGAAATGCTGGGCAATCTCCCGCGCCGGCACCCCAAGCTTGACCGCCGCGTTATAAATACGCGCGCCATCCAGATGCAGCGCAAGGCCATGTTCATGCGTGAACGCTCGCGCCTTCGCCAGGTACTCCAGCGGCAGCACTTTGCCCTGCATGGTGTTTTCCAGGGCCAGCAGACGGGTGCGGGCGAAGTGAAAATCATCGGGCTTGATTGCCGCCAGCACGTGGTCCAGGTCAAGGGAGCCGTCCGCCTGCACCTCCAGCGGCTGCGGCTGGATCGAACCGAGGACGGCCGCGCCGCCGCCTTCATATTTGTAGGTATGGGCTTGTTGCCCGACGATGTATTCCTCGCCGCGCTCACAGTGGGCCATCAACGCCAGCAAGTTGCTCATGGTGCCGGTGGGCACAAACAACGCTGCCTCGAAGCCCAGGCGCTTGGCCAACTCGGCCTCCAAATGGTTGACGCTGGGGTCTTCGCCGTAGACATCGTCGCCACTGACGGCACTGGCCATCGCGTCGAGCATGCCGGGGGTGGGTTGGGTCACGGTGTCGCTACGCAGGTCGATCACAGACATGAAACAAGCCTCTAACGGGTATGTAAGTTCCTTTTATGGATGATTACTGCGGGTAAAGCCACGGAATATCAAGCCCCCGTTAGCGTCAATCGAATACCAACCAAACAAATCGATATAGGTTATCGATAAGGCGATCGTGCAGTTTTTGAAAAACCATGTTAAAAACTCTCCGCCGCCAGGGTTCTGGCGGCAACGTTCTCAGGGCGGGGTGTAATTCCCCACCGGCGGTAATTGCACGCAACGTGCATAGCCCGCGAGCGCTTGGCGCCTTGAACTGCTCACGCAGGACGGCGGCAAGGTCAGCAGACCCGGTGTGATCCCGGGGCCGACGGTCATAGTCCGGATGAAGAGAGAACGGGATTGGCACCTAAGGGCCGCGCGCCGGGTTCATGCTTGCATGACGTGGCTGTTCGTACCCTTAAATCCCATTCGATTCATAACGCCCTGTTTTTTTCTTAAACAGGAGTCAGAACATGCAACCCACCGCAATCGACAGCAAAAGCAAAAACCACCACGGCGAGCGCGTCGCGTTTATCCAGGCCTGCTGGCACAAGGATATTGTCGACCAATCGCGTAAAGGTTTCCTCGCCGAAATGATCGCCCAGGGCTACCAGGAATCGGACATCGATTTCTTCGAAGTCGGCGGCGCCTTTGAAATGCCCCTGCACGCCAAGCTGCTGGCCAAGACCGGCCGTTACGCCGGTATCGTTGCCGCCGCACTGGTGGTGGACGGCGGGATCTACCGCCACGAATTCGTGGCCCAGTCGGTAGTCAGCGGCCTGATGCAGGTGCAGCTGGAAACCGAAGTGCCGGTGTTCTCGGTGTCCCTGACCCCGCACCATTTCCACGCTGGCAGCGAACACCACACGTTCTTCTACGAGCACTTCGTGCACAAGGGCCAGGAAGCTGCGCGCACCTGCGCCGACACCCTGCACAAGGTCCGTGCGATCCGTCGCAGTGAGCCACGCGCCTTAGCCGTTTAAGCTACACCGCAAAACCAATGTGGGAGCGGGCTTGTGTGGGAGTCGAGCTTGCCCACGATGCAGTCACCTCGGTGTGTCAGCCACACCGCGGTGATGCTATCGCAGGCAAGCCAGCCCCCACACAAGCCAGCTCCCACATGTAGATCCGGTTAAGCCTTAAGCTCTATGCCAACCCGGCATCCGTGGTCGGCACAATCAATATCCCCGCGCGCAAACCATTCTTCACCTTCGGGTTCGGGAAGATGATGCGAGCACCCTCCTCCTCGATCACCCAACGGGTCTTGGCCACGTCTTCGGCCAGCAGATACCCCTTCGCCAACGGCGAGAAGTTTTCCACATCCGCCGGCAAGTGCAGCAGGAACGCATCGCTGTGTTTGATGACTTCACGGGACACGGCAAACAGCTGCAAGCCATCCAGGCTCACGGTCTCGGGCTCGGTGCCCTCGATGATCTGCTTGAGCCGGGTTTCCAGGCGGGACACATCCACACCCTGGTTCTGCCCGAACGGCCGCGCCTTGCCCAGTTCCAGCGTGAAGGCTTCGGCCTCCAGCTGCTCGTAGGTAAACGCCGTGAAGGTGATGGACGTCTTGTTCTGCAGCAGCACTGCTTGCATGCCGGCAGCGCACAGACGGGCCAGTTCGTGGCGCGAATGCTGACGCCCGTCTTTCCACGGGTACAGCGCAAACTGCTCGATCTTCGAGCCGCGAATGGCGGTGTGCAGGTCGTAATGCAGGCGCGAACGGCCGGGCAGGCTGAAAAAGCTGCGGGCCAGTTGCTCAAGCTCGGCGGCGCGCATGGCCTCCGGGCCGATGTTTTGTTCATGACGGCCGTTGAACAGCCGGTTGACGTCCAGTTCCAGGTAACGCTCGCCGCGCCGCATGGCCTCGGGGTTGCCGAACAGGAACAGAATACGGGTGCGGGGCTTGATCTCGCCACGGGCGATGCCATGCAACAGGCGGTCGAGCAGTTCGATCGGCGCCGTTTCGTTGCCATGGATGCCGGATGACAGCAGCACGTCGCTGCCATTGTCCAGGGCCTGCGGCGGGCGCACTTCAAGTGCGCCCTCGCTGAGCCAGCGCATCTGCACGCCGTCGACAGTCAGTTGAATTTTTTGCGCCGGTTCACGACCGGCGAGGGTCAGTTCAAGCAATTTGCCGAGGGCGAGCATAAGCAGCTTCCTTAGTGGTTGCAGCCTGGGCCGTGGACGTGATCGTCGTCGTCACCTTCGACGTCGGCCGGTTCCATTTCCAGTTGCAGGCTCATCAGGTTGGTGGCCAACGGGCGCATCAACAGGTTGGCGTACTCGGCGTCGCCTTCTTCCACATCCACACCGATCAGCAGCTGGCCACGGCCGTCGTGCTGAATCCAGATTTCCTTACCCTGCCAGACCACGGCGACGCGGGTGCAGGAGGTTTCCAGCTGGGTGCCATCGGTGTCTTCAAGGATCAGTTTCAGGGTGTCGGTGGTCATAAAATAGTTCTCAGCCCTAGGGTGTAAAAAGAGGTGGCGTTAATTGATCTGGAAAGGATAAACCGAGCCCAGTTTAAGGATTTGCGTCAGTTCATCCAGTGCCGTCCGGCACTCAAGCAGCAACTGCGGGTCAGCCAGGTCGGTTTCACGCAGGCTGTCGCGGTAGTGCTTGTCGACCCATTGGGTCAGTGTTTCGTACAACGGCGCGGTCATGATAACGCCTGGGTTCACCGCCGCCAGTTCAGTTTCGTTCAACGCCACACGCAGCCGCAGGCACGCCGGGCCACCGCCGTTCTGCATGCTTTGCTTGAGGTCGAAGACTTTCACTTCGCGGATCAGCCCACCGGATGCGGTCAGGCCTTGCAGGTACTGCCAGACGCGCTCGTTGGCGCGGCACTCTTCCGGCACGATCAGCAGCATCGAACCGTCGGCGCGGGTCAGCAACTGGCTGTTGAACAGGTAGGAACGCACCGCGTCTTCGACACTGACTTGAGCGCGAGGCACGCACACCGACTGGAAGTTGCCGCCCAGCTTGCCCAACTTGCCTTGCAGCTCGCCCAGCATCTGTTCGGTATTGAGGAAGGCATCCTCGTGATAGAACAGCACCTCGCCGTTGCCCACGGCGATCACATCGTTATGGAACACGCCGGCATCGATCACCGCCGGGTTCTGCTGGGCGTAGACCACGCCGTCATCCTTCAAGCCGTGCAGGCGTGCGACGGCCTGGGAGGCTTCGAGTGTCTGGCGCGCCGGGTATTTCTGCGGGGCCGGGTAACGGGTGTCGAACGCACTGCGGCCGAACACGAAGAACTCGACACCGGCCTCGCCATAGTCACGGCAGAAGCGCGTATGGTTGGCCGCGCCTTCGTCGCCGAACTGCGCCACCGCCGGCAACGCGGCGTGGTGGGCAAAGTGCTTCTGGTCGGCAAACATCGCCCCCAGCACGCGGCTGGTGGTCGGGTGTTCGATGCTGCGGTGGTATTTGCAGTTGAGGTTGGCGGCGGTGAAATGCACGCGGCCATCCGCTGTATCGGCACTCGGGCTGACAGTGGCGGCGTTGGCCACCCACATGCTCGACGCCGAGCAACTGGCAACCAGCAGCGGCATGGCGTGCCTGGCTGCTTGCTGGATTACCTGGGCGTCGGTACCGCTGAAACCAAGGTTACGCAAGGCAGCCACGTCAGGTCGTTCCTGCGGCGCCAGCACCCCTTGCACAAAGCCCATGTCCATCAGGGCTTTCATTTTTTGCAGACCCTGCAACGCCGCTTCCTTCGGGTTCGAAGACTGCTGGCTGTTGCTCTGGGACGCGACGTTGCCGTAGGACAAACCGCCGTAGTTATGGGTCGGCCCCACTAGACCGTCAAAATTGACTTCATAGGATTTCATCGGCGAGGCTCCACGAACATCTGTTTTTATAGGCATCTGGTGCAGATCTATAGCTGTAAACCCATTCAACTGTGGGAGCTGGCTTGCCTGCGATCCAGGCTACTCGGTCTTTCAGTAAAACCGAGGTGACGCTATCGCAGGCAAGCCAGCTCCCACATTTAGATCAGTGTCAGCTTCACTTCAGCGTTATACCTGGCGTCAGCGTGGCTGGAACCACCAGGCTTGGCGTTTCCAGGGACGCCACCGGGTACGCGCAATAATCCGCTGCGTAATAGGCACTGGCGCGGTGGTTGCCCGAGGCCCCTACCCCACCGAACGGCGCGGTGCTGGCGGCGCCGGTCAGCTGTTTGTTCCAGTTGACGATACCGGCACGGCTTTCCAGCCAGAACTGCTGGTAACGCGCTTCGGAATCCGACAACAAGCCAGCGGCCAGGCCGTACTGGGTGTTGTTGGCCTCGGCAATCGCCGCGGCAAAATCAGCGTAGCGGATCACCTGCAACAGTGGGCCGAACAGCTCTTCATCTTTGCGCTCGGTCACACCGGTCACGTCGATGATGCCTGGGGTCAGCAACGCGGCCTGATCCTGCGGCTGAGTCATTTCCAGCAGTGCCACAGCACCATTGGCCAACATCAGTTCCTGGGCGTCCATCAAGGCTTTCGCCGCACCAAGGGAAATCACCGAGCCCATGAACGGCGCCGGCTGCTGGTCAAATGCGCCCACTTCAATCGTCGCGCTGACCGCCACCAGGCGCGCCAGCAACGCATCGCCCCAGGCGCCTTCCGGCACCAGCAAGCGGCGTGCACAGGTGCAACGCTGGCCAGCAGAAATAAACGCCGACTGGATGATGGTGTAGACCGCCGCATCCACGTCGGCCACTTCGTCGACCACCAGCGGGTTGTTGCCGCCCATTTCCAGGGCCAGGATCTTGTCCGGGCGCCCGGAGAACTGCTGGTGCAGGTGGTTGCCGGTGCGGCTCGAACCGGTGAAGAACAAACCGTCGATACCCGGGTTGGCCGCCAGCGCGATGCCGGTTTCCCGCGCACCTTGCAGCAGGTTCAGCACACCTGCCGGCAAACCGGCTTCGATCCAGCACTGCACGGTCAGCTCGGCGACTTTAGGGGTCAGCTCGCTCGGCTTGAACAGCACGGTGTTACCCGCCAGCAGCGCCGGGACGATATGCCCGTTCGGCAAGTGGCCCGGGAAGTTATAAGGGCCGAACACCGCCACCACGCCGTGGGGTTTGTGGCGCAATACGGCGGTGGCGTCGCCCAGGGGGCCGCTCTTTTCGCCGGTACGTTCACGGTAGCTTTGCACCGAGATCGCAATCTTGTTGGCCATGCTGGTGACTTCGGTGGCCGATTCCCACAGTGGCTTGCCGGTTTCCTCACCGATGCAACGGGCGATTTCATCGGCACGGCTTTTCAGCGTGGCGGCGAAGGTTTCCAGCACGCTGATGCGTTCTTCCAACGAGCGCCGGGCCCAGCCCGGGAATGCCTGGCGCGCAGCCTGCACGGCGGACTCGACCTGCTCGGCGGTGGCGCCATTGCCGGTCCACAGCACCTGCTGGGTCACCGGGTTGCGCGATTCAAACAGTTCACCCTGGCCGGTCAGCCAAGTACCTGCGATATACAGCGAATTCATTACTTGGACTCCCGGGCAGCAGACAACGGAACAGCACGCACTTGATCACCCACCACCAGTTGCAGGCGTTTGGCGGTCAACGGATCGACCACCAGGGTGCCTGCCGCCAGACGGGCTGGTGCGGCGGTAATGCGGCACTCCTCGCGCTTGCGGTTATGGATCAGGAACGGCGTGGCGTCGTCCCCCGGCGTGCCGATGGCCAACACCAGTGACTGGCTGTCGCGCACCGCACGGATTTTGCTGGTCTCACATTCCACCGCCGGGCCGGCGTCGAAGATATCGACATAGCCCTGGTAGCTGAAACCTTCGCTCTTGAGCATGCTCAGCGCGGGCTCGGTATCGGGGTGGACCTTGCCGATCACATTGCGCGCGTCTTCGGAAAGGAAGCAGCTGTACAGCGGAAACTTCGGCATCAGCTCGGCGATAAACGCCTTATTGCCCACGCCGGTCAGGTAGTCGGCCTGGCTGAATTCCATCTTGAAGAAGTGCCGGCCCAGGCTTTCCCAGAACGGCGAACGCCCGGCTTCGTTGGACACGCCGCGCATCTCGGCAATGATCTTGTTGCCGAACAGCTGCGGGAATTCAGCGATAAACAGCATGCGCGCCTTGGCCAGCATGCGGCCGTTGAGGCCGTTGCGGTAATCGGCATGCAGGAACAACGAGCACAACTCGGAATTGCCGGTGAGGTCGTTGGCCAGAAACAGCGTCGGAATCTCACGGTAGATGTTCAGCTCCTGGGAAGCGCTGACGGTCAGCCCCACCCGGAAGTTATACCAAGGCTCACGCAGGCCGACGGCACCGGCGATGGCAGAAATACCCACCACGCGGCCTTCGTCGTTTTCCAGCACGAACAGGTAGTCGGCATCACCCCGCCCGGCTTCGCCGCGAAAGGTTTTTTCCGCCCAGCCAACCCGGTGGGTCAGGCGCTCTTCGTTGGCCGGCAAGGTGGTGAGGCCGGTGCCGGTGCTGCGCGCCAGATCAATCAGGGCCGGTAAATCGCTGCTGCGTACGGGACGAACGATCATGCTATCTCCTCAAACAGGCCGCTGTTGCCAGCCACCCGCGAAACTCTGTGTTTAAACCGCAACCAGACGCACGCTGGCACCTTCACCGACGCCCAGGGCCTCAGCGGTGTCCAGGTCCAGGGTCACCGGTTTGCCGGGCGCGTAGTCCAGGTCCAGCATCACCGCGCGGTAATCCTGCAACTGCGCGTTGCTCACCAGGTACTGGCGGCCGACACCCTTGAGCATCTCGCCGATCTTCACCGGCACCACGCGGCTCTGCGCGATCGAACGAATACCCGAAACCCGCGCGTGCAGCGTCGGGCCGCCGTCGAAGATGTCGATGTAATGGTCGGTCTCGAAGCCTTCGCGCATCAGGATGTCGAAGGTGATCTGCGCACGCGGGTGCACCTGGCCCATGGCTTCCTGCGCTGCGTCCGGCAGCAGCGGCACGTAGATCGGATAATGCGGCATCAGCTCGGCGAGGAACGTGCGGCTTTTCAGCCCGCACAGGCGCTCGGCGGCGGCGTAGTTGAGGTCGAAGAAGTTGCGGCCAATGGCGTCCCAGAACGGCGAGTCGCCGTTCTCGTCGCTGTAGCCGACAATCTCGGTCACCACCGAGTCGGCAAAGCGCTCGGGGTGGCTGGCGACGAACAACAGGCGACCACGGGAATTGAGTTCCGACCACGCTGAACCGACCAGCTCCGGCACCACGTAGAAACTGGTGAGCAAGCTGTTGCCGGTGAGGTCGTGGCACTGGGAAAGCACGTGAATCTTGTTGTGAATTTTCAGCTCGCGGGAGGCGTGCACGAAGGTTTCGTTACGGAAGCTGTAGAACGGCTCCGAGTAACCGGCCGACGCGACGATGGCCGAGCAGCCGGCGAGCTTGCCGGTGTCGGTGTCTTCGAGCACGAAGAAGTAGCTCTCTTCACCGTTGAAACTGACCTCGGCCGCGAAGGACGCTTCGCTGGCGGCGATCTTGTCGCTCAGGCGTTCCACATCATCCGGCAAGGAGGTGACACCAATCGGGCTGTCCGCAGCCAGACGCTGTACCTCGCCCAGATCAGCCATTTGCGCGGGGCGCATCACCAGCATGGTGTCACTCCTTAACTCGAAAAACTCACAGGAAAAAATGCCAGGCACGCATTTGAAACCAGCGAAGGTCAAGTGTGGGAGCGGGCTTGCTCGCGAATGCGGTGGTTCAGTCACCTGAAATGTTGAATGACACACCGCTTTCGCGAGCAAGCCCGCTCCCACATTGGATCTTCACGGCTCCAATCAAGAGGCCCGGCACAAAAATTTAGGTTCGATGCCCAATGGTTTGAGCACCGAACGGCGTATCAAGCTTGCGTCAACGTCTTCACAGCACGTTCAAAACGGTCCAGGCCTTCCTGGATGTCTGCGTCGTCCACCACCAGGCTCGGGGCGAAACGCACCACGTCGGGGCCGGCTTGCAGGATCATCAGGTTTTGTTTTTCGGCCGCGTTGAACACGTCCTTGGCCTTGCCTTTGAAGGCATCGCTGAGCACACAACCTATCAGCAGGCCCAGGCCGCGCACTTCGGTGAAGATGCCGTATTGCTTGCCGATCTGCTCCAGGCGCGCCTTGAACAGGTCGTGCTTGGCGTTCACACCGGCCAGCACTTCTGGGGTGTTGATCACGTCGATCACTGCTTCCGCCACTGCACAGGCCAGCGGGTTGCCGCCGTACGTGGTGCCGTGAGTGCCGACCACCAGGTGCTTGGCCAGGTCTTCACGGGTGAGCATCGCCGCAATCGGGAAACCGCCGCCCAGGCTCTTGGCGCTGGTGAGGATGTCCGGCACCACGCCGTAGTGCTGATAGGCGAACAGGTGGCCACTGCGGCCCATGCCGGTTTGCACTTCGTCGAACACCAGCAGCGCGTTGTTCGCGTCGCACAGCTCGCGGGCGCCTTGCAGGTAAGCCAGTTCGGCCGGCAATACGCCGCCTTCGCCCTGGACCGGTTCCAGCACCACGGCGCAGGTCTTGTCCGACACAGCGGCTTTCAGCGCCGCCAGGTCGTTATAAGGAACGTGGGTGATGCCGGTGATTTTAGGCCCGAAACCATCGGAGTACTTCGACTGGCCACCGACGTTAACGGTGAACAGGGTGCGCCCGTGGAAGCTGTTCAGCGCAGCGATGATCTCGTACTTCTCAGTACCGAAACGGTCGAACGCGACGCGACGGGCCAGCTTGAAGGCGGCCTCGTTGGCTTCGGCGCCGGAGTTGCAGAAGAACACGCGCTCGGCAAAGGTGGCGTCGATCAGCTTATGCGCCAGGCGCAGGGCCGGCTCATTGGTGAAGACGTTGGACACGTGCCACAGCTTGTTGGCCTGTTCGGTCAGCGCACCGACCAGCGCCGGATGGGCGTGGCCCAATACGTTAACCGCGATGCCGCCGGCAAAGTCGATCAGCTCGCGGCCCGCCTGGTCCCATACGCGCGAACCTGCGCCACGCACGGGGATGAAGGCGGCAGGTGCGTAGTTGGGAACCATGACCTGGTCAAAATCGGCACGTTGCACCGGGGCTTGCTCAACGGACATCGGAGTCTCCTGAAGAGGAACGCCTGCCTGGAACTGGCGGGCGATGCAGGGATTGTAAGGACAGTTTTCAGTGCGGCCTTGCCGCCAAGCGACAACTTCTTATAGCGCCAACCCCGGTTTTACGCGGGTTTACGGCAATGCGACAAATAGCGTCGCAATGGCGCAGTGTAAACCAGCGGCAGATTTTTCGGCACAACGCCCCGGGATCAGAACAACCCATGCCCATTGCAATAACCCAATAACGCCGCCGCACCATCGCTTGCCGATTTACTGGCGCTCTTTTATGACGCTCAAGGATTGGCAACATGCTCGACTCTGCACAACAAACGCCGCAAGCCACCCTATCGAACCAACCTGATAGCCACTACCAGCCGCTGCAAAACGCCGTGCCGCGCTGGCTGGGCGAAACCTCCCCGCGCCACCGCCAAGCCTTGAGCAGCAACGTTGCGCGCCTGCCTCAATCCGTGCGCGATGCGAGCCCGGGCAACCGCGCTGAACTCAAACGCCTGGCCAGCGCCCACTGGGACGCCCAGAACACGGTCGAACACGCCCTGGCCAATGTGCTCGATGCCCCAGACTTTGCCGAGCCGATCCTCACCCTGGCACTGAAGACACGGTTCGACCTGGACCTGGACGTCAAAAACACCTTCCTGCGCCTCTACATTCCGCAGACGATTCCCGGCTTCCCGATCCGTTCGGGCGCGGCGCGCACCTGGACGGTGTCGCTGCTGGACGCCGTGTTGCACAACTTTGAACCCGAGGAAACCCAGGCAGATGCCTATGAAGCGGAGTCGACCTTCATCACTCGCCCCGACGCCAGGGGCCATTTCGACACGTTGCCGGCCATCAAGCGCGCACTGTCCATCAGCGCCTTTGCCCAGCTCTGCCGCGATCTGGACATCGGCGCACTGTACGCCACCTACCTGCGCGAACAGCTCGGCCTGAACGAGCCCGTCGCCAAGGCCGTCGTGCGTAGCAAGGTTGAACACAGCCAGAAAACCGAATTACAGGCTGCACTGCAGTGGGCCTTGATCACCGGCGACATCCAGCCGGATTATTTGCGCCTGATCCAGGGCCTGCTCGATGGCCTGGCCGGCATGCGCCTGGACGGCCAGGCGCTGCACTATCACGACCTGAGCCTGATGGGCGCGGACTTGCCCGGCATCATCGTGTTTGCCCCCAACCTGGAGACCACCCGTTCAGCGGCGCGTGTCGTGGCCTACATACCTGGCGACCCCGATCACCCGATCAAGGAATACCCCTCCTCCCAGGCGATGCAAAAAGAGCTGGTGCGCCAACTGCGCGACGTACGCTATCAACAGTTCTTCAGCCGTTTTGTGGCCCATGATCAGCGCGGTTTTTTCTTTGCCAACCTGGGCCAGTTGCTGAACAAGGTGACCTGGCACCCTTACGTCCAGGGCAGCAGCCTGCCGACCTGGCGGGAGACGCCCACAAATAATCCACGGCTGCGCTTTGTTGCGACACCACGCAGCGGCGACCTCAAGCGCCATCAGTACCAGCGCAAACTCAATCAACTCATCAACGACGGTCGTACCACCGCAATCGCCACGGCAACCGTCGACCGCAATGCCCGATGGGCGCGGTGGGATTCATGGGTCAACGTCGCGTCGTCAATCCTGGAAGCCGCCGCGCTGATCATCGCGCCGTTTGTGCCGTTTGCCGGCGAATTGATGATGGGCTATATGGCCTATCAACTGCTCGACGAGGTATTCGAAGGGATCATCGACTGGAGCGAAGGCGTGGGCAGTGAGGCCGTCGAGCACCTGGTGGGCGCGGTTGAAGCGCTGCTGCAATTGGGGGCCTTCGCCGTCGGCAGCACCATTGCCCTCAGCGAGTTCCGCAGGGTTTTACCCAAGCGCCTGGTCGCCTTCATCGACCGGCTTAAACCGGTAACGCTCGCCAATGGCCGCACGCTCTACTGGAAACCCGACCTTACGGTGTACGAACAGCCGATCAGCGTGCCTCCCGGAACCTATCGTGACAAGGCAGGCCTGTTCCAGCATCGCCAGCAAAGCCTGTTGCCCGTGGGCACCGGGGTCTATGCCGTGGAAAAAGCCCCGGCCTCGAGGTCCCTGCTCATCGAGCACCCTTCGCGTCCCGACGCCTACCGTCCAACCGTGCATCACAACGGCCATGGCGCCTGGCACACAGAACTGGAGCATCCGTTGCAATGGGACCGGCAAACGCTGCTTCGCCGTCTGGGGTACAGCGTGGAAGGCATCAGCGAAGCAGACCAGGCGCTGGCACTGAACATCAGCGGCGTTGACGAAAACGCGCTACGCAAAATGCACGTCAACAGCGAGACGCCCCCCGCCCTGCTCACGGATGCCTTGGACCGCTTGCGACTCGACCGGGAGATTCAAACGCTGATCGACCGGCTTGATAGCGACGACCCCCAGGCATACGGCAAGGTGGACCCTCAGACCAACCTGCAGTTGCTGACCAGCTACGGCTACTGGCCTGAAACCCGGCGCCTGCAATTTATCGATACCCAAGGGAAAACCGCCTGGACGTTTGGCGACACCTCACTGCCCGCCATCCAAATACCCGAAAGCCTGTTGAACAATGGCGGTCTGCTCAAGGCAATACTCACCCAACTGCCACCTGAGGAGGCCGCCCGTGCGTTTGGCGCAGCGGTGGGTGATTCGCGCCTGAGCCTGGACACACGCGCCGCTTATCTGCGAAAAAAACTCGCGGCCATTGCCGAGGAAAAGCGCGTTTCCTTGTTCGAATCACATTACGCAACCCTGCAAGCCACCCGCAACCCGCGGGCACAACGCCTCATGGACGCCGCCCCAGACCTGCCCGCCAGCGTTGCGGAGAAACTGCTGGAGCGCGCCACCGCACAGGAACTGGAAGAACTCGATAACCAACGCACGCCACCGCGCCTGAATCAGCTCGCGCGCAACGCCCTCGAAGAGGTACGCCTGAGCCGGGCCTATGAAGGCCTGCATTTTGGCGGCGAGAACCTGGACACCCAACGTGCGGCCCTGCACTCGCTGCCCTCACTGCCGGGCTGGTCAGACCAGGTGCGCCTGGAGCTCAGGGACTACTCCGCTACCGGCAACCTGCGCGACCAGGTCGGCGCTGCCGAGGCGCCGATTGTGCGTACGTTGGTGCGTAGCGAAACCGGCGACTACACGCTCCATGACACCCTCGGTACGCTCAACGCCCCCACCGATTTTTACTCGGCCCTTCTCAGTGCGCTGCCCGACAGCCAACGCCAGGCCCTTCAGGTGGATGTCGGTGAAGGTTCACGCCTGCGCCAGCGCATTCGCCAACACCCCGTGGCGCGCAATCAACTGCGCGAACTGCTCAGCGCAGACCCAGTCCGTAAACCGACGTATGACCCGACCCTCATGAAGCTTCTGGGCGGCATGGATGGCTATGAGGCCCAGACGCCTTACGGTGAGGGCCCGCCGCCGCTGGCGGCGCAGGTACGCGAGCTGTTTCCCGCACTTGACGATGCTCAGGTAGAGACCACACTGGCCTACCTGCAAACGCAACCCGGCGGCGCCAGCAATGAACTTGCGCGCCTGAGAGAGGAACGCCGGATGTTGCGCCAAAACCTGCAAACCTGGCAGGAAGCCATCCCCACCATCGACCCCGAAACCCAGCGTGTCATGACCCCTGAGCGACGCGATTACGAGGAAAGAACGCGCCGCCTGGTAGCCGAACAATTGGAAGAGTGCTGGCGCAGGGAAGCCGAACGCGACGAGTACTTCATGGACCCCAGTGCCAACGGTTATAGCCTCAGACTTCAGGCCGAAGGGTTAGCCGACCTGCCGGATCCGGGCTCAACGTTGAACCATGTCTCACTGCTGTCTATAACCGGCAGCCACCGCCTACTGGGCGTCGATAGTTTTTTGCAGGGTTTCCCTCGGCTGCGCCACCTGGAACTCAGGGCCATCCCATTGGGAGACGTGCCGCCACAGATCAGCACGTTCTCCACGTTGAACAGCCTGATCCTGAACGACTGCGACATTACGCTCACCCCGCAAAGCCATGCCCGATTAAACGCAATCAGTGCCTTGCACGCGCTGGACCTCCACAACAATCCACTGGGCCTCATACCCGATGTCCAGGCCATGCCCGAGCTGACCCTGCTGGACTTGTCGGCCACCGGCATCGACCGCTTGCCCAACGGCGTGCTTGATCGCCCTCAGATGCAGGCGGTTATGCTGAATGACAATGAAATGACCGAGCTCCCCCCGGCCCTATTCAGCGTGACGCCCGAAACCGCAAGAAAGTTCGACCTTTCCGGCAACCCGCTTTCACGGCAGACACTGGACCAGATCAAGACCTACTGCCAGACCCACGGTGAGTCTTTCAGCGCCCAAGCCCCCAATACAGAACGTGCCAGAGTCACGAGCCTGTACCCGACCTTTTCGGACGCCGAAGCTGATCTCGCGATCTTCCGCCTGCCCGGCGACATGGACGCCGTTGCCCCGGCATTGACCCTGCTTGAAGCCGAGTACGCTCAACTGGGCACCGACCTTCAACAATGGGCCCTGAACGTACCTGACCGCCATCCCGTCCTCGGCATCCTGCTAGATGATCAGACCATCGCCCAGGAGCAACTGGCGCGCCAGCGCGTCAAGACCTTGCTGGAAGAGGCTTGGCGTCGTGAAAGCGAGGTGGACCAGGAAAGCCTGTCGGATGACCTGACCCATTCAGTGACCATCGAAACATCAATCATAGGCCGCCTGCCGGAACTGAACGCCTCGTTCGATCATGTCACCAACCTTGAAATCGACGGCAATGGCGTGACTAACGGTGTCGATGGCACTTTGCGCTGCTTCACCAAACTGGAAACACTGACACTCAGCCATTGCAGGCTCGGAAAGTTGCCGGTGGCCTTGGCCCACATGCCGAAGCTCTCCACCCTGAACCTTGAAGAATGCGGAATCACCTTGGCCGCGCCGGACATCAACCTGCTGGGCGAAATGACCCAACTCGAGTACCTGAGCCTGACCAGTAACCCGCTGAGCCTGGCACCTGACATCAGTAACCTGCATCAGTTGAGCGCGCTTCATCTACGCAACACCGGGATAAACCAGGTGCCCCGCGGGCTGTTCAGCCTTCCGGAACTGGAGACGCTGGACCTGAGCGACAACCTGATCAGCGACATTCCCGCCGACCTGCTGGAAGCGACCACGGCCTATGGCCAGGATTGCGATTTCAGCCGCAACCCATTGTCGCCACAAAGCCTGAATTATCTGAGGCAGCACTACGCGCGCACCGGCATTGATTTTCAGGTAGATGCCGCCACCGTGGATGAGCAAGGCGTGCCCATCGTCGTAGTGGGGCCGCAGCCGATGGAAGAATGATCAGCCGCGCTCGGAAGGCACCGACGATAATTCGAACGGGCTGCTGCTGCGCCGCTGGTTGCGGTCTTCACGGGGGGTGGCACCGAAGAAGTTGCGGTAGGCGCTGGAGAAGTGCGGCCCCGAGGAGAAGCCGCACGACAGGCCAATCTGGATGATCGACTTGCTGGTTTGCATGAGCATCTGGCGCGCCTTGTTCAGGCGCAGTTCCAGGTAATACTGGCTGGGGACGCGATTGAGGTATTGCTTGAAAATCCGCTCCAGTTGTCGTCGCGACACGCACACATGCTGGGCGATTTCGTCGGTGGTCAGCGGTTCTTCGATGTTGGCTTCCATCAACAACACCGCCTGGGTCAGCTTTGGATGGCTGGAGCCCAGGCGGTTTTGCAGCGGAATGCGCTGGCGCTCGCCGCCTTCGCGGATGCGCTCCACCACCAATTCTTCGGAGACCGCACCGGCCAGCTCGGCGCCGTGGTCACGGGCCAGCACCGCCAGCAGCAGGTCGAGCACCGACATGCCGCCGCAGGCGGTCAAGCGGTCACGGTCCCAGTCGAACAGATGGCTGGTGGCAATGACTTTGGGGAAACGCTCGGCAAAATCGTCCTGCCAACGCCAGTGCACGGCGGCGCGATAGCCGTCGAGCAGACCGAGCTGGGCCAATGGATACACACCGGCCGACAGGCCACCGATCACACAACCGGCGCGCACCAACTGCTTGAGCGCGGTGCTCAGTTGCGAAGCAATGACGGTGGGCGGCTCATCCGCCAGCAGGAACAGCTTCTGGAAGCCTTCAAGCTTGCCGGCCCACGGCTCACCGGGTAATTGCCAAGCGCCATCGGTGCGCGGTTCCGCCAGCAAAAAAGACAGTTCGTACACCACGTCCGGATGCACCCGCTGAGCAACGCGCAAAGCCTCCTCAGCCAGCGAAAGCGTCAGGGCTTTTGTGCTGGGCCAAATCAGGAAACCAATTCGATGGGCGGTCATGGAGGGCTATCCGAAGCGAGTAACAGTAATGGAGACAAAGGCCAATGCTAGCCCGTAAACGAACACAAATCTCAAAACATATGGAGATCCAATGTGGGAGCTGGCTCGCCTGCGATAGCGGTGCATCAGAAACAGATGTGCCAACTGATCCACCGCTATCGCAGGCAAGCCAGCTCCCACAAGGAATTGGGGCCTATTTCAAGACTGCGAAGCATGCACTACTTCAGTGCACAAAAGCAGTCTTGACTATTTCAAGCTGCCCGAAAGGAACTGCTGCAAACGCTCGGACTGCGGGTTAACCAGCACTTCGCGCGGGTTGCCGCGCTCTTCGACGATGCCTTTGTGCAGGAACACCAGTTGGTTCGACACTTCACGGGCAAAGCCCATTTCGTGGGTCACCACCACCATGGTGCGGCCTTCCTGGGCCAGGTCCTGCATCACCTTGAGCACTTCGCCAACCAGCTCGGGGTCGAGGGCCGAGGTGGGTTCGTCGAACAGCATCACCTCAGGCTCCATCGCCAAGGCACGGGCAATCGCCACGCGCTGCTGCTCGCCGCCGGACATGTGGCCCGGGAACGCATCCTTGCGATGGCCCACGCCGACTTTGGCCAGGTAGTGCTCGGCCTTTTCACGGGCGTCTTTTTTCGACATGCCCAACACATGCACCGGCGCTTCCATCACGTTTTCAAGCGCGGTCATGTGCGACCACAGGTTGAAATGCTGGAACACCATCGACAGGCGCGAACGCATGCGTTGCAGTTGCTTGGGGTCGGCAGCCTTCATGGCGCCGTCCTTGTTGGCCACCAGTTTCAGCTCTTCGTTATTGAGCAGAATCTTGCCGGCGTGGGGTTGCTCCAGCAGGTTGATGCAGCGCAAAAAGGTACTTTTGCCCGAACCACTGGAACCGATGATGCTGATCACATCGCCGGCCGCGGCGGCCAGGGACACACCTTTGAGCACTTCATGACTGCCATAGCGTTTATGCAGGTCTTGGACTTCAAGTTTGTACATGCGGTCGGTTCTCACAAAAACAGGTGGTCAGTCGTTGAGCAAGCGCCCGTGACGCAGCGCATCGCGCCCCGCCACCTTGGCCAGCCAGAAACCCGCTTGGGCATAACGTAGCCGTTCAACGGCAAACAACACCCCTGAGGTGCCCGCGCAGACAATGCTGACGCGGTCGGTCAGGGGATCAATCACTTCAAAAATCGGCTCGCCGGTATCGACCCAGTCACCGGCTTTACGCAGGTAACTGATCACGCCGGCGTGGGGCGCAAACAACAACTCGGTGCCTTCGAAGGGCAAGCCTTCGCAGGGTTCGTGTTGCGGCGCAGGCCATTCGCCCTTGATCAGGCCTTGTTCTGCGAGGAACGCGAGAATGCCTTCAGCGTGGAAGATGGCTTCGTCGCGACCGGTGTCGGCCTGGCCGCCCAATTCCAGGGTCGTCGCCAAACACGCCAGCGGAATCTGCGCCTCGGGGAACGCCCGGGACAGACGCAACCACGGCAACGAGCAGGCTTCATCAAAGGAGCTGCCGCCGGAATCTTCCGCCAGCAGGCCGACTTTCACATTCAAGTGTGCCGACAGCGAACGCCACTGCGGCCAATGCTGGGGCAGCGCGTACATGTGCAGCGCGGCGTCGGCGTCGCAATGCAGGTCGAGGACGATATCGGCGGTGCACGCGTGGCTCAGCAGTACCCGTTGCATGCCTTGCAGCTGGCTGCTCGGCTCGGGCAACGCGTCGAGCGCATCGGTCATCGCCTGGCGGATCAAGCGCACGTTGGCATGCGGATCATCGCCCAACGCGCCCTTGAGCAACTCGACAACCGGCGCGCTCAGCTCGACAAAATCGCGATTGAAATTCTTGCCGCTGCCAATCTCGAAACGCCCCTGGTGGCTGCCTTGCAGCAACTGGCCCAGGCCCATCGGGTTGGCCACCGGCACCAGTTCGATCACGCCATTGAGCGCGCCTTGCTGTTCCAGTTCGGTGAGGCGCTTTTTCAACTCCCACGCCGCGCGCATCCCCGGCAATTCATCGGCATGCAGGCTGGCCTGGATATAGGCCTTGCGCTCGCCACTGCCAAAACGAAACACGCTCAGTTGGCGCTCGCAACCCAGGTGACCCCAGGGCAACAGGTGATCGATACGTTCCATATCAATGCTTCCTTGGAGCCAGGTAGCTCAGCCAGCGGCCTTCGGCCAACTTGAACAGGCGTACCAGGATAAAGGTCAGGCACAGGTAGAACACGCCGGCCGTGATATAGGCTTCGAACGGCAGGTAGAACTGGGCGTTCACCGTGCGCGCGGCACCCGTGATGTCGATCAAGGTGACGATGGAGGCCAGGCTGGTGGTCTGCAGCATCATGATCACTTCGTTGCTGTACTGCGGCAGCGCACGGCGCAGGGCCGACGGCAGCAGGATGCGGCGGTACAGCTTGTAGCGCGACATGCCCATGGCCTTGGCCGCTTCGATCTCGCCATTGGGCGTGGCCTTGAGGCTACCGGCAATGATCTCGGCGGTGTAGGCACTGGTGTTGATCGCAAAGGCCAGGCACGCGCAGAAGGTGGCGCTGGACAACAGCGGCCACAGGAAACTTTCGCGTACGGCCTCGAACTGCGCCAACCCGTAGTAGATCAAAAACAGCTGCACCAGCATCGGCGTGCCGCGGATCACGTAGGTGTAGAGCCAGGCAGCGCCATTGACGATCGGCTGCTTGGACACGCGCATCAAGCCCAGGGGCAAGGCGGCGAGCAGGCCAAAGAACAAGGAGATGGCGAGCAATTTCAGGGTGGTCACCAAGCCGCCGAGGTACAGCGGCATGGCATCCCAAATGACGTTGTAGTCGAAGATCATAGATCAGCCGCCCTTACGCCTACCGAGTAGCGCTTCTCAAGATAGCGCAGGGCCAACAACGACACGCTGGTAATCACCAGGTACATCGCCGCCACTGCGAGGAAGAAGGTAAAAGGCTCGCGGGTGGCATCTGCCGCCTGCTTGGCCTTGAACATCATGTCTTGCAGGCCCACCACCGAAATCAACGCAGTGGCCTTGGTCAATACCAGCCAGTTGTTGGTGAAACCGGGGATCGCCAGCCGAATCATCTGCGGCACCATCACCCGGAAAAACACCTGGAAGCTGCTCATGCCATACGCAAGGCCGGCCTCGGCCTGGCCCTTGGGAATGGCCATGAAGGCGCCACGGAAGGTTTCCGAGAGGTAGGCGCCAAAGATGAAACCCAGGGTGCCGATACCGGCGGCCAAGGGGTTCAAGTCGATATAGTCGTCATAGCCAAGCAGCGGCGCGACGCGGTTCAGCAAGTCCTGACCACCGTAGAAAATCAGCAGGATCAGCACCAGGTCGGGGATCCCGCGGATCACCGTGGAGTACAAGTCACCCAGCCAGGCCAACCAGCGCACCGGCGACAGGCGTAACGCGACCCCGATCAGACCCAGAACAATGGCCAAGGCCATGGACGACAAGGCGAGCTGAAGCGTCAACCATGCGCCATCGAGGATGACGGCCCCGTAGCCTTTCAACATGATTCAGGTCCTCGAAAAGGGGGATGAAAAAATGGCGCAAACCGCAGGAATTCTGTTGCTTGCGCCATTCTGGACAGACTGCTGCGTCGAGTTACTTAGGGTCAGCGCCGTAAATATCGAAGTCGAAGTACTTGTCCTGGATTTTCTTGTATTCGCCGTTGGCACGGATCGCTGCGATGGCTGCGTTGATCTTGTCCAGTTCGGCCTTGTCGCCTTTGCGTACCGCGATGCCGATGCCGTCGCCGAAGTACTTGGCGTCGGTGAACTGTGGGCCCACGAACGCGTAGCCTTTACCGGCCGGAGTTTTCAGGAAACCGTCTTGCAGCAAGGTAGCGTCAGCCACGGTGCCATCAAGGCGACCGGCTTCCACGTCCAGGTAGATTTCGTTCTGCGAGCTGTAAGGCACAACCGTGACGCCTTTAGGGGCCAGGACTTCCTTGGCGAAACGATCGTGGATCGAGCCGCGTTGCACGCCGATTTTCTTGCCTTTCAATTCATCCAGGCTGTCGCTGACCGTGGTGCCTTCCTTCATCACCAGCTGCGCTGGGCTCAGGTAATAGCGGTTGGTGAAGTCCACGGACTTCTTGCGGTCTTCAGTGATGGACATGGACGACAGGATCGCATCGATCTTGCGCACTTTCAGTGCCGGGATCAGGCCGTCGAACTCTTGCTCGACCCACACACACTTGACCTTCATCTCGGCGCACAGGGCGTTGCCGATGTCGTAGTCAAAACCGACGATGCTGCCATCCGGCGCCTTCGAGGCAAACGGAGGGTAAGCCGCTTCGATACCAATCTTCAGGGGCTTTTCATCAGCGAAGGCCTGCATGGACAGCACGGACAGCGCCAGGGCGCCCAACAGCACAAGTTTCTTCATCTTGGGACTCCATCGGTATAGGGCAAAAAAGCAGTATGAGCCGTGGCCCACGATGCGACTTAAGTGAAACCGAATAGCGGTGCTGCGTCCTACCCCGTTTCAACACTGGAGACGACGAGCGAGTGATCGGCATTCTAACGACAGGCCGGAAGCCGATATTTCCTCAATGCGACAACAATTTACAGAAGCACTGAGAAAGCGGTTCCAGCACATTGACAGCCTCTGAATTTTATGCAGAGACAAAAGATATTAAACCTGTTGATGCTGCAAATTGCGGGCCTATTATTCGCAAACCCTTCTAGCACGGCAAGTCTGGCGTTTAATCTTATTTCCTGGGGTGTCTAAAACGCGGTTTTTAGGGGCGTTGGCGTAGCACTTTGCCCCAGGTTTGGGCCTGAGGTTACACATTTAGGCTTCTCGGTAACATTCAGAAACGTCCTACGAGAGAAGTCGATATTTATTGGCTTGGTGGTTATGCGCGTCTGCCAGACCACGACCTCAACCAGCCTGCAAACACATTCCAACTGTGGGAGCTGGCTTGCCTGCGATAGCGGCCTGTCATCTAGCCCATTATTGCCTGACCCACCTTTATCGCAGGCAAGCCAGCTCCCACATTATCCCGCGCCGTGTTCTGAATCCCACAAAAAAGCCCCACCCGGCTTACGCCGAATGGGGCTTTGTACCACCCACCTCGCCTTACGCGACGTTCATGGTCTTGTGCGTCTCAATCAAATGCGCCACCACACCCGGGTCCGCCAGGGTGGAGATATCGCCCAACCCGTCGTACTCAGCCGTGGCAATCTTGCGCAGGATACGGCGCATGATTTTCCCGGAGCGCGTCTTCGGCAAGCCCGGCGCCCACTGGATCACGTCCGGCGAAGCAATCGGCCCGATCTCTTTGCGCACCCAGTTTTTCAGCTCCAGGCGCAACGCTTCATTTGGCTCTTCGCCGTTTTTCAGAGTGACATACACATAGATGCCCTGGCCCTTGATGTCATGCGGCACACCCACCACCGCCGCTTCGGCGACTTTAGGGTGAGCAACCATGGCACTTTCAATTTCGGCGGTGCCCATGCGGTGGCCGGACACGTTCAACACGTCATCCACACGACCGGTGATCCACCAGTAGCCATCTTCATCGCGACGGGCGCCGTCACCGGTGAAGTACATGCCACGGAACGTCTTGAAGTAGGTGTCGACGAAACGGTCATGGTCGCCGTACAGCGTGCGCGCCTGGCCTGGCCACGAATCGAGGATCACCAGGTTGCCTTCGGCAGCGCCCTCGATGATGTTGCCCAGGTTGTCGACCAGCGCCGGCACCACGCCGAAGAACGGCCGTGCAGCGGAACCCGGCTTGAGGGCGTGAGCACCCGGCAGTGGGCTCATCAGGGTGGCGCCGGTTTCGGTCTGCCACCAGGTGTCGACGATCGGGCAACGGGATTGGCCGACGTTCTTGTAGTACCAGTCCCACGCTTCAGGGTTAATCGGCTCACCCACCGAACCGAGCAAGCGCAGGCTGCTGCCATCTACACCTTCGCAGGCGGCAGTGCCGGAAGCCATCATCGCGCGGATCGCGGTTGGCGCGGTGTACAGGATATTGACCTTGTGCTTGTCGACGATCTTGCCCACACGGGTGATATCCGGGTAGTTCGGCACGCCTTCGAACAGCAGCGTGGTCGCGCCATTGGCCAGCGGGCCGTAGACGATATAGGTGTGGCCGGTGACCCAACCGACGTCAGCGGTGCACCAGTAGACTTCGCCCGGGCGGTAATCGAACACGCGCTCGTGGGTCAGGGCTGCGTACAGCAAATAGCCGCCGGTGGTGTGCTGCACGCCTTTAGGCTTGCCGGTGGAGCCGGAGGTGTAGAGGATGAACAGCGCCTCTTCGGCGCCCATCTCTTTCGGCGCGCACACGGTGCCCGCCACTTTCATCAAATCTTCGTACCAGATGTCGCGATGCTGGTTCCACTTGATGTTGCCATTGGTGCGCTTGCACACAATGACCTTCTGGATGCTGCTGGTTTCCGGGTTGGTCAGGGCGTCGTCGACGTTGGCTTTCAACGGAATTTTCTTACCCGCACGAATGCCTTCATCGGCGGTGATAACTACCTTCGACTTACAGTCGATGATGCGACCGGCCAGGGCCTCAGGCGAGAAACCGCCAAACACCACGGAGTGAATCGCACCGATGCGGGTACAGGCCAACATGGCGACCACGGCTTCGGGGATCATCGGCATATAGATAGTCACTACATCGCCGCGGTGCACGTCCTGGCCACGCAGGGCGTTGGCGAACTTGCAGACTTCTTCATGCAGCTCGCGGTAAGTGATGGTGCGGCTTTCGGCAGGGTCGTCGCCCTCCCAGATGATCGCTGCCTGATCGCCACGCTCGGCGAGGTGACGGTCCAGGCAGTTGTAGGAAACGTTCAGGGTGCCATCGGCAAACCATTTGATGTCGACGTGGTGGTCGTCGAAAGAGGTCTGCTTCACCACGGTGAAAGGCTTGACCCAGTCAAGGCGCTTGGCTTGCTCGCGCCAGAAGCCATCGGGGTTGACCACCGACTGCTGGTACATGGCCTTGTAGGTTGCCTCGTCGGTCAGCGTGTTGGCTGCTACTTCGGGGCGAACGGGGTACAGGGAAGCCGCACTCATCTTTCTTACCTCGGTGACATAGTTGTTGTTGTATGGCCCCTGTTGTAGCCGGGGTGGGCCTATAGAACCATTCGACGATGGTAGTAACAAGACCCTACAAAATACCCAGCTATCCCCATTTATGGCTCTGGCCCGCGGCCTGCGTGGCTTTGGCACTGCATGAAAAAACCTTTACCACGGGATTGTTACAAAAACCGCCAATAGTGTTTATCAAAAGCACGGGTATATGAATATAACCCGCACGCCTAAAATCAGCTCCGCCAACACGGCACTGTGATTAACAACGTAACAGCCCCCACGAAGGCAACGTTAATCCGAACTCGCCCACCCTAAGTTACACACGCGGCCTCATAAGGGCCCCGTGACCCCTTTCGCCCCGAAGAAGGTAAAAAGAGAAATGAAAGCTTTAGTAGTGATGGCCCTCAGCAGCTTGTGCGCAACCGCCGCCCTGGCCGACGAAGCCCCGACTGAGCTGGCTGGCCAGAACACCCCGATTGTTGAGGACTACACGTACAGCACGCACTTGGATGTGGCCAAAGTATTGTCAATGAGCACGGTTCCGGAAGTCTGCCAAGTTGTACCGGTACAAATGGAATATGAAGACTCACAAGGTCAACGCCATATTCTTAATTACCAGGTAATGGGCAACGGTTGCTCTAACGGATAATAACTTCTTATAAAGGCGTTAAACCCTGATCTTATTCGCCGCAAGAAATCGTTCTTGCGGCAAAGAGCCAGCTGACACACCTGGGTCCAAATGTGGGAGCGGGCTTGCTCGCGAAAGCGATACCCGCCACACCAACACCTCAAAACCCTGCACCCTTCCCAGCATTTTTACTCCCCGGAAGCCCACTTCCCCCGCCCTACAAAAAACATCCCACCGCCCGTCAAAAAAATCCTAGCCCAGCAAAGCCTTGCAAACACACGCCTTGGCCGAAAACCACACCATTTTGGCGCTCTGTCGTGACCATCCGCCGCAACACAAAGCCGAATTTTTCCCTATAATGCGCGGGTAAATCGGGCCTGCAATATCCCTTTACACCGGGATGAAGAGCCAGACCTGAGGCCTCCGCAGGAGCATGCATCTGTCGCTCCCCCCTCAAGCCTCATGCAGAGCACCCGTTCACCCAATTGCGTTTAATGCCTGCGCCAGCGGTTGCAACAAACGATTCCTTAAGATCCACCGCGGCCCGAGGGCCGTGTGAACACCCAACCATCCGGTTTCACACGGGCACCTTTGAGCCCTCACGCAGGAGACGACACGTCATGCTGAGCTGGGACGAATTCGACAAAGAAGAAGAAGGCGAAGTCGCCGCTAAAGGCGCCAACGCCGGCCACGCCACCGAAGCCAACATGGACCGCCTCGACGGTGCCGGCGCCGCTGCCGCCATCGAAGCCCGCGCCGTCACCGCCAGTGACTCCGCCGCCATCGTGCGCGCCAAGGCCGCCCTGGATAAACTCGACGTCGCCGAAGGCCTCGCTGAGCTCGAAGGCTCCGCCGCCCGCGTCGCCGTTGACGAAAAGCGCATGATCAACTGCCGCGCCGACCTCAACCAACTCGTGCCCTTCAAGTACGACTGGGCTTGGCAAAAGTACCTCGACGGCTGCGCTAACCACTGGATGCCGCAAGAGGTCAACATGACCGCCGACATCGCCCTGTGGAAAAACCCCGAAGGCCTGACCGACGACGAACGCCGCATCGTCATGCGCAACCTGGGCTTCTTCTCCACTGCTGATTCGTTGGTCGCGAACAACCTGGTGCTGGCCGTGTACCGCCTGATCACCAACCCGGAGTGCCGCCAGTACATCCTGCGCCAGGCCTTCGAAGAAGCGATCCACACCCACGCCTACCAGTACTGCATCGAATCGCTGGCCATGGATGAAGGCGAGATCTTCAACATGTACCACGAGATCCCATCGGTGGCTAAAAAAGCCGCGTGGGGCCTGAAGTACACCCGTTCGATCTCCGATCCGAAGTTCGAAACCGGCACCGTCGAAACCGACAAAGAACTGCTGCGCAACCTGGTCGCCTACTACTGCGTCCTCGAAGGCATCTTCTTCTACTGCGGCTTCACCCAGATCCTGTCCATGGGCCGCCGCAACAAAATGACCGGCGTGGCCGAGCAGTTCCAGTACATCCTGCGCGACGAGTCGATGCACCTGAACTTTGGTATTGACGTGATCAACCAGATCAAAATCGAAAACCCACACTTGTGGGATGCCGAGATGAAGGAAGAAGCGACCCAGATGATCCTGCAAGGGACGCAGCTGGAGATTGAATATGCGCGCGATACCATGCCGCGTGGGGTGCTGGGCATGAATGCGGCGATGATGGAGGACTACCTCAAGTTCATCGCGAATCGTCGTCTGTCGCAGATTGGGTTGAAGGAAGAGTATCCGGGGACGACGAATCCGTTCCCTTGGATGAGCGAGATTATGGACTTGAAGAAAGAGAAGAATTTCTTTGAGACTCGGGTTATTGAGTACCAGACTGGTGGGGCGCTGAGCTGGGATTAATATTTTCTCAATTGTCCTACAGCAGTTAAGCTTTGCCTCTAATAAGACCCTGCCTTCAGGGTCTTATTAGGAAATAAAAATAAGCCAACGTGTATAGGGATGACAAATGAGCGAACCAACCGAAACAACTTCTTCACAAGTAATATTACCAGTTAAGCCTAATCCTTCCGCCAAACGCCCCCCATCTAAAAAAACACCTACCCGAAAGCCACAAGCAGCATCCACAAAAAAAGCAACACCTCCCAAAAAAACCATATCCAAAAAAACACCACCGCCCAAACCAAGTTCAAAAACAGCAAAATTCCCTCGGCACACCCTAGAAAAAGTACTTCGAATCCCGCGCGCGATTCAAGAACAAAATGCAGGACAACCCTGCTCTGAAAGAGAGGCTGCTAATTTCGTTGGCGTTGGATTCGGCGGAAACTTCCAAGTCGAAATAAGCTCTGCTCAAAAATATGGTTTATTAGAAAGGACATCTTCACCTGGTCAGATTTCAATTACCGAGCTTGCTAGAAAAATAATACGTCCTCAACAAACTGAGGATGAAATATCTGGTTTAAGAGAAGCAGCAATAAATGCTCCAGATATCGGCGAAGTGTATCAACACTATCGCGGAGAAAATCTTCCTGACCCTCAATTCTTTCGAAATGCACTGATCGATAAATTTAAAATTCCGGAGGATAAAGCATCAGAATTTTAAGCTATCTTTTTAGAGACAATGCAAGATGCTCAACTATTAGAAGAACATAGTGGAAAAAGAAGAATTTTAGACGTCTCGAAAGAACCGTCAATCGAAGCAAGCGATGGCAGATTAAAAAAATTGGGCCGACAGGTTTCAGTCAAAAGCACAGACACTTGTTTTGTAATGATGCCTTTTGCTAACCCTATCGGCACTTACTACAGCACGATATACGAACCTGCCATACAAAAAGCGGGGTTAACCCCAATAAGAGCAGATGCAGACATATTCGGCACCGGTAAAATTATCGACCAGATTTGGCAAGGTATAAATAACTCTAAGATCTTAGTAGCAGAGCTCACAAATAGAAACCCTAACGTTTTTTATGAACTGGGGTTAGCGCACGCCCTGAACAAACCTGTAGTACTCATATGCTCAAACGAATCAGATGTTCCATTCGACCTACAACATATCCGAGTAATCTACTACGACGTGACCGACCCTTTCTGGGGTAACAAACTTATTGAAAAAATAGCAGAGAACATTCTCTCTGCTTTAAGAACGCCGGAAGAAGCCGTATTCAAAGCAGCCTTACAAAACAATTAGACAAATAATAGCTATAACCATACACCCAACAAATCAGCACAGATGAGAAGCCCCGCTCAAATCGGGGCACCCCTCTAAATCAAAAATATCAAACACCAACCTCCAATACATCAGGAAGTTTCTTACACACATATAATCCTTCTAATTATAGATACCATCCTCCATACCAAGCATTCTTGGCGGACGGTGCCTAAGAAACGCCCAACGTAGAAGCTAGCCTCACGTAAGCCAAAAAAAACGCCTGATCTCATTCATGCGAACTTAAGGCTGCATTGAGGCATGGCAAGTTGGAGTTTCTTAAATCCGCTCTCTACGTTGGGTTCGCGCCCTTCCGTAAATCACGTAGAGATCATAGAAAATGCCTAGCCGATATCTGCTCGACTTGCCTAGCGCCACGAGTTTGGTCACATCTGAACCTTCTATTGCCGTCGTGTTCACCCACCATAATCTTCAATTACACGCTCTCCTTCTAGAAAACCAAGCGTGGTTCTGCGCGCGTGACCTTGGGCGTTTGATGGGGTGGTATCTCGATGAGCGGACGACTCGCAAGCTCGATGAGGATCAACGAAGAACCTTAAACCTGCTGTTCCACGGTCAACCGGAACAAATGCTGATGATCAGTGAATCCGGTGCCTACGCGCTGCTGGTCTATCACTACACACCTGGGAATCGGCTACTGCGTAGTTGGCTCACTCATGAAGTCGTTCCAACTTTACGGGACGAGCGTCAGCCACGCACGATGGAGCGGCCGTTGTTGAGCATGTTGGATTGGCCGGAGATGTCGTTGAATCTGTTGCATTGGCAGGATGAAGGCTGGATTAGGCTTCGAGATATGCCGTATTTGTTGGTGAATCGGACCTATCGGAGAGAATCAGCAAAGACTGCGTGGTGGAGAAAGCTCATTCAACTGTTCCGAATGACGCAGCGACTTTACCAAATTCGACGACAACCAAATCCGACAGACTCGTAGGAAATTTCGTAGACGCCATAATGGCTACTCAGTATCGTCCGAGGGTTTTCTACCCTCGGCGGCTGTATGGATATTGCAAAAGACAAAACGGACTGGAACGACGCGGAATTGACAGCGGCAGTCGAGGCGTACTTGAAGATGTTGGCCTGGGAAAAGAGTGGCCAGCCTTTCAACAAAGCACTCGAAAACCGCCTTCTGCGTGAAGGGCCGGTGGCAGGGCGTGCGAAGGGTTCTATTGAACTTCGCATGCAAAATATCTCCACCGTGCTCGTCCGTATGGGCTGGGACCGTATTGAAGGTTATAAGCCTGCGAAGAATGTGGGGACTGGCGTAGAGCAACGCATCCGCCAAGCGCTTGCCGCGCAGGGTGTATTCGAATCCGAAGACGCAGCCCAAACGGCAGATGAGCAAACGCTTATCCGCCGCGCATCCAAACTGCAGCAGCAACCTTTCCAAAAGCTACCGGATGGCATCGCCAATCCGCAGAAAGTGTCGACCGTCAGCACTGCCTTTGTCCGCGACCCAAAGGTACGCGCCTGGGTACTCAAAGAAGCCAAGGGCATCTGCGAAGGCTGCGGTTCAAACGCGCCTTTCGAGGTCGATGGTTTGCCATTTCTTGAAGTACATCACGTCAAGCACCTCGCCCAGAAGGGTTCGGATCGCACGACCAATGCTGTAGCCTTGTGCCCCAATTGCCATCAGCGTTGTCACCGGTCGAGTGACCGGGATGCTTTCACCGAGACGCTTTACGCCAAGATCGGAAGATTGGCACGGGAGTAAACTCCTGCTGTCACACCTGATGCACGCTTAAAAAATACTAGATAGGACCGAGGCCACCGTGAACCCAGACATGCTCGAAGCCGGCCCCGTAGACGCCAAAGTACTCTCCGTCTTTGACTTCGACGGCACCCTGACCCATCACGACAGTTTCGTGCCATTCCTCAAGTTTGCCTTTGGCACCGGTGAGTTCTACGGCCGGATGGCGAAGCTGGCGGTGCCTGGGCTGCGCTTTTTGCTGCGGCAGATCAGCCGGGATGAGTTGAAGGCGCAGTTGATCCGCACCTTTATGACCGGTGTGGAGAAGGCGTGGGTTCAGCAGCAGGCTGAGGCGTATTGCCAGCGCTATTGGACCAAGCTGATGCGCCCCAAGGGCTTGCAGTCGGTGGAAGATGAGGTGAAGTCCGGGGCGGTGGTGACGTTGTGTTCGGCGTCGCCGGCGTTGGTGTTGCAGCCGTTTGCGAATCGGCTGGGGATCAAGTTGATTGGCACTGAGCTCGAGGTGGTCGACGGGGTGTTGACGGGCAAGCTCACGGGGAATAATTGCCGCTGTGAGAACAAGGTGCTGCGGCTTGAGGCGGTGTATGGGGATTTGGGCGAGTATCGGCTGCGAGCCTGGGGCGATACGCGTGGGGATCGGGAGTTGTTGGCCGCGGCGCAGGATGCGCATTTTCGGCATTTTCATTCGAAGAAGAAGCAGGGCAAGTTGCAGCGGTGATGCGGGTGGATGGGGTCGGCAGGTGGACCGAGTCGATCCCATCGCTGCCTCGCTGGGGCTCGAGAGCTCCCACATTTTGAGCGGTGCCAGATGGATAGCGCACTAGCATGGGGTGCTGGGGGGCGATGCAGATGGATGGGTTCGGCAGGTAGACCGCGGTGATCCGTTCGCAGCCTCGCTGGGGCTCGACAGCTCCCACATTTGAGCTTTGTCAGCCTGTTGATCGGTGTTCGGCGGCGCTTATGTCGCGGCCTTGAGGTCTACGCCCAGGGCTGTTGCGAAGGCTTTTACCATCGGGCTTCTTGGCGCGTTGTGGCGCAGGATCAGGTTGAACGCGGTGCTCAGGTGAACCTGTTCCGGGCACAGTGCGCGCAGGCGCCCTTCCCTGACCAGTGGCGCGGCGTAGTGTTCCGGCAGGAAGCCGAGGAAGCGGCCGGTGAGGATCAGGATGGCGACGGCTTCCACCTGTGAGGCCGAGGCGGACTGGCTGTCGTAGGTGACGAAGTTGGCCTTGTCGCGGTGGATCGCATACCGGTGGTTGACCACTTCGTATTGGCGCACCACCTCCGGCGTAATGTCGCTCGCGTTGAACAGTGGGTGTCCTACGGCGCAGTAGGCGTGGGCTTTTTCTTCGTAGAGCGGGAAGTAGTCGAATTCTTCGCGGCGTTGGTACACCGGCACGATGCCGACGATCAGCCGCCCTTCCACCACGCCGCGTTCAACTTCGTCCAGTTGCGAGGCCTGTAGGCGCAATCTAATTTTTGGCGATTCGCTGTGCAGTTTCCCTAAAGCGGTAATCAGCGGCGAATTAATGTCGGATACGGTGTTATCAATAACGCCGACACTAAGGTCACCAATAAGCTCGTTTTGCGCCGAACTAAGTTTGTCGCGAAAACTGTCCACCGAGGTAAATAACTCGATGGAAGCCTGGTACACCAACTTGCCTTCTTCGGTCAGGCCAAAACCTTCGCGGCCCCGTGTGCACAGGCGCATGCCGATGCGGATTTCGAGGTCGGAGATCTGTTTGCTGATGGCCGCCAGGCCCACGTTCAGCTCGTTTTGCGCGGCGCTGAAGCCGCCGGCTTCGACCACGGCCATGAACACGCGCAGCAATTTGAAGTCCAGCCCGCTCAGTTGCAGCGGCGGTCGTGTGCCGGGTTTGGGCGGTATGTTTCCAGAAGTGGAAAGTGGGGTTTCCATAATACGCGTTGACCTCAAGTGCCATATTCAACAGGCTTCAACCCAATCCTTGAACATAGCCAGGCGGCGATAATGAACATAAACATCCGCCCTTGGCAACCTTGAATATAGCGGGTTGAACAGCACACAGAGGCTGATTTAACACCTCGCAAAACCTGACACTACGATCAGGACTTTTTACTTTTTGACTGCCTCCGACTCTTCTAAAAACAAGCGTGAGGAACACCCATGTCCCAGCCCACCGACCGCCTTTGGGGCGCTCGTTTCAAGACCGGTCCGTCTGCTGCACTGGCCGCGTTGTCGCGTTGCCCTGAGCGCTATTTCCGCCTGACGCCCTACGACCTGGCCGGTTCCCGTGCCCATGCCCGTGAGTTGCAGCGCGCCGGTTTGCTGGATGAGTCGGAGACCCTGCGCACCCTGGAGGCCCTGGACCGTATCGGTGAGGACTTCGCCGCTGGGCGCCTGCATCCAACCCTGGATGACGAGGACGTACACACCTTTATCGAACGCGTTTTGACCGAGCGCCTGGGCGCCTTGGGCGGCAAGCTGCGCGCCGGGCGTTCACGCAACGACCAAACGGCCAACGACCTGCGCCTTTTCCTACGTGACCATGCGCGCACCATCACCACTGAGGTGCTGGGTTTGCAGCAGGCGCTGGTGGAGCAGGCTGAGCAGCACGTCGACAGCATTTGCCCAGGCTTCACTCACTTGCAGCAGGCGCAACCGATTGTGTTTGCCCACCACTTGTTGGCGCACGCGCAGTCGATGTTGCGTGATGTGCAGCGCCTGGTGGATTGGGATGCGCGCACGGCGTTGTCGCCGTTGGGTGCTGCCGCAATGGCAGGCTCGGCGATTGCGCGCCAGCCCGAGCATTCGGCCAAGGAAATGGGCTACACCGGGCCGTGCGAAAACTCGATCGACGCCGTCGCCAGCCGTGACCATGTGGCGGAGTTTCTGTTTGTGGCGGGCATGCTCGGAGTGAACATTTCACGCCTGTCGGAGGAGTTTTGCTTGTGGTCGTCGCGCCAGTTTCGCTGGGTTGTATTGGACGATGCCTATGCCACAGGCAGCTCGATCATGCCGCAGAAAAAGAACCCGGACATTGCCGAACTGGCGCGGGGCAAGGCTGGGCGTTTGATTGGCAACCTGACCGGGCTGATGTCGACGCTCAAGTCGTTGCCGCTCTCGTACAACCGCGATTTGAGTGAAGACAAACACAGCGTGTTGGACAGCGTCGACACCTTGCTGCTGGTGCTGCCGGCGATGGCCGGGATGGTCGCGACCATGAAGGTGCAGGTGGAAGAGCTGCGGCGCCAGGCGCCGATGGGCTTCACCTTGGCGACCGAGGTGGCGGATTGGCTGGCCACGCGCGGTGTGCCGTTCAAGGAGGCGCATGAGATTACCGGCGCCTTGGTGCAGGCCTGTGAGAAGCATGAGATTGAGTTGTGGGAAGCCTCGCCGGCGATGTTGGCGGAGGTGGATGCTCGGTTGCTGCCCGAAGTGCGTGACTGCTTGACCCTGGAGGCAGCGATTGCGGCGCGCAGTGGTTGGGGTGGGACGGCGCCGGAGCGGGTTCGCGAGCAGATTGGGCGGTTGAAGGTGGCGTTGGCTGAGCAGCAAAAGTGGGCTGAGAGTTATCAGGGGTTTCGGATTTAAGTCTGGGCATGTGTGGTGAGCTCACTGGCGCTATCGCAGGTAAGCCAGCTCCCACATTTGACCGGGTTTCAACCGTTAGACCGCGTACAGCAGTTAGAGCGTTATTAGTTTTGGAGTAACACCATGAACCAAACCCCGGCGGAGCGCTTGGAAGCCGAGCGTAAGTTGTCCGAGAACCAGTTCGATATCACGCAGTACGAGCACGTGCCGCGTCGCTATTACGGGCGGATGTTTTTTGCCACGTTGATCGTGATCGCCCTGGCCGCGTTGTTGCGCGCATTTGCCAATGGCCAGATCGAATGGTCCTACATCGGGCAGTTCCTCACGTCTGAGGCCATCCTGTGGGGCCTGGTCAACACCATCGTCATGTCGATTCTGGCGATGGCGCTGGGTGTGGTGATCGGGGTGATCACGGCGATCATGCGCATGTCGGCCAACCCGATCCTGCGGTATGTGGCCATCACCTACACCTGGCTGTTTCGCGGTACGCCGCTGATTTTGCAACTGCTGCTGTGGTTCAACCTGGCGCTGATTTTCCCGGTGATCGCGATTCCGGGCCTGTTCAGCATCGACACCGTCGACCTGATGACGCCGTTCGTGGCCGCCCTGCTCGGCCTCAGTATCAACCAGGGCGCCTACACCGCCGAAGTGGTGCGCGCCGGCTTGCTGTCGGTCGACACCGGCCAGTACGAGGCGGCCAAGTCCATCGGCATGCCGAGCTTGCAAGCGCTGCGTAGGGTGATTCTGCCGCAGGCCATGCGGGTGATCATTCCGCCGGTAGGTAACGAGTTCATCAGCATGGTGAAAATGACCAGCCTGGCCAGCGTGATCCAGTATTCGGAGCTGTTGCACAACGCGCAAAACATCTACTACGCCAACGCCCGGGTCATGGAGCTGCTGATTGTGGCCGGCATTTGGTACCTGGCGGTGGTGACTGTTCTTTCATTTGGTCAAAGCCGCCTCGAGCGTCGTTTTGCCCGCGGCGCCGGCAAGCGTTCGTAAGCCTGGGTTGAGGAGATTTGCCCCATGAGAAGCATCGTCAAGGCCGTCAACCTGAACAAGTATTACGACGAGTATCACGCGCTGCGCGACATCAATATCGAGGTCGAGCAAGGCGAAGTGATGTGCATCATCGGCCCGTCCGGCTCGGGTAAAAGCACGCTGTTGCGCTGTGTGAACCAGCTGGAAAAAATCGACAAGGGCGGCCTGTGGGTCGACGGCGAACTGGTGGGTTACCGCGTTGTCGGCAACAAGCTGCATGAGATGAACGAATCACAGATCGCCCGCCAGCGCCTGGCGACCGGCATGGTGTTCCAACGCTTCAATTTGTTCCCGCACATGACCGTGCTGCAGAACATCATCGAAGGCCCGGTGCAGGTGCTCAAGCGCTCGCCCAAGGAAGCCATCGAAGATGCGCTGGAGTTGCTGGCCCGCGTTGGCCTGGCGGACAAGCGCAATGCCTACCCGGTGGAATTGTCCGGCGGCCAGCAACAGCGTGTGGCCATTGCCCGTGCGTTGGCCATGCGCCCCAAGTTGATGTTGTTCGACGAACCCACGTCAGCCCTCGACCCGGAGCTGGTAGGCGAAGTGCTGTCGGTGATGCGCGATTTGGCCACCAGCGGCATGACCATGATTGTGGTCACCCATGAGCTGGGCTTTGCCCGCGAAGTCTCCAACCGCATGGTGTTTATGGACGCCGGCCAGATTGTGGAAGCCGGCAGCCCCGAAGAAATTCTAATAAGCCCACAAAACCCGCGTACCCAAAGCTTTATTTCTGCCGTTCGCACTTAACTAAAAAACTAACGAGAACGCCCCCATGAAAACATTGTTTATCCCAACGTTGCTCGCAGGCCTGATGGCTTCCACCTGTGTATTGGCGGCATTGCCGGCAGCAATCAAGGAAAAAGGCGAGATCAGCGCGGCCATCGTGCCGAACTACCCGCCGATGGATTTCAAAGACACCGCCACCAACAAGCTCACCGGCCTGGATTTCGACCTGGGCAACGCCCTGGCCGAACGTCTCGGCGTGAAGATCAAGTGGCAGGAAACCGGCTTCGAGCAAATGCTCAGCGGCCTGACCACCAAGCGCGTGGACATCGTGCTGTCGGGCATGAGCGACACGGCCGAACGCCAAAAGGCTGTGACCTTCATCGACTACTTCACCAGCGGCCCGCAGCTGTACACCCTGGCCAAGCGTGAAGACCTCAAGGAGTTGACTGACCTGTGCGGTAAAAAAGTCGGCACCAGCCGCCGTACTACCTGGCCGTCGGAAATTGCCGCGTGGAGCAAGGAAAACTGCGAAGCGGCGGGTAAGCCGGCCATCGTGGTGATCGGCACTGAAGGCTCGGCGGATGCACGGGCGCAGTTGCAGCAGAACCGCCTGGATGCGGCGATGCAGGGCAGCGAGACGATTCCTTATCTGATGTCGCTGGACAAGGGCAAGTACAAGCCGGTGGGCCTAGCGATTTCCAAGCAGTTCACGGGGCTGGGGATTGAGAAGAGCAACACCGAATTGGTCACGGCGATCAGTGAAGCGTTGCAGGGCATGATTGAGGATGGGACGTACGGCAAGATCCTGAAGAAATGGGACCTGGAGCAGGGTGCGGTCGAGAAAATCAGCATCAACGCCGGCCAGTAAACACCACAAACTCCTGTGGGAGCTGGCTTGCCTGCGATAGCAGTGGATCAGCTTGCATCTACATCGCCTGACTCACCGCCATCGCGGGCAAGCCCGGCTCCCACAGGGGATCTCCATTGAGCTTTAGAAGAGTGCTCGGCTCGGCTGCGCATTTATGACAAGGACATCCGCCCCACCGTGGCCACCTACTCCCTGGTAATCCGCCGCCTGATGATCTGCTCGGTGACCATCGTGGTCAGCCGCGCCATGACCAGTCCCTTGCTGGCCTTGCTGCTGAGCACCCGACTGGGTCTCAATCAACAGGACATCGGCCTGCTGATGGGCATCGCGGTGTTCATCGCCACACTGCTCGGCCTCTACGGCGGCTACATCATCGACCGCCTGGAAAAGCGCAAGCTGCTGATCCTGGCCATGCTCTCCAGCTCCATCGGTTTTCTGTTGCTGACCTTTGCCAGCAACCTCTACCTCACCACCCTGACCCTGGTCATCACCGAAGCCGCGTCGGCATTATTCCTGATCGGCTCCAAGGCCATCATCAGCGAGAACCTGCCCGTCGGGGATCGCGCCAAGGTATTTTCACTGCGCTACACACTGACCAACGTCGGCTACGCCACCGGCCCGATGGTCGGCGTGGTGATCGCCGGCCACATGCAACTGGCGCCGTTCCTGATCGCCAGCGCCATTGCGTTTGGCAGCCTGTTCCTGATGATCGGCATCCCGCCCACCCAACGGGACGACAGCAACAAACCCTTAAGTTTTCTTACCACCCTGCGCACGTTGCGCAGCGACCGCACGCTGATCCTGTTCACCAGCGGCAGTTTGTTGAGCACCATTGTCCACGGGCGCTACACCCTTTATCTGTCGCAGTTTTTGCTGGTGGCCTACAAGCCGGCCGAGGCGCTGAAGATTCTGTCGGCGGTGCTGGCCTGCAATGCCATTACCGTGATTTTGATGCAGTACCAAATCGGCCGCTTCCTCAAGCGCGAACAACTGCGCTACTGGATCGTACTTGGCACCCTGCTGTTCATTGCCGGGCTGATCGGCTTCAGCCAGGCGCACAGCTTGCTCACGTGGTGCCTGGCGATGTTCGTGTTCACCTTGGGCGAGATGATCATCTACCCCTCGGAGTTCCTGTTTATCGACACCATCGCCCCGGATGCCCTGCGCGGCAGCTACTACGGCGCGCAAAATCTGGCCGCATTTGGCGGGGCGATGAGCCCGGTGATTTGCGGTTATCTACTGATCAATTCGGCACCCGTCAGCATGTTTTATGCCCTCGGCGCACTGACCGCCGTGGGCGGCACCTTGTGTTTCCTGAGTGGACGGCGTGTAGCCAGCACGCCTCATATCTAAATGTGGGAGCAAGCCCGCTCCCACACTTTTGATCTCCTTAAAGGCGAAGTTTTGCGTAATATCCAGCAATTCATCTCACGGACCCGAGCCCCATGAAATTCGACACGGCCTACAGCCTGAGTCTCGATGACAAGCTGTCGATCTACGACGTACGAGACCTGAATTTCGACGAAACGGCCGACTTCGATTCCGACAAGGACCGTTTCCTGTGCCCCAACGATGAATGCCGCGCGGCATTTGATACGGGCAATACGTTGAGCACATTCAACGCGAAAAACGTCAATTACCTGCGCACACCGCACTTCAAGAACAAGACCAGCACCCGCCATATCGACGGCTGCCGCTATGCCAGCACGCACAAGACCGCAGCCGGCGAAAGTGACGACGAGCGCGAGGATAATTTCCCATCGGAATTTGTGCTGACACGGCGTCAGTACGAACGTAAAACGCCACGGGTTGGGTCCGAGGGCAGCGCCCCACAAGAGCCAACGAAAGCGCCTTCAACCCGCTCCGAACCATCCCACAGAGCAAGCGATTCAACCCCGGACAAAACCAGCGTATTCGCCCACCCGGTGGAATGCTACGTGTCGAACATCGACGACAAGGACAGGCTCAAGGCCATGCCGCTGAAGATCGGCGAGCACACCGCGACCTACTGGACGTTTTTCAAGAAAATCGAATACCTGCAGGACAACAACGGCCTGATCTACTGGGGCAGGATCAAGGCGATCAAGGACTACACCAGCAGCTTTCGCATCGACTTCGAAAAGAAGGTGTGGCTCGACAAGAAGCCCTACTCGGTCAATGTCTACCTGAGCAAAAAACTCATCGAGAACTACCGCAAGCGCAAGGCGTTCCTTGAGCAGATCAAGGCGGCGGTGGACAGTGAGCGGCCGCTGTACTGCTTCTTCTACGGCGTAACGCCGGCGTTGAAACAGGTGCCCAGCAAGAAGAACCCCGAGCAGACGTTCGGGGTGTTCAGCGCGAATATCGAAAACCTCGATCACCTGATCATTCGGGAGGCGCCAGGGGTGGAATGAGGGATAGCTGAAACGCTATAAAAAAATCCAGTTGATGAGCGGTCAAAACAACTGTACAAAAACACAGTATAGTTTGCCCTCCCCCGTCGAATCCTGGAGAAACCCCATGTCCTCTCTGGCAATGAGCTCTTTCGTAGAACAACAGATCGTCCTGCATCAATTCACCGCCAAGCACAGTGTGCAGGCCCGCGCGATGCTGGGCTGGAGCCGGGAAGACCTGGCCCGCCAGGCCGGGCTGGCGGTGGAAGCGGTTCAACGCTTTGAAAGCCAGGCCGATGCGGCTGATGAAACCCGCTTGGCATTGGCATTTCGGCTGGAGGCTGAAGGGCTGGTGTTTTTCCCGGGGTTTGCGCCGGGGTGGGGCATGAGTGCACGCAGGTTTGACCGCCCCCAGGCCGAGCCCAGCGCACAAGGCATCATTTCGCGACTGATGGGCTCAACAGCGGCATCAATTGATTCACCAACGCCGCAACCGAATGGTGCGTAGAGTCCAGCCGGATCACCGGGCAGGTCAATGGTTTCAGCCAGCTTTCATGCCGACGCAGGCTGCGTAGGCTGTGATTGCCCTCATCGTAACGGGCGGCCCAGGCGAGGAAAGCCACACTGTTTTCATGGCGGCTGCCTCCCACCAGCACCCTGTCGCCGTAGCGTTGCACTTCACGCAGGCGCAGGCGGCTCAGGCGTATTTGCGGGTCCACACGCAGGAATACCACATGCGTGAACTGCGGGATCATGGCATCGCCCCAGCCGCACAGTGAGCCGGACACCACCCAGCCCTCGAGGTCGGCACTCTGTTCCACCAGCAGTCGGGTGCGTTCATCCCTCAGCCGAGCGACGGTGAAGGGCTCCGAAGTTTGCTGCCAGTAGAAGTCGTCGGAGTCAAAATAAGCGACATTCAGGCGTTCGGCCAAGGCCCTTCCCAAGCTTGTGGTACCGGCACCCGCCGCGCCGAGAATGTGGACTCTGTAGGTCATGGCTTCCCTCAATGGCATTGAGTGTCATCAGTCAGGCTTGCCGCGCCCGGCGCAACATTTAAAGCCCAGGTTTCGCGCTGATTTGAGCCGCCTGCTCGACGCCAGTCTAAGAACTGCAGCCCCTAAGACGTTAAGACCCTCGCCACTCACATCGTAGGAGAGTTCAGCGCGCCAGGTAGTTGCTACGGATGGCCTGACACGCAAGCGCTCATCTGTCGAAACGCGCACAGCAGCGTGGGCAGCGCATCACGCGCCCACCGGGCGCCATACACCCAGAGTTTGGCGCCCTCTTCCAAAGGTTCGCACAGCGAGGGATACCCGTTTGTACAAGCCCCGTGAAACGCGGCGCTCTGCTCGTCAGATACCAAAGCGTCCAGGCGATGCGCGGTCACGAGCTCATCAATTTCATTAGAACGCTGCAGGCTGAATTGAAGGTTGTAATTCTCACGTCGGGCGTCCACCGGCACCAATTGCGCACCGGCCTGACGCAGAACCTCAAAGGCACGGCGCAAAGCCGCGCTGTGTTCGACGGGTTCGCGATGATCGCCGCACACATACCGATCCGCAAACCCGATGCGCCACCCCGACAGCATTTGGGAAGGCGTGAAGGTGGTGTTGTTCAGCACCAGGGGGACCTCCACCATCACCGGCCCAGTGGGGTCGACATCACTCACAGCGATGAGGGATAAGGCAGGGTCCCGCACGGCTCGCATGAGTGGCGCCAGGGTGTTATAGCCAGGAATGGGCGCGACGCCCCTGGAGTGCTCGGCAGCGAAGACGACACCCGCCAGGTTCGCTTTATCGGGGTGAGAATGAACGGGCACATGCGCCGAGCTCATCTCTTCGCCAGTCAATGGCTCCAGGTGACAGGGCATACCCAATTGCCAATGCGTCCTACAATCTTTTTCCATCAAAACCTGCACCCCGGGAATAACTTTCCCGGGATGATCGCACTCCCATCTGGCGTTTGTCGCAGGGCGGAAACACCCTGAAAAGACCTTTTTTAAAAGCCCCTTGCCTCAGCCCGCAGCGTGCTCTTGCGCGCCTTGAGTTTCTACGTCCAACCACCAGGCATGCCCGCGTTCGGGCTGGTTCAAGCTGAACGCCTGCCCCATCGCCGGCGTGGTAATCGACACGTTGCGCTCCCAGGCCAGGGCCATGATGCGGTCGAACGGTTCGTGCCAGGCGTGAAACGCCAGGTCAAAGGTGCCATTGTGAATCGGTAGCAGCCAGCGGCCCTTGAGGTCGATATGGGCTTGCAGGGTCTGTTCCGGCTGCATGTGCACGTGGGGCCAGTCGACGTTGTAAGCGCCTGTTTCCATCAACGTCAGGTCAAACGGGCCATATTGTTCGCCGATACGTTTGAAGCCATCGAAGTAACCCGTGTCGCCGCTGAAAAAGATCCGCCGCGCGCCGTCGATCATTACCCAGGAACACCACAAGGTCTGGTTGCCATCAAACAGGCCGCGCCCAGAAAAATGCTGCGCCGGCGAAGCGATAAACCGAATGCCATCGACCTCGGTGCCTTCCCACCAATCCAGTTGCCGGACTTTGCTGGCATCCACGCCCCATTTGACCAGAAGGTCGCCCACGCCTAACGGCGCGAGAAAGTAACGGGTTTTGTCGGCGAGTTGGACCACGGCGTTGCGGTCAAGGTGGTCATAATGATTGTGGGAAAGAATCACCGCCTCCAGCGGCGGCAAGTCTTCAAGGCTGATAGGCGGCTGGTGGAAGCGCTTGGGGCCGGCCCAACTGAACGGTGAGGCACGTTCGGCGAACACCGGGTCGGTGACCCAGAATTTACCGCGCATTTTCAGCAGTACGGTGGAGTGCCCCAGGCGGAACACGCTGTGATCGGGAGCGGCCAACAGCAGCTCACGCGTCAAGGCTTGCACCGGGATCTTGCCCACCGGGCGCGTACTGCGCGGCTTGTTAAACAGCATGTTCCAGAAAATACGCAACGTCTTGCCAAAGCCGCCATGCTGAACCGGGGCGTCGTTGCTGAAATTTCCTTGCGCCTGCTCGGCAGGCTTGAGCGCCGCAGGCGCTGGGTCGAGACGGGTTGATATCGTGGCCATTGCAGAGTGACTCCTACGGTCCGCTCATGAACTACACTGCACAGTGTAGTTTCTAGATTGCAACAAAACGCGAAGCAAGTAAACTGCCGAGTGTAATTTCCTCTAAGAGCCGAACGCCCCCCATGACTGCTCCCCTGCGCCTCACCGACCGTAAACGCGAAGCCATCGTGGCAGCTGCCATCGCCGAGTTTCGGGCTAACGGGTTCGAGGTCACCAGCATGGACAAAATCGCCGCCACTGCAGGTGTTTCCAAGCGCACGGTGTACAACCACTTCCCCAGCAAGGAAGAGTTGTTCGCAGAAATCCTCCACCAATTGTGGGCCAGCAGCGTTGCGCAGTTGGACGTGAGCTACGCCAGCGACCGACCGCTGCGCGATCAATTGCGCGGGTTACTGCAAGCGAAGATGCAGATGATGTCGGACACCAATTTCCTCGACCTCGCCCGTGTCGCGATTGCCGCCACTATCCATTCCCCGGAACGCGCGCAAGACATGGTCAACCGTCTGAGCAAACGCGAAGAAGGCTTCACCCAATGGGTACGTGCCGCACAGGACGATGGCCGACTTTCCTGCACCGACCCGGCCTTCGCCGCCCACCAGATACAAAGTCTGCTCAAAGCCTTCGCCTTTTGGCCGCAAATCACCCTGGGCCAACCTGTCCTGGATGCCGCCAGCCAAGCCAACGTGATCGAATCGGCTATCGATCTGTTCCTGGCGGGTTATGAAGTCAGCGCTTCCCGCCCGCAGTAAAACCCGATTGCATGAACCACATTCCAGGCTCTTTTTGCGTATTCACCGGTTGTGCCGCGCAAATGGCTTGGAAGGACACTGATTATTCCCACTCGAATAACTGACAATATTCACACTTATTATTCGAGCAACGGCTCTAACCGCTGACGCACGCTGTTGCATCTGCACAAAAGAGCTGACCCGGAACACTATGGAAAACAGATTAGGCAAAGGGCTGTCATTTGCCAGACGTATCTACAAGCCAAGAATCATCGGCCTGGGGGTTGGTTGTATCAGTGTCGTCGGCGCTCTTTACCCTCTGGCGATGCCAGGCTGGGTCTGGGCGTTCCTGCTATTCAATGGTTTTGCCTGGGCACATGTGGCGTACCAACTGTCCGTTCACTCGCCGTTTCCGTACCAAGCCGAACAGCGCAACCTGCTTTATGACTCGTTGTTCGTCGGCTTCTGGGCCGCCGCTGCCCAGTTCAGCCCTCTGACGGCCGTGACCATTATGTCAATGATGACCATGAACAACGTCGCCGCCGGCGGCAAGCGCCTGTTTCTGCGCGGGCTGCTGGCACAGGCCGCCGGCGTCGGCATGGCGTGGGGCTTGTTCGGCATCAAGTTCAACCCCAGCGTCAGCCTCATCCAGGTCTACACCTGCCTGCCGATGTTGGCGCTCTACCCGGTGGCCATCGGCATGGTCTGCTATCAGTTGGCGATCAAGCTGTCGGAACACAAGCGCGCCCTCAGCGCCCAGAGCCGCATCGATAGCCTGACCGGCCTGCTCAACCATGGTTCGTGGAAAGACCTGCTGAACCTCAAGTTCCATAAGTGCCAGCAGCAACACGGCCAAGCCACGATCGCCCTGATCGATATCGATCACTTCAAGCAGATCAATGACACTTACGGCCATATCGTCGGGGATGCGGTATTGCGTCAGTTGAGCCAGAAATTACGCCTGCACCTGCGACAAAACGACTTGGCTGGCCGTTATGGCGGCGACGAGTTCTGTGTGATTCTTCCGCAAATGCCGCTTGAAGAAGCGGCGCAGGTCATGGAACAGATACGCGAACTATTTAGTAACTATCGTAATCCGCAGATCCCTGAGCTGCGCGTGAGCCTGAGTATCGGCCTGGCAGACTTCCGCCCCGTCTACAGCGATGCCGCCATGTGGCTCAACGCCGCGGATCGCGCGCTGTACGCGGCCAAGGACACAGGCCGTAATCGGGTTACTGTCAGCGACTACGTCATCGCTCATTCAGCCTAAGTTGTCATACAACATCTCGTCTGAATCTTCTGTCAGCACCCCACAGCGATAGCATAATGCCTCCATTGGTCGCCTGCCCCATGATGGTCCTGCACGGGCAGCGAACTTCTTGGCAGGCTTATCACTCTGAGTCCGTTGTTCAACCCCCTCTGTCAGCATCAGGAAGCTGACAATGAGCAAGTCAACCGTAAGGCCCAGGGCCGTACGGGGTCAGGCGCACATTCATGGATACTTTAGACGCGTGCTTCCCCGAGCCCTCGAACATGCTATTCAACGCCCATAAAAAAACCATCAGTACCCTGCAACTCACCAACGCCCAGCAAGCCAGCATGCTGGATGCCATCGAACGCTCCATGGCAGTGATCGAATTCGACCTGCAGGGCGTCGTGCTGCGGGCCAATGACAACTTCCTCAAGACCATGGGCTACCGCGCCGAACAGATTGTGGGCCAGCCCCACCGAATGTTCTGCACGCCCGCCTTCGCCCGCAGCGCCGAGTACAACCAGTTGTGGACGCAATTGCGCAATGGCCAATTTCAGTCCGGCACCTTCGAACGGGTGGCTGGCAGCGGACAGTCGGTGTGGCTGGAGGCCAGCTACAACCCGGTGCGCAATGACACGGGCCAGGTGATCAAAGTGGTGAAGTACGCCATGGACGTCACACCGCGCCTGCAAACCGAAAGCGAAGCCAACGCCAAACTGGGCGCTATCGACCGCGCCATGGCGGTGATCGAGTTCAACCTCGACGGCACCATCATCACGGCCAACGGAAACTTCCTGCAGCGCATGGGTTACACCCTGTCGCAGATCCAGGGCCAGCATCACCGCGTATTCTGCAAACCGGAGCTGGCGAATAGCTCGGCATACAGCGAGTTCTGGAAACGTTTGAACCAGGGCGAGTTGTTCAGCGGCCAGTTCGAGCGCATTGATAAAAACGGCCAGACCGTGTGGCTCGAAGCCAACTACAACCCGGTCTACGACGCCAGCGGGCGCCTGTGCAAAGTGGTCAAATTCGCCTCCGACGTCACCGCCAGGGTGCAACAGCATGCCGCCGACGCCGCGAGCGCCAACCAGGCGTACCACATCTCCATGAACACCCGGGACATTGCCGAAAAAGGCGCCGATGTGATTCAGCAAACCGCCAGCGGCATGCGCGCGATCGCTGCCGACATTGACGGTTCCTCGCAACTGATCGCCAAGCTGGGTGAGCGTTCGCAACAAATCACCGCCATCGTCAACACCATTCGCGGGATTGCCGACCAGACCAACTTGCTGGCGCTGAACGCGGCCATCGAAGCGGCGCGCGCCGGTGAGCAAGGCCGTGGCTTTGCCGTGGTGGCCGATGAAGTACGGCAATTGGCGGCACGTACCAGCGGCTCGACGGCGGAAATTTCCAGCATGATCGCGATGATCCAGGACGAAACCCGCCAAGCCATCGAGAGCATGGACAGCACCCGCGACCGTGCGGCGCTTGGGGTCGACCTGGCCAACCGTGCAGGCACGGTCATCCTGCAAATTCGCGAGGGCACTACCGAGGCGGTGCAAGCGGTGAGCGCGTTTGCCAACGAGCGGGGCAATCACTGACCGGTTCTTCATGTGCCTGGCTGGGGGCTCGGTCTATAGTGCTTGCTTGTCTTAACGCTTAGGATTCGAGCCCGCCATGACCCCAGACGCCACGCCCCCTGCAAAGCCGCAAGCTGCGCCCGTCGACCACTTGCGTTTCCACCGAGGCCACGCCCACCTGGCGACGACCTTCGGCAACGACACCTTCGCCCTGAAGGCCGAAGCCTTCGCGCGCTTCTTTGGTACCCCGACGTTCCTCGGCGCGCAAACCGTGATCGTCCTGGTGTGGATCGTGCTGAACATCACCGGCATCACCCAATTCGACGTGTACCCGTTCATCCTGCTCAACCTGGCTTTCAGCCTGCAAGCCGCCTATGCCGCGCCATTGATCCTGCTGGCCCAGACGCGTCAGGCCGCCCGCGACAAAGCCCAGTCCGATGCCGACGCGCAACACCGCGAAGCCATCGCCATCGCCAACACCGAACGCCAGGCCCAGGCCGAACAGACCACCCAGCAACTGCTGGATTTGCTGGAGCAGAACACGCGGCTGACGGAAATGACCAAGAAGCTCACCGAGCGTATTGAGAGCCTGACGTGCGAAATGCATGAACACTTTGTGCGAAAACCCTAACGACGCGACCAGCGCACATGCCGTCCCAACTCATCAAACAACGCGACCACCGAACGCAGCGCCCGGCAATCCGGGCGCGTCAACAACCACAGCGCCGTGTCACGTCCCGCCAGAGTGGGGCCCAGGGGCTGCAAACCATCCGCCAGTAGAAAATCCGGCAGCGCAGCCACCCCCAGGCCCGCGCGCACCAGTTCGGTGACCGACAACATGCTGTTGCAGCGATAACTGGGGCGCACACCCGGCAAGTGCTCGCGGCGCCAGGCGACAGTGGGGTGGTCGGGCAGGAAGTCATCCGGTGCGATCCAAGCCAAATCGGCCAGCTCCCGCCCTTCGTGCCGCCGCACGAAATCTGCACTGGCGCACACCTGATAGGCCACCGTGCCCAGGCAGCGGCCGACAAGATGTTCCGGCGGTGTCTTGGTCAGGCGCAGGGCGATATCCGCATCGCGACGGCTGAGGTTGGCAAAATCGTTGGAGGTGCTCAGTTCCAGCGTCAACGCCGGGTAATCGGGCATGAACCGCGCCAACGCCGGCAACAGCAGGCCTTGCAATACCGAATCGGTACAGGTCAGGCGCACGGTACCGCTGATCACTTCGCCGCCCTGCTCCACCCCAATGCGCGCCGCCTCCAACGCTTGTTCTGCATGCTCGGCCTGCTGCGCCAGATTGCTGGCCAAGCTGGTGGGCAGGTAGCCGGCGCGGCTTTTTTCAAACAAGGTCTGGCCCAGCGCCGCTTCCAATCGCCGCACCGCGCGGAACACCGTGGACACATCCACCCGCAACAGTGCCGCCGCCCGTGCCAGGGTACCGCCGCGAACCAGGGCGAGGATCAGCGACAGGTCGGAGTAGTCAATTTGATAGTGCGTGGCTGCATTGAGCATATGGGCAAACGCCAATTTTGATTGCGTGAGCGCCAATCTATAGTGTGACCCAGGACACAACAAGCGATGGGACGTACACGATGAAAGCCACAACCTTGCACCTCGCCCTGATCGGCGATTACAACCCCGACGTGATTGCACACCAGGCGATACCCGTGGCGCTGCAACAAGCAGCCGACACCTTGGGCTTGAGCGTTCACGTGCAATGGCTCGATACCGACTCGATCACCCCCACCCGCGAACTGCATGGCTTTGACGGCTTCTGGTGTGTGCCCGCCAGCCCCTACCGCGACACCGACGGCGCATTGCGCGCGATCCGTTTTGCCCGCGAGCAACGGCGCCCTTTCCTCGGCACTTGCGGTGGTTTTCAACACGCGGTGCTGGAATATGCCCGCCACGTGCTGGGCTGGGCGGATGCGGAACATGGCGAGCTGGCGCCCGAGGCCAAGCGCGCGGTGATAACGCCACTGAGCTGCACGCTGGTTGAGGCCACCGACACTGTGCGTCTGGCCCCCTACACCCGCATCGCCGAGGCCTACGGTACGCTGGATATCCACGAAGGCTATCGCTGCCGCTACGGCGTGAACCCGGACTTCGCCAGTGCCTTGCTCGAAGGCGACTTGATCCCCAGCGGCCATGACTCGGCGGGTGATTTACGCGCCGTAGAACTGCTGGACCACCCGTTTTTCGTCGCCACCCTGTTCCAGCCGGAACGCGCAGCACTCAAGGGCGTCACTCCGCCGTTGGCGCTTGCCTTGCTCAAGGCCTGCCAGGCTGTGTACCGATGATCGCCAACACGCCCGCTGCCCCCTATTACGCGGTGATTTTCAGCTCATTGCGCACCGAGGGTGATCAAGGCTACGGCCAGGCGGCTACCCGCATGCTGGAACTCGCGCGCGAACAACCGGGATTTCTGGGGGTGGAATCGGCACGTGAAGACGGCTTGGGGATCACCGTGTCCTACTGGAACAGCGAGGCGGCGATCCTGGCCTGGAAACAGCAAGCCGAACATCGCGCCGTGCGCGAGCAAGGGCGTGCGACCTGGTATTCGGCATGCCACACGCGCGTGTGCAAAGTGGAGCGGGCCTACCTGTTTGAGCGCTGAAAATGTACCCCTGTGGGAGCTGGCTTGCCTGCGATGGCGGTGTGTCAGCCAACCGATGTAGAGGCTGACCCACCGCGATCGCAGGCAAGCCAGCTCCCACCTTTGATCTTCAACGTCTGTAGAGAAGCGTTCGCTTAGCTGACCAAACTGCGCAATGCGCTGATCTGCGGGATTTCCACCCGGCGCATGTACACGCGCAATGGCTCGCTGATGTTAATGCGGTCGTCAATGTTTTGGTCCAGCAACAACTGAAGGCGTTCGCGCGACAGGGTCATGGTGTCATCGGCGGCGGGTAGCCAGACAAACTCAGCGGTGGGAATGATGCCGTCATCGGCCACATCCATGCCAAAAGAGTCTTCGCTGAAACGCACGATGTACTGGCCGGTTTTGCGATTAAGGCCGACAAAACCATGGAGGTGGTCGGCCGCCTGGCAGATAAGTTCGGACGTGATGCGCATGGTAAACCTCACTGAAAAGTCCCACTGGGACTGGAAAGATGGTTTACACGCGTGGCAGAAAATACCGCCCTCTAATGGGGCAGCTTGGGCCAAGAATACTGCAATGCAGCACAAAAAAACCCAGAAAAATGGCCACTGCGCACGTTAATGTCGGTTTGGTGATAGCGCCTTTCGCAATCAATTGTTAAAAAGGACGCCTTCTCAAAGTTACCTCCACGAAAGGACTTCGCATATGCCTGTCACGTTTTCCAAGAGCGCCTTGCTGCTCGCTCTGATGCTCGGCCTTGGCCAGGCACAGGCTGCCGATCCGATCAGCCCGGCTGAATTGGCGACAAACGAAGGCATTCCGTACCCGGCCGTCATCGCCCACCGTGGCGCTTCCTACGACGCCCCCGAATCAACCGCCGCTTCCTACAAGCTCGCACGCGACCTGGGTGCCGACTACCTGGAAATGGACCTGCAACGCAGCAAGGACGGCGTGCTGTTCGCCCTGCACGACAACAACCTGCAGCGCACCACCGACGTGGCCACCAAATTCCCGGAGCGCAAAGACGCTACCGCCAACGAATTCACCTGGGCTGAATTACGCACCCTGGACGCCGGCAGCTGGTTCAACGCCGCCTACCCGGACCGCGCCCGCCCGGCGTTCGTTGGCTTGAAAATCCAGAGCCTGGACGAAATCATCAAGATCGCCGAAGGCAACCCGCAGCACAAACCCGGCCTGTACATTGAGACCAAGGAGCCCAAGCAATTCCCGGGCATCGAAGCCGACCTGAAAAACAAGCTGCTGGACAAGGGCTGGTTGAGCTCCGCCGGCTCCAAGCTGGGCAAGAGCAACACGGGTGTGGGCCAGGGCAAAGGCCGTGTGGTGCTGCAAACGTTTGAAAAAGACAGCTTGAAAGAGCTGCAGAAAGAAATGCCCAACACCCCGAAAATCCTGTTGCTGTGGGTGGGCTCAGGCAGCATCGAGCCGAAATCCGCGCAGACCTTCGCTGAATCCGGCGAGCCGACCAAAGCTGCTTACTACGCCAAGCAAGAGCCGAAAGACGCGGCCGAGTTCGAAAAATGGGTCGATGAAGCCAAGAGCCTCGGCGCCATCGGCACTGGCCCTTCGGCCGAGCTGACCAACCATGGCGACCAGAGCTACACCGACCTGGTGAAGCCTGAGATGAACAAGCTGACCCACGACAAGGGCCTGCTGGTGCACGTCTATACCGTCGATGAGCCGGTGGACTTCGAAAAAGTGATGAAAGCCGGCGTCGATGGCATTTTCACCAACCGCGCCGCCGAACTGCTGAAGTTCTACAAGCGCTGGCCGTCCTCGAGTGTGCAGGATTTGCTGAAGGACAACGGCTACTGAGTGAGTCGGGCCTTGGTGTCAGTGCGCCATTAAGGATGAGTTAAGTTGCGCCGGTTAATCTGGCGCCACTTAAACAGCTCACCCAGAAGGACATACACCATGAAAACCCTGACCGCCCTGTTCGCCGCAACCGCCCTGACCCTGACTGCCGGCCTGGCCCAGGCTGACGTTCGTCCGGATCACATTGAAGGCCTGCTCAAGTCCGGCGCCGTCATGCTGTTTGAGAAACTCAATGCCGCCGCCGTGGCCACCCACGCCGGCGCCAGCATCACCGACACTGAGCTGGACCACAAAAACGGTGTACTGGTTTACGAAGTTGACCTGACCGACACTGCTGGCAAGCGCTTTGAAGTGAAGCTCGACGCCAAGACCGGCGCCGTGCTGGAAAACAAGCAAGACACCTGAGTCAACTGCCAAAAAAACCGCGCCACGTTTAACGTGGCGCGGTTTTTTTATGGGCGCTCGCCAAGTGATCAGTGATCATGACTGGCCTGGGGTTATACATCGTCGAGCAGAACGCCCAGGCCCACGGCGGTGAACTGAGCGTGTCCACCTAGCAGGGCACGGTGTTCAGCTTCAGCCTGCCGCCCCTCTGATCAGGCGCCCAGACGCGCCGTCACTTGATTGAGCTCGGCCGACAAACCTCGCAGGTTCTGGCTGGCCGCTTCAGTGCGCTGCACATTGTCCATGTTCGCCGTGGCCACAGTGGTGATTTGCGTGATATTGCGCGAGATATCTTCGGCCACCGAGGTCTGCTCCTCGGCTGCCGTGGCGATTTGGCGATTCATGTCACGGATCGCCTCTACGGCCAGCGTGATGTGATTGAGCATCGCACCGGCCTGGGAGACTTTTTCCACACTCTCATCGCTGCACGACTGGCCACTGACAATCGCCTCGGCCGCATCCACCGCGCCGGTTTGCACCGCGTGGATAATCTGGTTGATCTCAATGATCGACGCCGCCGTGCGTTGCGCCAGGCTGCGCACCTCATCGGCCACCACCGCAAACCCACGGCCCGCTTCGCCTGCCCGCGCCGCTTCAATGGCGGCGTTGAGTGCGAGCAGGTTGGTCTGCTCGGCGATGCCGCGGATCACTTCCAGCACTTTGCCAATGCGTACGCTGTCGGTTTCCAGGCGACGGATGATGGTGCCGGTGTTGAGGATTTCATTGCGCATCTGGCCAATGGTGGCGATGGTGACCTTCATCACTTCGCCACCTTCGCGGGCCGAATGATCCGCCTCATCGGCGGCGCGCGAGGCACTGGCCGCGTGGCGTGCAACCTCTTGGGCGGTGGCTGACATCTCGGTCATGGCGGTGGCCACCTGGTCGGTGCGGTTGAATTGTTCATGGGTACCGTTCGCCATCTGCCCGGCGATCGAACTCAACTCGCCGCTGGCACTTACCAGGTCGGTGGCACTGCGCTGCAAGCGGTTGAAGGTTTCGGCGAGGAAGTCACGCAGCGTATTGGCCGCGGCGGCCAGATGGCCCAGTTCATCCTGACGGCGACTGGCGACACGTTCGGCAAAACGACCGTGGCTCAGTTGGGTCACGTAGTCGATCAGGCCGCGAATCGGCAGGATCAGGTTGCGGTTGATCAGCCACAAGCTGAACAGACCGATCACCACACCCGACAGCAACATGATTGCCAGCCCCACCATCACCGTGCGTTCGGTATAGGCGCTGATGGCTTGGGACTGCTGGCTGCCCTGCGCGCGCAGGTCACTGACCAGGGTGCTCATCTGCTCGCTGGTGGCACGGTCCACACCTTTGACAGCGTTGTCGCCGGCAGTCGGGTCGGCACCGGCAGCCATGTAGGCATCACGCCCCTTCTGGTAAGCCACACCCAACTGCAAGTGTTCCTGGCGCAGGCTGTCAATGCGCCGGCTCAGGCCGGGGTCATTCTGAGTCTGGCTGACCAGCCGAGTGAGAATGCCCTGCACATCGCGTTGCCGGTCCTGGAACTGGCCCCAGTATTTTTCCAGGTCCTGGGGCTGTTTGCCGCGCAGCAATACGTTTTTCCACTCCTGCACTTGCACCTTGAATTGCAGGTTGGCTTCGTCAATCAATTGAGAGGTGAGCAAGGGCCCATCGATCAGGCTGCGATAACTTTGCACGCCGTTAGAGAGGAAGTTGAAACAAGCCAGTGCGATCAACAAAATCGCCAGCAGACTGCCGCTGAGCAGCGACAAAATTTGTGCTCTCAAGGAAGTGCGCAAAATATTCATGGGGGGATGCCTCAAAACAAGGAAAAAGGTGCAAGCACGCCATAACGTCCCTGTCATCAAGACTTAGCCCATTTGCAGCGGGCCTTAAGCCTTGAGTCGGCCGTTCTAGAGGCTTCTTGAACGATTTCTGACAGGAGGTCAACAAAATGTCATTTCAACGAAATAAACCGCAAACCGTCACAATTTTGTCAAATTTCCTTGCAATGATTCGCCCACGCGAACCTGTGAAACGTCCTACAGGCGCTTTCTCTGCGAGCCTCCATGAACCACAGCATCGACCACGGCCATCAGGATCCCGATCTGTTTGGCCTGCTTTACGGTTTTCGTTTTCGCCCCGGTGAAAAAGGTGAGCAGATTGACTCAGCGACTGCGCTGGCGGCGTTGAAAGCACCGCAAGACCCGGAAGAGTTCCTCTGGCTGCACCTGAACCTGGCTCACGCGGCGTGCGAGCGCTGGATGAAGGCCAACCTGGCATTGCCGGATGAGTTTTTCGAAGCCCTGCACGAGGGCTCGCGCTCCACCCGTATCGAGCATGTCGACTCGGCCCTGCTGGCGGTGGTCAACGACGTGGTGTTCAACTTCAGCAGCATGGTCTCCTCGGATATCTCCACGCTGTGGGTGTGCGCCCGCAGCCGCTTGCTGGTGAGTGCGCGCCTGCAACCGTTGCACTCGGTGGATAAATTGCGCTCGTCGGTGAAGGCCGGTGAACGCTTCCGTTCGCCGCTGGAATTGTTGGTGCATTTGTTGCGCGACCAGGGCGAAGTGCTGACGCAGATCGTGCGTAAAACCAGCCTCAGCGTCGACCAAATCGAAGACCAGTTGCTGTCCTCACGCCTCTCCACCAACCGCGCCGAACTCGGTGCTGCGCGCCGCGTGCTGGTGCGCCTGCAACGCCTGCTGGCGTTGGAACCGGGGTCGCTGCTGCGCCTGCTCAATCGCCCGCCGCAGTGGCTGCAAAAAGAAGACGTGAAGGAATTGCGCAAATCTACCGAGGAATTTGCACTGATCATCAACGACCTGATGGCCTTGGGTGAGCGCATCAAGCTGTTGCAGGAAGAGATCGCCGCCAACCTCAACGAGCAAAGCAACCGCACGCTGTTCACCCTCACGGTGGTGACGGTGCTGGCGCTGCCGATCAATATCATTGCCGGTTTTTTCGGCATGAACGTGGGGGGCGTGCCGCTGTCGACTGACCCGGAAGGGTTTTGGATTCTGGTGGCGTTGGTGGCAACGTTTACCTTGATTGCCGGGCGCTGGGCGTTCCGCAAACGCAAAGATTACTGACCCCCATCTCGACCTGAAAGGGGATCAAGTGTGGGAGCTGGCTTGCCTGCGATAGCGGAGTTTCAGTCGACAGATATATTGACTGAACCACCGTCATCGCAGCATAGGTCTACACATCTTTTTTTACGGGTTGAGTGCTGTGGTTGTCGGGGGGCGCTGAGTACATATCCGTTGTTTGGGTCACGGCTGCTTAGGGTTCCGCCCTTACGGCGGGTCACTTTTGGAAAAGAGCCCCAAAAGTGACCAAAAGGGCTCTTGCCCCACCACTCGGCACCTCGCTTAGGCTCGGTGTGCCCTCACGCAGGCTTTGGACCGTGGGCCGCCGCCATGGGCCATCCTTGGCCCATCGCGGCTAACCCGGCGTCCTGCCGGGTTACCCACGCTCCAAAGCCTGCGTTCGGCCAGCGTGGTTAACGGGGCGCCTAAGATCAACAGCAGATCAAGATCAAAAGCAGAGCACGGCGGCCTAGTATCCGACCTGAGTGGTTAGATCAAAAGCAAAGCTGAGGCGGCCTTACAGCCGACCTGATCTTGGAAACTGAACCCAATCAAATGTGGGAGCGGGCTTGCTCGCGAATACGGTGTGTCAGTCAACTTATTTGTGACTGACACGCCGCATTCGCGAGCAAGCCCGCTCCCACAGTTGGATCTCATTACATCAGGTAGCAGTAGTGTCGCTCTGCCCAGCTATTGATCTGCTTTTGCTTCAACCACTCAGGTCGGCTACCAGGCCGCCGTGCTCTGCTTTTGATCTGCTGTTGATCTTGATCTGACAGGCCCCGTTAACCACGATGGCCGAACGCAGGCTTGAGTCCGTGGGTAACCCGGCAGGACGCCGGGTTAGCCGCACTGGGCCAGGGATGGCCCATTGCGGCGGCCCACGGATTCAAGCCGGAGTGCGGGCATGCCGAGCCCAGGCGAGGCACCGAGTGGTGGGGCAAAGACCTTTTGGTTACTTTTGGCTGGGCCGGCATTCCGGGCGTTTGCCAGAAGTGACCCGCCGTAAGGGCGGAACCCTAAGCCGCCGTTACCGCAGCAACGGATATGTACTCAATCTACCTAACCCCCTCACAGGCTTAAAGCGACCCAAAGAGTTGCGTAGATACCTATGGCTATAGCAGGCAAGCCAGCCCCCACAATGATCTCACTATGACATTAGTTTGCCGGGGTTTGCAGACCAGCGGCAGCCTCATTCCTCTAAACACTGACCTACCGCAGCATCTCTGTAACATTCTGCAATGATCATGAATGCCATCCTTCCCACACTGGATGCTCCGGCATGGCCACCCCTTCCCTGACTGCCTCCTCCACCGCCTCACACGCTGACCCCAAACCCAGGCTGGACAAGAAACCCGGCCTGTTGACGGTGATCATGTTCTTCGCCGTGCTCGCCATGGGCCTGTTGTTCACCGCCTACAGCCTGATGCACGACATGCACGAACTCGGCACGGTGGTCACCACCTGGACGCCATTCCTGCTGCTCGGCGTAGCGCTGCTGATCGCGCTGGGCTTTGAGTTCGTCAATGGCTTCCACGACACCGCCAACGCGGTGGCGACGGTGATCTACACCAACTCGCTGCCGCCGCAATTTGCGGTGGTATGGTCGGGCTTTTTCAACTTCCTCGGCGTGCTGCTCTCCAGCGGCGCCGTGGCGTTCGGCATCATCGCCCTGCTGCCGGTCGAGCTGATCTTGCAGGTCGGCTCATCCGCCGGTTTCGCGATGATCTTCGCCCTGCTGATTGCCGCCATCCTGTGGAACCTGGGCACTTGGTGGCTGGGCTTGCCGGCCTCGTCGTCGCACACCCTGATCGGTTCGATCATCGGCGTCGGCGTGGCGAATGCCTTGATGCACGGGCGTGACGGCACCAGCGGCGTGGACTGGAGCCAGGCGATCAAGATCGGTTATGCCCTGCTGCTGTCACCGTTGATCGGCTTCGCCTTTGCCGCCTTGCTGTTGCTGGCCCTGCGCGCCTTTGTGAAAAACCGCTCGCTGTACAAAGCGCCGAAGGGCGACACCCCGCCGCCATGGTGGATTCGCGGCATGTTGATCGTCACCTGCACCGGCGTGTCCTTCGCCCACGGTTCCAACGATGGCCAGAAAGGCATGGGCCTGATCATGCTGATTCTGGTCGGCACCCTGCCGATGGCCTATGCGCTGAACCGCACCATGCCCGCCGAGCAGTCCTTGCAGTTTGCGGCGGTGGCCGAGGTGACCCAGGTTGCCCTGGTAAAAAACGCGCCGCAACTATTGCCGGGCGACCCGCGCCCGATTCTCTCGACCTACGTGCGCACCAAGGAAGCCACGCCGGACCTGGTGCCGGCCCTCGCCGCCCTCGCCGGCCAGATCGGTGATGAAGTAAAAGGCTACGGCTCCCTGGCCAAAGTCCCTGCCGAAGCCGTCGGCAACGTGCGTAACGACATGTACCTGACCAGCGAGACCATTCGCCTGATGGACAAGGACAAGGTCGGCAATTTCGACGCTGACACCCAAGGCAAACTGCAATTGTTCAAGCAACAGATCGACAATTCCACACGCTTTATTCCGCTGTGGGTGAAGATCGCCGTGGCCATCGCCCTCGGCCTGGGCACCATGGTGGGCTGGAAGCGCATCGTGGTGACCGTGGGTGAGAAAATCGGCAAGACCCACCTGACTTACGCACAAGGTGCGTCGGCCGAGACAGTGGCGATGCTGACGATTGGTGCAGCGGATATGTTCGGGCTACCGGTGTCGACCACCCACGTATTGTCGTCGGGTGTGGCCGGGACCATGGTCGCGAATGGCGGCGGGTTGCAGATGAAGACCATCCGCAACCTGCTGATGGCCTGGGTGCTGACCTTGCCGGCGGCGATCTTGTTGTCGGGCAGTTTGTACTGGCTGTTCACCAAACTGTTCTGACACAACCCCGCTTAAAAATGTGGGAGCTGGCTTGCCTGCGATGGTGGCGGGTCAGCTTCCCTATCTGTTGACTGATCCACCGCTATCGCAGGCAAGCCAGCTCCCACAAGAGTTTATGGTGTGTCAGGAGGTGAACAGTCCAGCCATTGCCTTCAGCCGTTTTTTGTACACCCGCCGCGCCTCCAGCGCTTCTTCCAACGTCACCGCCACAAACCCCGCCCGTTGGTTCGGCTGCATCTGCCCGATCAAGTCCAGGTCCGCACTGATCACCGTGCCGATCATCGCGTAGCCACCGCCCGACACCGCATCCCTGTGCAGCACAATCGGTTCCAACCCCGCCGGCACCTGGATCGAGCCTATCGGGTAACAGCTGTCGACGATATTCGACGGGTCGGACCCCGCGCCAAACGGTTGCTCACGAGGCTGAAAGCTCAACGCGCTGCCGCCTTTGAAGCGATAGCCGATGCGGTCCGCCTCGGAACCCACGGTCCACGGCTCGGCAAAAAAACTGCTCTTGGCCGCGTCTGTCAGGCGCTCGTAATACAGGCCCGGCACCACGCGCAACGTCACGTCACCACCAACTGAACGCCGCAGCGCCATCGGCAAACTGTTGCCCGCACGGCCCCGGCCGCTCGGCTCACCTATCGGCAGTTCATCCCCTTCCTGCAAGCGCCGCCCCTGGAACCCACCAAGTGCACCGAGGGTGTACGTCGAGCGACTGCCGAGCACCCGCGGCACATCAATGCCACCGGCCACTGCCAGATAAGTCCGCGCGCCGGCCTTGGGAAACTCAAAGCGCAAGACCTGCCCGGCACGCACCTGGAACGCGGTGTCCTGGTGCACCACTTCACCGTCCAGGCGCGGCGACATGAGCGCACCGCTGAGTGCCACCAGCGCGTCCTGTCGGAACTCAAGTTCAGGGCCGATCAAAGTGCATTCCAGGCCCGCCGCACCACTCGGATTGCCCACCAGATGGTTGGCCGCACTCAACGCGTATTGGTCCAACGCGCCCGACGGCGGAATGCCCAAGTGGTAATAGCCTTCGCGGCCGAGGTCCTGCACGGACGTGGCGAGGCCGGGTTTGAGGATTTTGATCATGCCAGCGCCTCCTGCAGGGTTTTCGGATAGCCGACGGGGTCGGCGAGAAAGGCGTCGAGGGAAAATTCCACCGGGCGGATGCGCAAGTCGAAACGCCCTGCATCCACCTCGGCAACCGCCAGGTCATAGGCCTCGCGGTCCATGGGTTTGAACTGCACGATGTCACCGGGCCGAAAGAACACCATGTGTTCCTTGAGGTACGCCAACTGCTGGGCCGGGTCGTAGATGGGTGCCGGGGTCACCCCAAACATCTGGTAACCGCCGGCGCCGCGCACCGAGTAGATGCAGCCAAAACAGCCACCATGGCCGAGGGTCAATTTGGGCGTGTCGGTGCGCGGGCGCAGGTACTTGGGCACCTGTAATTGCCGTTCACGCTCGACCATCTGGAACATGAACGGCAGGCCCGCGACAAAGCCGACCATCGACACAAACCACGGCGCGCCACTGTGGGCGGCGATAAACGCGTCGACGTCAGCCAAGCCATTGATGCGCGCCGCGTATTCCAGATCAGTGCCTGTGGGGTCTTGATGCCGGTCGCGAAAACGCATCAGGGTTTCATGGGTCCACGGGTCGTTATAGAGCACCGGGATTTCGATGATCCGCGTGTGCAAGGTGCGTTCGGCCACCGCCTGGGCTTCAGCGCTCTGCACGGCGTCGAGCAGCACATGCGGCGCGATACGGTCGGGGTCGAAGCGAATCTGGAACGATGCATTGGCCAGGCACACGTCCAGCACGCCTTCCAGCGCCAGGCGCTCCACGGCGCGGGTCACGGCCATGCCTTTGAAAAAGGCCTCCAGGGACATGCTGTCGCTGACCTCGGCAAACAGGTGTTCATCACCGCCGAAGCTGTAGCGGATGGGGGACGTTTGAGCCATGTCTGTTCCTCTTGGAATCATTGTAGAAAGGCAGGCAAAAAGTACAGGTTGGACCTTCTTATTGAGGCGTTCTGACGACAATGCCCGCCTGGTCCAGGGCTTCGCGGGTGGCCTCCACCAGTTCGAGGGCGCCAGGGGTGTCGCTGTGCAGGCAGATGGAATCGAATTCGATCAACAGGTCTTCGCCTTCCACGGTGCGTACGCGCCCGGTCTGACAGGCACGCAGGACCCGCGCCGCGACGGTGGCAGGATCAAGCGCGCGCACAGTCCGCGTAAATACAATGGAGCCGCTCAGATCGTACTCACGGTCGGCGTAAAACTCGCGCACCACCGGTTGCCCAAGCTCCTTGGCGACGCGCCAGATGACCGAGTTGGGCATGCAGTACAGCAAGAGTGTGGGCTCAATGATTTGCAGGTTTTGCACCAGCAGCCGGGCGGCTTCTTCGTCGCGGGCCAGGTGCATGTAGAGCGCGCCGTGGGGCTTGATGTGTTGCAGCGTGACGCCTTGGGCGCGGGCGATTTCGCGCAGGGCGCCGAGTTGGTAGAGCATGTCGTCCACCAGCTCCTGGGCCGGTGCATTGATATGCCGGCGGCCAAAACCCACCAGGTCGCGAAAGCCCGGATGCGCGCCGATGGCCACGCCGAGTTGCCTGGCGCGCGCAACGGTACGGCGCATGGTGCCGGGGTCGCCGGCGTGGAAACCGGTGGCGATATTGGCCGAGCTGATATAGGCCATCAGCTCCGCGTCAACGCCATCGCCGATGGTCCAGGGGCCGAAGCCTTCGCCCATGTCTGAATTGAAATCCACTGCCTGCATCGGGAATTGCTCCGCCAAAGGTGATGCCAGGAAAGTAGGCTGGGGCTTGACCCCTTGGGAAGATCTATTATCAGATGGCCTATCTTCTGAAAAACAGATAAAGCCATGTCCCTGACGTTGCGCCAAGTCCGCTACTTTATCGCCACCGCCGAAATCGGCCAGATTTCCCAGGCGGCGATTCATCTGAACATCTCCCAGTCGGCGGTGACCACGGCGATCAAGGAGTTGGAGGCGATGCTCGGCGTGCAGCTGTTTGTGCGCTCGGCCCAGGGCATGAACCTGACCGACGCCGGGCGGCACTTTCTCAACCGCGCCTACGTGATCGTGCGCAGCGTGGATGACGCACTGAACAGCCCGCTGCCGGACTACCGCGCCAGTGGCGTGCTGCGTGTCGCCGCCAGCTACACCGTGCTCGGCTATTTCCTGCCCCACCACTTGCAGCGCATGGAGCACTGGCACCCGGACGTGACCATCGAGGTGTTCGAACAGGAACGCCAGGCCATCGAACACGGCCTGCTCGACGGCCAGTTCGACATGGCCGTGGTGCTCACCGCCAACCTCACTCACCCGGATATCGTTTCCGAAATCCTGTTCAATTCGGAACGCCGCCTATGGCTGCCCAGCCACCATCCCTTGTGCGAGCGCGGCGCCGTCAGCCTGGCCGATGTGGCGCAAGAACCTTACATCCTGCTCACCGTCGATGAAGCCGAACACAGCGCCATGCGTTACTGGGAACAGGCTGGGCAAACGCCCAAGGTGCGGCTGCGCACCAGTTCGGTCGAGGCCGTGCGCAGCATGGTTGCCAACGGCAGCGGCGTGGCGATTCTGTCGGACCTGGTGCACAGGCCGTGGTCCCTGGAAGGCAAACGCATCGAAACCCTGACCGTGACCGACCCGGTAGCGCCCATGAGCGTCGGCTTGGCCTGGCATCGCGAACGCGCATTTACCCCCGCCATGCAGGCCTTTCGGGACTACTTCCACGACGCCTTCCTCGCGCCGCAACAATTGTCGGCACGGCGTTAGAGCTGCGATTGCAACGTGGCGGCCAGCCAATCCATAAAGACCCGCACCCGCTGCGGCACATGCCGCTGCCCGGCGTACAGCAACGACACGTCCAGCGCCGGCGCCGGATAGTCCGGCAATACGGCCACCAGCTCGCCGCTGTCGAGTAAATCGCGAATGCCCAACACGGGAACCTGGGTAATGCCGAAACCGCCCAGGCACGCCGACTTGTAAGCATCAGTGCTGTTGACCGTGACCCGCCCGGCCATCGGAACACGGTGCACTTTGTTGCCGTGCTGGTATTCGAAGCCCGCCGAGCGTGCCCCCAATGGCCGCACGTAATGCACCAACTGGTGATGCGCCAGATCGGCCAGGGTCTCGGGCATGCCATAGCGCTGAAGGTACCCGGCGCTGACACAGTTGATCATCGGCATGCTGCACAACCAGCGTGCCACCACCGACTGATCAGGCTGCGCGCCCACCCGCAACACGCAGTCGAAACCTTCGGCGAGCAGGTCGACCTGGCGGTCGGTGGTGCTGATTTCCAGCTCGATCAACGGGTGTGCGTGCATAAATTCGGGCAGGCGCGGCAGGATCAAATCCCGCGCCATGACGTTGGGCATGTCCACGCGAATACGCCCGCTCAATTGCGCCTCATCCTGGCGAAACAGGCCTTCGAGCTCCTCCATGTGTGACAGCAAATCTTTGCTGCGCTCATACAACACACGCCCGTCCTGGGTCGCTTGCACCTTGCGCGTGGTGCGCTGCAACAGGCGCGCACCCAGCAGTTCTTCCAGCGCCTGCACATGCTCGGACACGGTGGAGCGCGGCAGGCCGAGGCTCTCGCCCGCCTGGGTGAAACTCGACAACTCGGTGACCCGCACGAAGGTCCGCAAAAGCTCAAGCTTGTTCATTGGATTGTTCGCCTTATCCGGCCAGTGATTCCGACTTACCTCTGTTTATCACGTTATGAGCGGACAAATACACTGGCTCGCACGATCACTCTCAGAGGCACTCACCATGACCCGTAAAATCGCATTGATCACCGGCGCCAGCCGCGGCCTGGGCAAAAGCGCTGCGCTGCATTTGGCGGCACAAGGCGTCGACATCATCGGCACTTACCACAGCGCGGCGGGCGAAGCCCAAGCGGTGAAGGCACAGATTGAAGCCCTGGGTGGCCGCGCCGCCATGCTGCAACTGGATGTGAGCCAGAGCGGTACGTTCAATGACTTTGTCGGCGAAATCGCCTCCGTACTGAAAGATGTGTTCGCACAGGATCACTTCAACTTTCTGGTCAACAACGCCGGGATCGGCGCCCATGCCAGCTTTGCCGAGACCACCGAAGAACAGTTCGACCGCCTGGTGGCCATCCACTTCAAGGCGCCGTTTTTCCTGACGCAAAAACTGCTGCCGCTGATCAGCGATGGTGGGCGCATCATCAATATTTCCAGCGGCCTGGCGCGGTTCAGCCTGCCGGGGTACGCGGCGTATGCCTCGATGAAAGGCGCGGTGGAAGTGCTGTCGCGCTACCAGGCCAAGGAGCTGGGGCCGCGCGGTATCACCGTGAACACCCTGGCACCCGGCGCGATTGCCACCGACTTCAGCGGCGGCGCCGTGCGCGATAACCCGGCGCTGAATGCAATGGTCGCCAACAACACCGCGCTGGGCCGAGCCGGTTTGCCGGACGACATTGGCGGGGCGATTTCGACCCTGTTGGCCGATGGCAGCAACTGGATCACCGGGCAGCGCATCGAAGCCTCGGGCGGCATGTTTCTGTAGGCATTCTGCGCTAGCATCAATGCCTTCAGATCACTGACAGGCAATCACCGATGAGTTTTGATCCAGGCTTGGCCGGCGGTATGGGCGTATTGGCCGCGGTGGTCGACAGCGGCAGTTTCGCCCGTGCCGCCGACAGCCTGGAGATGACGCCTTCGGGGGTCAGCCGGGCGATTTCCCGCCTGGAAAAACGCTTGGGGATTCGCCTGTTCGACCGCACCACCCGCTCGGTGCAATTGACCGATGAGGGGCGGCGCTTCTACCAGCAAATCGCCCCGTTGCTGGCCGGTCTCGAAGAGGCCGCCAACGCGGCGGCCGACAGTGCGCTCACCGTGCGTGGGCGTTTGCGGGTGAACATCGACCCGTACTTCTCGCGATTGGTTTTGGGCCCGGTGTTGGGCGACTTCATGCGCAGTTATCCGCAACTGCAACTGGACCTGCACACCCGTGACCAACTCGGTGACCTGGTCGCCGATGGCTTCGACCTGGCCATTCGCTTCGGCATCCCGCAATCCTCCTCGCTGATCGCACGCAAACTGATGGAAGTGCGCGTGCTCACCGTGGCCTCCCCCGCCTACCTTGAACACTACGGCCGACCGGCCATTCCCCAAGACCTGGAACACGGGCATATGTGTCTGGATTTTCGCGACTCGCAAACCGGGCGTCCGTTTGCCTGGGAATTCCACCGCCCTGGCGAACAGGTCATCGTGCACACCAATGGCCGCCTGGTGGTCAACGACGCCAGCACGTTGTACAGCGTGTGTGAGCACGGGCACGCGGTGGCGCAAATGCTCGATTTGGGCCTGGCACCGGCGCTCAAGGCCGGCAGCCTGGTGGAGTTGTTTCCAGACTGGCCGGACGAGCGTTTTCCGTTGTACGCCTACTACCCGTCGCGGCATTTGCCCGCCGCGAAGGTGCGGGCATTTCTGGAGTTTGTCGCGTCGCTCAAGCTTGGCTAGGCAGACGTTGCTGGACGATTTTCTCCCGAATCACGTCATAGCCCCAGTGATACACATAGGTGTACGGCAGGAAGAACAGCAGCACGCCGATGTCGAGGATGAAAGCGTCCAACAGGCTGATCTTCAACACGCCGGCAATCAGCGGCACCGCCACGATGATCAGGCCGCCTTCGAACAACAGGGCATGCAGCACCCGGGTCCACCCGCCGTTGGCCAGTTGCAGCCGCGCTTTGAGGCGGTCGAACAGGCTGTTGAAAATGATGTTCCAGGTCAGCGCCAGCACGCTGACACCCAAGGTGACTGCGCCCATTTCCAGGGCCGGCCTGCCGGTGATCCAGACCAGCAGCGGCGTACAGATCAACAAGGCCAACCCCTCAAAGCCCAGGGCCTGGCAAACACGTTCAGTAATCGATTTGGTAGGGTTCATAACCCGGCTCCGTGAATGACTAGGGTTGCCATCATTACCCTTCGAACCGATACTTCATAACCAATAACCATCGATCAGGGCGATAGTCATGGCCTCTAATGAAGTGCTGCAGGCGTTTGTGCAGGCGGCGACCCAAGGTTCGTTTTCGGCGGCGGCGCGCAAACTGGGCAAGAGCCAGTCCACGGTCAGTGCGGCAGTGGCGAGCCTGGAGATTGACCTGGATGTGGTGTTGTTTGATCGCAGCAGCCGCAAACCGACGCTCACCCCCGCCGGCCATGTGTTGCTGCAGCGCGCCGAACAGGTGCTGGAGGCCAGCAGTCGTCTGGAGTTGGCGGCCAGCCAATTAGCCCAGGGCCTGGAGCCGAAGCTGAGTATCGCCATGTCCGATACGTACCAGTCGGAGCGTTTTGAACTGGCACTCAAAGCCTTTGAACAACGCTACCCGGACCTGGAGCTGGAATGGCTGATCGCCGAGTGCGAAGACCTGATCGCCCTGGTGCAAAGCGGCCGGGCGCAGATTGCCTTGATCGAAGCCCAGGAGGTTTACCCGCCCGACCTGACCCGCGCGCCCGTGGCGGAGCGCACGGAAATCGCCCTGTTCGTCGCCCCTGGCCATCCCTTGACCAATCTGCAAAACATCGACCAGCACGCCTTGCAGCAACACCGTGAATTGCGTCTGGCGAGCATCATCAGCCCCAATGAAACCAGGCCTGCAGGCCGCGTGTGGTCGGCGCCGAGTTTTCTGATGCTGATGGAAATGGCCCAACTGGGTTTCGGCTGGGCGGCGCTGCCGCGCTGGCTGGTGGAGCGCTTCAGCAATGCCGGGCTGGTTGAACTCAACGTGCGCAGTTGGCCGCGTTCGGTGGCGGTGGATGCGCTGTGGTCGCGGCAACACCCGCCGGGGCCGGCGGGGAGCTGGATGTTGGGGCAGATGCTGGAATGATGTTTCCAGGCACCCTAAAGGTCTAACTGGGGGAGCGGGCTTGCTTGCGAAAGCGGTAGGTCAGCCAACCGATGTAGAGGCTGACCTACCGCCATCGCAGGCAAGCCAGCTCCCACAGTTGATCTTCGTTGGTCGGTTATTTGAGTTCGGCCAGACGACGCGCTATGAAGTGTTTTTCCGGGTTTTGCAGGGGCAGTGACAGGGCTTTTTCGAGACGCCCAACTGCCGCCAATACGTGTAAACAACACCGTTGAATGTGGGAGCGGGCTTGCTCGCGAAGGCGGTGGGTCAGTCACACATGTACTCGCTGGCACACCGCCTTCGCGAGCAAGCCCGCTCCCACAGTTGATCTTCGTTGGTCCGTTATTTGAGTTCGGCCAGACGACGCGCTATGAAGTGTTTTTCCGGGTTTTGCAGGGGCAGTGACAGGGCTTTTTCGAGACGCCCAACTGCCGCCAATACGTGTAAACTACACCGTTGAATGTGGGAGCGGGCTTGCTCGCGAAGGCGGTGGGTCAGTCACACATGTACTGGCTGGCACACCGCCTTCGCGAGCAAGCCCGCTCCCACAGTTGATCTTCGTTGGCCGGTTATTTGAGTTCGGCCAGGCGTTGCTCTAAAAAGCGTTTTTCTGGGGTTTGCTGGGTCAGTGACAGGGCTTTTTCGTACGCCTCACGGGCCTCTTCGATACGCCCCAACTGCCGACAAAACTCGCCGCGTGCCGAATACGCCAGGTGGTAATCCAGCAACTCCCCTCGCCGCAAAATGCTGTCCACCCGCTCCAAACCGGCCAATGGCCCTTGCCACATGGCTACCGCCACGGCGCGGTTCAATTCGATTACCGGCGATGGCACAGCCCTGAGCAATACATCGTAAAGCCCGACTATCTGCGGCCAATCCGTCTCGCCGGCGCTCGGGGCTTCGGCATGTACCGCCGCAATCGCCGCTTGCAGGCAATATGGCCCAAAGCGCCTTGTGGTCAGTGCTTGCTCTACCAACGCACAGCCTTCAGCAATAAGGGACGCATCCCACAGGGCGCGGTCCTGTTCATCCAGCAGCACCAACTCACCGCCCGCCGAAGTGCGCGCCGCTCGGCGGGATTCGTGCAGCAGCATCAGCGCCAGCAAGCCCATGACTTCAGGTTCCGGCAGCAGCGCCAGCAGCAAGCGACCGAGGCGGATGGCTTCACGCGTCAGCTCTTCCCGGGTGAGGTCCGCGCCCATGGACGCCGAATACCCCTCGTTGAACACCAGGTAAACCACGCGCAGCACACTCTCTAAACGCTCGGGTAACTCGACCAGGGACGGCACTTGATAGGGAATCTTCGCCTCGCGGATCTTGCCCTTGGCGCGCACGATGCGTTGGGCGATGGTGGTGGGCGTGGTGAGAAAGGCGCGGGCGATTTCCTCGGTGGTGAGGTCGCAGATCTCACGCAAGGTCAACGCCGTCTGGGCGTCGGGCGCCAGTGCCGGGTGGCAGCAGGTGAAAATCAGGCGCAGGCGGTCGTCTTCCACGTCTTCCTCACTCCAGTGCGCCGCTTCCAGCGCGTCGGCCTGCTCCTGCAGCAACGGGGTAAAGCGGGCCTGTCGGCGCAGGCGGTCAATGGCTTTGAAACGGCCGGTCGACACCAACCAAGCCCGAGGATTGCTCGGCACACCGTCCTGCTGCCAGCGCTCGACCGCGACGAAGAACGCCTCGTGCAAGGCTTCTTCGGCGAGGTCGAAATCACCGAGCAGGCGAATCAGCGTGGCCAGCACGCGCCGCGATTCGCTGCGGTAAATCGCTTCAAGCTGGGGCGTCAATCGGGCATGCCTTGGGTCACCAACGTCACCAGGCGATCCAGGCTCTGGCCCCAGCCGTCATGAAAGCCCATTGCTTCGTGGGCTTGTTTGTCGGCTTCGCTCCAATGCATGGCGCGCGCGGTATAGAGGGTTTTGCCGTCGACCTCTTCGAAGGTGACTTCGGCGGTCATGAAGGGCTTGCCCGACGGAATCCACCCCGGCGCATACGCATCGGTGAACACCAGCCGGCTCGGCGCCTGGATCTCCAGGAACACGCCCTGGGTCGGGTATTCGGCGCCATCCGGCGCGCGCATCAGCGTGCGGAACACGCCGCCGACCCACAGGTTCATTTCGCACTCGGGGGTGGTCATGCCGTGTGGGCCCCACCATTGCTGCAACAGCTCGGGGGTGGTCCAGGCGCGAAACACTTTGCTGCGGGGTGCGTCGATCAAACGGCTGATGCGCAGTTCAAATTCGGCGGGTTGGGTGTTCATGGGGTCAACCTCCTCACGTCTTTTGGTTGTTGTCGTCAGAGATTCAATTCGCGCACCGGGCGCACTTCCACACTGCCGACCCTGGCCGCCGGAATGCCGCCGGCCACCTGGATCGCTTCATTCAAGTCCTTGGCCTCGATCAGGTAAAACCCGGCGAGCTGCTCCTTGGTTTCGGCAAACGGCCCGTCGGTGATCGACAGCTTGCCATTGCGCCTGCGCACGGTGGTGGCGGTGCTGACCGACTCCAGCGGCTCGGCGGCAAGCATCCGCCCGCTGGCCTGGATAGCCTGGGCATAGGCGAAACATTCCGGGTCTTCGGGGCTGTCCGGCGAGGTGTGCAGCACCTGTTCGTTGCTGTAAATCAGGCAGAGGTATTTCATGGCTGTCTCCGTTTTCGGCTTATCCACTATAGTTCCCGGCGATCAGGGTTCCAGCGAGAACAGTGCGGTACCACTTTCCATATCGAAAGGTGCCGACCAATGCTCATGCACCACACGCCATTGGCCGTTGATTCGCTGGTAACCGGCAGTCACGCGCATCCAGCACGCCTTCACGACACCGTCCGGCCCGGCCCCGCCGCAATGCGCCAGCCAGTGGGCAAACGCGCTGTCCGGCGCCTCCACCACATGAAACTCGAAAATACCGGGCCCGGGGCAATGCTTCATGCATTCGTCCCAGTGCGCGCGGTAGGCGGCCTTGCCCTTGAATTGCAGCGCGGTAACGGCGTCGAACGAGACGATATCATCGGCGTAAAAGCTGACAATTTTGTCGATATCTCGGGCAAGCACGGCGTGCTTCCATTGATCGATCAGGGTGTTGATTGCGGTGCTCATGGCGATACTCCTGGGGGTTGGAAAATCACAAGGGACACCCTTAGTCGAATGCCTCATCCGCCGATCGACAGCCCATTGAAAAATAATTTCGCCCCCGGCAAAGCCGCTAGAATCCACGCTTCTTTGTAGGATTTCGGATGCGCCCCCGATGGAAACCCGCCTCGTCCCCTATGAGACGCTGAGTCTTGTGCAAAAACAGCAACTCGACACACTGCAAGTGCATCCCGCGCAACTGGCGTTCTCCGGTGATATCTACTGCGCGCTGAACAGCCTGCTGGTCAATCCCAACCCTGCGGCTATCAAAGGTTTCGCCCTGCTCGCCGATGAACTGCCCGTGGCGTTCCTGCTGCTTAAACGCCCGCCTTGCCTGCCCCATTGGGCAAGTGAACACAGCGCCACGCTGCATGCGTTGCAGGTGGACCGACAGCAGCAAGGGCGTGGGTTCGGCAAAGCGTGTTTGCAGGCGCTGCCGGCGGTGGCGAAGCAGGCATGGCCGCAAATCAAGGGATTGGAGTTGTCGGTGGACGCCGACAATGTGGCGGCAATGGGCTTGTATTTGGCCGCCGGTTGGGTGGACAGCGGCGAGGCCTATAAGGGCCGTATCGGCTATGAGCGCAGGTTGAGCTGGGTCTTCAACCCACACGCGCCTGATACCCGCTAAATGTCACGTAAACACACCGATTGAAGCCCATTTCATGTTTACGTGACAGGGGTTAATGCTTGAGTGTCGCCAGGGGTTTCAAGAAATACACCACGCGCTCGGTTTCGGCAAAGCCCAGGGCTTCATGCATGGCGTGGCTGGCGTGGTTGTCCAACAACGCGTCGGACGCCAGTTCGGCGCAGTTCATGTCCCTGGCCCACTGTTCAACACCCGCGACCAACTGGCGTGCGATGCCTTGGTTACGGCTGCCGGGCGCAACAAACAGCCCTTCAAGAAACGCCACCGGCGAGGTGCTGGTGCCATTCACATAGTCCTCGCGAATCGAGGCTTCGGCGAAACCTTGGGTTTGGCCGTTGGCATCAACGCACGTGAGGACCAAGTAACGATGCGGCGCGTTGAGCATCGACAGTGTGTCGCGCTCATTGTCCGCTGCCGAACCCGGCCACAGGGCTTCGCGCAAAGGTAGCCAGCCAGCATGGTCGAGCCAGGTGCAGCGCTTGATCATCGGAGTAACACTCGCAAAGCAATTGGCCGAACAGCATAAAACATCTTCGGGCAAGGTTCAGGCCTTGGCCTCGACCGGCAACCAGATTTCCACACTGCCCGTGCCCTTGCGCACATCAAAATCCGCGCTGTAGCGCTCGAAATCCGCCCCGGCGACCTTGTAGGCGGAGTGTGGCAACCACTCGAACATGATCCGCTCGTACGTCTGCTCCAGTGCTTGCACCGGCCCGTAGTGCGGGAACACTGCGTAGTGATGCGCAGGAATTTCGACGAACTCGAAGTTTCTCGGCACATCGCCTTTGCTCGGCACTTCAACCCCGGCCATGTAATCGAATTCGCCGTGATTGGGGTTATGGCAAACCCCATAGGTCATGCCGTCGACGTTACGCTTGATCTCTTTGAAGCAGGTATCAAACAACTCCCACAATTTGGGAATATCACCCACGGTGGCCTTCGAATAACGCCCTTTAACGCCCGCGATCACCATGGCCTTGCCGTCTTCCATGCGTGGCTGCAACGGTTGTGTTGTTTGCTGATCCATCTGAACAGTCTCCTTCTTATGAGGGAACAAACCCGCATCGAGTATAGGGGCATATCCGCGCTGTGCCCCAAGCAGAAATTTTTCCTGCGCCATCTGGACAACTGGCCACTATCGACCGTATTGTCTGCCCCGCAGGCCACCGCAGTGGCCGACGTCGCTCGGACGGTTCCGGGCGCTTACGTACCTCGAGGCAACAATGGCAGACCAAGGTTCGCCGCGCCGCTTTGCGCGCATAGATCGACTCCCCCCTTACGTTTTTAATATCACTGCCGAGCTGAAGATGGCTGCGCGTCGGCGCGGCGAAGACATCATCGACTTGAGCATGGGTAACCCTGACGGCGCCACTCCACCGCACATCGTGGAAAAAATGGTCACCGTCGCCCAGCGTGAAGACACCCACGGCTACTCCACCTCCAAAGGCATTCCGCGTCTGCGCCGAGCGATTTCGCGCTGGTACAAAGACCGCTATGCAGTGGACATCGACCCGGAAACCGAAGCCATCGTGACCATCGGTTCCAAGGAAGGCCTGGCGCACTTGATGCTGGCCACCCTGGACCAGGGCGACACCGTGCTGGTGCCCAACCCGAGCTACCCGATTCACATCTACGGTGCCGTGATTGCCGGCGCCCAGGTGCGCTCGGTGCCGCTGATTCCCGGCGTGGACTTTTTCGCTGAGCTGGAGCGCGCCATTCGCGGCTCGATCCCCAAGCCGAAGATGATGATTCTGGGCTTCCCGTCCAACCCCACTGCGCAGTGCGTGGAGCTGGATTTCTTCGAACGGGTGATCGCCCTCGCCAAGCAATACGACGTGCTGGTGGTGCATGACCTGGCCTACGCCGACATCGTCTACGACGGCTGGGAAGCCCCGTCGATCATGCAAGTACCCGGCGCCAAGGACATTGCGGTGGAGTTTTTCACCCTGTCCAAGAGCTACAACATGGCCGGCTGGCGTATTGGTTTCATGGTCGGCAACCCGGAGCTGGTCAACGCCCTGGCACGGATCAAGAGTTACCACGACTACGGCACCTTCACCCCACTGCAAGTGGCGGCGATTGCGGCGCTGGAAGGCGATCAGCAGTGCGTGAAAGACATCGCCGAGCAGTACCGCCAACGCCGTAACGTGCTGGTCAAAGGCCTGCATGAGCTGGGCTGGATGGTTGAGAATCCGAAGGCGTCGATGTACGTCTGGGCGAAGATCCCCGAGGCGTATGCCGCCATGGGCTCGCTGGAATTTGCCAAGAAACTGCTGCTGGAGGCGAAGGTGTGTGTGTCGCCGGGGATCGGGTTTGGTGAGTACGGTGACGACCATGTGCGCTTTGCGCTGATCGAGAACCAGGACCGGATTCGCCAGGCGGTGCGCGGTATTCGCGGGATGTTCCGGGCGGATGGCCTAGTGACTAAAGCCTGACCCGATCCAGCAGTAGAAATACGCTAAAGAAATGTGGGAGGGGGCTTGCTCCCGATAGCAGTGGGTCAGTCACCAGACGCGGTGACTGACACTCAGCAATCGGGAGCAAGCCCCCTCCCACATTTGGATTGGGTTTTCACCCCCGTTTCAGGGTGTGCCTGTCAGACCACCATCGACAGCAACATAATAAAGATCAACGCCACCACCGACAGAATGGTTTCCATCGCCGTCCAGGTCTTGAAGGTCTCGGCCACGGTCATGTTGAAGTACTGCTTCACCAGCCAGAACCCTGCATCGTTGACGTGAGACAACACCAACGACCCCGCCCCCGTCGCCAACACCAGCAGCTCACGGTTCACACCCGGAATCATGCCCACCACCGGCACCACAATCCCCGCGCCGGTAATGGTCGCCACGGTCGCAGAACCGGTGGCCACGCGAATCACCGCCGCCACCAGCCACGCCAGCAGGATCGGGTTGATCTGCGCGTTCACGGCCATGTGGCCAATCACATCACCCACGCCGCTGGTGACCAGCATTTGCTTGAAGCCACCGCCGGCGCCAATGATCAGGATGATCGCCGCAGTCGGTGCCAGGCTCGCGTCGAGCAGCTTGAGAATTTGCTTGGAATGAATGCCCTGGCGATGGCCAAAGGTGTACAGCGACAGCAGCAGAGCCAGCAGCAACGCGGTGATCGGGTGGCCGATCATGTCCATCCAGTTACGGATGGCGTGGCCGTCCGGCAGCGCGACGTCAGCAAAGGTTTTGAGCAGCATCAGGAACACCGGCAGCAGCACGGTGATCAGGGTGATGCTGAAGCTCGGCAAGGTTTTCGACTCTGGCTCACGGGCCAGTTGGTCGACCAGTTCCTGGGACGGGTTGCCCGGGATGTACTTGGCGATAAACGTGCCGAAGATCGGGCCGGCAATGATGGCTGTCGGCAGCGCGACGATCAGGCCGTACAGGATGGTTTTGCCGATGTCCGCGCCAAACACGCCGATGGCCAGCAGCGGGCCCGGGTGCGGTGGCACCAGGCCGTGCACTGCCGACAGGCCGGCGAGCAACGGGATGCCGGTTTTGATCAGCGACACACCCGTGCGACGCGCGACGATAAACACCAGCGGGATCAGCAGCACAAAGCCGATCTCGAAGAACAGCGGGATGCCCACCAGGAACGCGGCAAACATCATGGCCCACTGGACTTTCTCTTTGCCGAAGGCGCGGATCAAGGTCTGCGCGATCTGATCGGCGCCGCCGGATTCGGCCATCATCTTGCCGAGCATCGTGCCCAGCGCGAGGATGATGCCGACAAAGCCGAGCACCCCGCCGAAGCCGTCCTGGAACGCCTTGATGATCTTGTCCACGGGCATGCCCGAGGTCAGGCCGAGAAAACCGGCCGCGATGATCAGTGCAATGAACGGGTGCACCTTGAACTTGGTGATCAAAAAGATCAGCCCGATGATAGTGACCACTGCATCTAGCAGCAGGTAGGACTCGTGGGACATGCCAAACATGGGGGGTCTCTCCTGTTTGTTGTTGTTATTAAAGCGGGTATTGAATTTCTCGCCGGGGATAGCGCTATCTTTCCGGCAAAAAATCAGTGGGTTGGTTCAAAGCCGTGTTGCAGCCACCAGGCGTTGGTTTGCTCGGCCAGGTCCTGGATGCTGTCTTCGCTGGCGTTGAGCGCCAGGGTCAGCGGCTCGCCCACGGGCGATTCAAGGGTGGCGAACTGGCTGTCGATGAGGCTTGCCGGCATGAAATGGCCGGGGCGATGGGACACACGGTCGGCGGCGACTTCACGGGTCAGCTCCAGAAATACAAAGCCCAGGCCCGGCGCGGCTTCGCGCAGGTGGTCGCGGTATTTCTTCTTGAGGGCCGAACAGGTGAGCACGGGGTGTTCGCCGGCCTTCAGCGCGCGGCGCAGTTCATCGCACAGGATGTCGAGCCAGCCGGCGCGGTCGTCGTCGTTGAGGGGGTGGCCGGCGCTCATCTTTTCGATGTTCGCGGCAGGGTGAAAGCTGTCGCCTTCAATGGCGGTGGCGCCGTTCAGGAGGCACAAGGCTTCGCTGACGCTGGACTTGCCACAGCCGGAAACACCCATGATGACCAGGGCGGTAACAGGTTGACTCATGAAACACCTCAGGACGCAGATAGCGCTACCTTCGCACGCTGTAAGGCTAGTGCAAAAACAGGCTTTTCCCGCGCCGACTTGTCTTTTTTTATGGAGTGACGCGTGCATCCTCGCCAAACGGCTTACACAAGAACAGACCGGATCAGGCAACCCAATGTTCAAGCATTTGCAGCCTTTTGGAGACAGCGCTACCTTAGTGCCTCGATTTTTGTTTGGCAACCGCCTGATGACCTCCAAGAACGATAAAAATACCCGCACTACCGGTCGCCCGACCCTCAATGAAGTGGCGCGCCTGGCCGGCGTCAGCCCGATTACCGCCTCCCGTGCCCTGCGCGGCGTCAGCACGGTGGCCACCGAACTGGTGGAAAAAGTGCAACTGGCCGCCGCCGAACTCAACTACGTGGTCAACCCGGCGGCCCGCGCGCTGGCGTCGGCCCAAAGCCACTCGGTGGTGGTCATCGTGCCGTCGCTGTCCAACCTGCTGTTTATCGAAACCCTCGAAGCCATCCACCAAGTGCTGCGGCCCAAGGGCTTTGAAGTGCTGATCGGCAATTCGCACTACTCGCGCGACGAAGAAGAAAACCTGCTGCGCAACTACATGGCCTACCAGCCACGGGGGTTGCTGCTGACCGGGTTTGACCGCACCGAAAGCGCGCGGCGGATGGTCGAGGCCAGTAATGTGCCGTGTGTATACATGATGGACCTGGACCCTAACGCCGGCGTGAACTGCGTGGGGTTTTCGCAACTGAGCGCTGGCGAAACAGCGGCGGCGCATTTGCTGTCCCGAGGGCGCAAGCGCCTGGCCTATATCGGCGCGCAGTTGGACCAACGCACGTTGCTGCGCGGTGAAGGGTTCCGCCGCGCCCTGCAACAGGCTGGCCTGTACGACCCGGCGCTGGAACTGCTGACGCCGCGCCCCTCCTCCGTGGGCCTGGGTGGCGAGCTGTTTTTGCAACTGCTGACGGCGCACCCGGATGTGGATGCGATCTTCTTTGGCAACGACGACTTGGCCCAGGGCGCGCTGCTGGAAGCCATGCGCCACGGCATCAAAGTACCGGAGCGGGTGGCGGTGCTGGGCTTTAACGATTTGCCGGCGTCGTCGTTCATGGTGCCGCGCCTGAGCAGCATCAGTACCCCGCGTGAAGCGATTGGCCGGCGTTCGGCGGAGCATTTGCTGACGATCATGGCGGGCAACAAGATTGCCAAGCCGGTGGTGGACATGGGGTTTGAGTTGCAGGTGCGCGAGAGCAGCTGATTTTCTAACGGCCGAATACAATCAAACAGTGGGGAGTGGATTGCCTGCGGTGGCCATTGGTATCTACACATTTTTTACGGGTTGAGTGCTGTGGTTGTCGCGGGGCGCGCTGAGTACATATCCGTTGTTTGGGTCACGGCCGAAATAGGTTCCGCCCTTACGGCGGGTCACTTTGGAAAAGCCCCAAAGTAACCAAAAGGCTCTTGCCCCACCACTCGGCACCTCGCCTAGGCTCGGTGTGCCCTCACGCAGGCTTTGGACCGTGGGCCGCCGCCATGGGCCATCCTTGGCCCATCGCGGCTAACCCGGCGTCCTGCCGGGTTACCCACGCTCCAAAGCCTGCGTTCGGCCAGCGTGGTTAACGGGGCGCCCAAGATCAAGATCAAAGTCAAAAGCAGAGCACGGCGGCCTGACAGCCGACCTGAGTGGTTAGATCAAAAGCAAAAGCGAAGCGGTGTGTCAGTTGATGCAGTTGGTGACTGGCACACCGCCTTCGCGAGCAAGCCCGCTCCCACATTTTGACCGTGCCCGCTTAAGACCCTCGCTGTCATCTACGCCCCCTGCTAGATTGGCCACTCACCATCGTCAGGGAAGTACCATGGGACACTCACTGAAAATTCTCGGCCGCACGTCCTCCATCAACGTGCGCAAAGTGCTCTGGACCTGTCAGGAACTGGGCATCGACTATGTACGCGAAGACTGGGGCATTGGCTTCAAGCCCACCCAGTCACCCGAATTCCTCGCCCTGAACCCCAACGCCCAAGTGCCGGTGCTGATCGACGACCACGGTGTATTGTGGGAATCCAACACCATCTGCCGCTACCTCATCGGCCTTTACCAACGCACAGACCTGCTGCCCGCCGAACCCGCGCCACGCGCGCGGGTCGAGCAATGGGTGGACTGGCAAGCCAGCGAACTCAACCGCGCCTGGGGCGATGCCTTCACCGCGTTGGTGCGTAACAACCCGGACGGCCTGGACGCCGCGCAGATTGCCGCCGCCGTGCAGGTGTGGAACGACAAGATGGGCCTGCTGGAACAGCAGTTGGCCAAAACCGGCGCTTATGTAGTCGGGGATGAATTTACCCTCGCCGATATCCTCATCGGCCTCTCGGTGCACCGTTGGCAGAACACGCCCATGGAGCGCCCGCCCTACCCCGCCATTGCGGCGTACTACCAGCGCCTCAGCGGGCGCCAAGGCTTCAAGACCTTCGCCCTCGACGGCCACAACTAAAACAAGGACTCACCGTGAACGGACTCAACGTACTGCTGACCGGCGCCTGCGGAAGAATCGGCAAGACCTTTTTCGAAGCCTCGAAGGAGCGCTACCGCTTCACCCTCACCGACCGCCTCGCGCCGGCTTTCGATGTGGGCGAACACCGTTTCGTGCACGCCGACCTCAGCGATAAAACCACCCTCGCGGCCCTGCTCGACGGCATCGACGTGATCGTGCACCTGTCGGGCATCCCCCACGCCAGCGCTTCGTTCGACGAATTGCTGCCGAACAATATCCTCGCCACCACCTACCTGTTCGAAGCCGCCGTGGCGGCGGGCGTCAAACGCCTGGTGTTCGCCAGCAGCGCGCAGACCATCGAAGGCTACCCCGTAGATCGCCAAATCACCCCAGGCATGCAAGTGATGCCCGCCAACCTGTATGGCGTGAGCAAATGCTACGGCGAGGCACTGTGCGGCTATTACGCGGCAAAAACCCCACTCTCCACGATTGCCCTGCGCATCGGCGCCTTTGAGTTCCCCGAAACCCACGACCTGAACAACGCCCGCGACCTCAGCGCCTGGCTCAGCCCACGTGATGCCGTGCAACTGCTGCAACGTTCGGTGGACGCTGAGGGTGTGAAGCACCTGATCGCCCATGGCATTTCCAATAACCGCTTCAAGCGCCTGGACCTGAGCGAAACCACACGGGTGCTGGGCTATCAACCGGTGGATGACGCCTTTCAGACCTTCGAGATCCCCATCACCTACTGAGCCCCTGCGCCATAAAAGCTTGAAACCCGACGCCCAGGCGCAATAAATCGGCGAATGTGTGGCCTGCCGCACGCAACTTCACAAGCGCCGATTTCCGTTAGCCCGCTAAGATTCCAGGTCACTGCCCCTGGAATCTGCCCATGTCGACACTCACCGCCTCAGCCACGGACGGCCTCGACCCGATCCGTGCCGCCCATATCAGCGCGCGCATCGACCGCCTACCTGCCGTCGCCACTCTGTGGCGCCTGGTGGCATTGCTGTCGATCGGCGGCTTTTTCGAGCTGTATGACCTGTTCCAAACCGCCTATATCAGCCCCGGTTTGATCAGCGACGGGATTTTCCACACCGGCAGCGAAGGCGTGTTTGGCTTCTCTGACCAGGCGGCGTTCGCCTCTGCGACCTTTCTGGGCCTGTTCCTCGGCGCCAGCCTGCTCAGCCCCATCGCCGACCGTTTTGGGCGCCGGGCGATTTTTACCTTTGCGCTGATCTGGTACACCGTGGCCACCGTGCTGATGGGTATTCAGACGTCCGCGCTGGGCATCATCGGCATGCGTTTCCTGGTGGGCATCGGCCTGGGCATCGAGCTGGTGACCATCGACGCCTACCTCTCGGAACTGGTGCCCAAGCGCATGCGCAGCTCGGCGTTTGCCTTTGCGTTTTTCATCCAGTTTCTGTCAGTGCCGGCGGTGGCGTTGATGTCGTGGTGGCTGGTGCCCCAGGCGCCATTCGGGGTTTCCGGCTGGCGCTGGGTGGTGCTGAGCAGTGCAGTGTTTGCGTTGTTTATCTGGCAACTGCGCAAGCGCCTGCCGGAATCACCCCGCTGGCTGGCGCAAAAGGGCCGCTTTGACGAAGCCGGGCAGATCATGGACAGCCTCGAAGCACGCTGCCAACAGGATCATGGCAAACCGCTGGATGAGCCCGAACCCGAAGCCGTCAGCGTGCAGGGCAGCGGGCGTTTTGCCGATATCTGGCAACCGCCCTACCGCCGCCGGGCACTGATGCTGATCGTGTTTCATGTGTTCCAGGCGATCGGTTTTTTCGGCTTCGGCAATTGGTTGCCGGCGTTGTTGTCGGGCCAGGGCGTGAGCGTGACCCATAGCTTGATGTACGCCTTTATCATCACCCTCGCCTACCCGCTGGGGCCGCTGCTGTTTGTGAAGGTGGCCAATCGTTTTGAAAACAAATGGCAGATCGTCGGTTCGGCCATGGGCGCGATGATCTTCGGCAGCCTGTTCGCCCTGCAAACCACGGCGGTGGGGCTGGTGATCTGCGGGGTGATGATCACGTTCTGCAATGCCTGGCTGAGCTTCAGTTACCACTCCTACCAGAGCGAATTGTTCCCGACCAATATCCGCGCGCGGGCGGTGGGGTTCTGCTATTCGTTCAGCCGCTTGTCCACGGTGTTCAGCAGCCTGTTGATCGGGTTCATTCTTGAGCATCTGGGCACGCCGGGCGTGTTGGCGTTTATTGCCAGCAGCATGTTGATCGTGATGATCACCATCAGTTGGTTCGGGCCGCGTACGCGTAACCTGGCGCTGGAAAATATCGCCCACTGACGGCAACGGTTGGCCGCCTGCGGGACAACGCTTGCCGCGACGGCCGCGCCATCCCCAATAAAACCGGGGATTTGGCGCTCGGCATGCTATTTGCTCGTGCTGTCGCACCGAACACATATCCGCAGGTGACCGATCATGCTGGTTAACAACAACGCTCAAGCCGTGTCGACCGTCCAAAAGCTCAAGCGCTCCGACATGGACCCCGCCAACGCTGCCGCCAGCACGCTGTACAGCGGTGCCCTGCAAGCGGCGCAGCAAAGCGTAACCGTACCGGCCGCGCAGCAGGACCTGAACAAGGCCAGTGATCGTATCGACGAAGCCTTCGCCAAGACCCGTGTGCAGTTGCAAGCCACGACGGCGGCACCCACTGCGACCACTGATGTGCCGGCGACGGGCTCGACGACCAGCACCGCGCGTGCTGATTTCACCGACTACATGAGCAAATCCCCGGCTGAACGCATCCGTGAGCAATTGCTCAAGGAGCAGGGTTTGACCGAAGCCCAAGTGCAGGCAATGCCGCAGGAAAAACAGGACGCGATTGCCAAGCAAGTGGCTGATCGTGTGAAGCAGCAGCAAGATCAGCAAGTAGCGGCGAAAGCCACTGACCCGGCGCAGTCGGTTAAAGAAACCCTGGCCGCGATTTAATAGACACGCTGATCAAATGTGGGAGCTGGCTTGCCTGAGATGCAGAAACCCGGGTGTATCAGGTACACCGAGTTGATGCTATCGCAGGCAAGCCAGCGCCCACAGTGATCGGGTTACCACGGCGGTAACGTATCTACTGCAATTGCAGGGTCGAGTTGAACTGGCTGATCGCATCCACCACATGCCGTGACCCTTCCTGAATCTCCAGGATCACCTGCCCCGCCTCATTCGCCAGTTCCACCCCCAGCCCTGTGCGGCTCAGGCTCGACTGCATGCTCGATACCGCGCTCAGCGACAGGTCGTGGTTCTTGCGCACCACCTCCACAATCTCCTCCGTTGCCTGGCTGGTGCGCGCGGCGAGGCTGCGCACTTCGTCGGCCACCACCGCAAACCCACGCCCATGCTCACCGGCCCGCGCCGCTTCAATCGCCGCGTTGAGCGCGAGCATATTGGTTTGTTCGGCAATGCTACGAATGGTCTGCACGATGGCGCCGATGATGTCCGACTGTTTGTTGACCGCGTCGATGCTTTGGGCCGCCTGATTCAGGTCGCTGGAAATCTCTTCAATGATCTGCACGGTTTGCTGCACCACCTCCGAGCCCTTGCGCGCGCAGGCGTCGTTTTGTACCGAGGTGGAGTGGGCCGAATCGGCGGCGGTGCGCAGGGTGGTGACCTGCTCGGTGATGTCGCTGGCGAACTTCACCACTTTGTACAGGCGCCCGTTGGTGTCGAAGATGGGGTTGTAGGAGGCTTCCAGAAACAGGGTTTTGCCGAATTTGTTTTTTCGTTCGAAGCGATGGGAGTGATATTCGCCACGGTTGAGCGAGGCCCAGAAGGCCTTGTAAGACGGGGACTCTACTTCGCTGCGCTGGCAGAACATGCTGTGGTGCTGGCCGATGATTTCTTCGCGCGAATACTGCACCGCGCGCAGGAAGTTATCGTTGGCATTGATGATCTGGCCTTGAGGGGTAAATTCGATCACCGCCATGGACCGGCTGATGGCGTCGATCAGGCTCTGGTTCTCGTGTTCATGGTGAACCCGTGCGGAAATGTCCGAGGCCACTTTGATGACACTCTGCACCTGATTATCGCTGCTCAGTACCGGCATGTAGCTGGCTTCGAGCCACACCTCCTCGCCGCGCTTATTCAGGCGCATAAAGGTGCCGCTCAGGGCTTCGCCGCGCGCCAGGTCGCGCCACAACTTAGTGTAAGGCTCGGTGTGGGTGTAGGCCTCTTCGCAAAAGATGCGGTGATGTTTGCCGCGAATCTCCTCGACGTTGTAGCCCATGGTTTTGCAGAAGTTGTCATTGGCGTCGAGGATCACACCGTTGCGGTCGAATTCGATCATCGCCATGGAGCGGCTGATGGCCGCGAGTTTGGCGTTGGCTTCGGTGAGCGCACAGGAAAAACGTTGGATTTCTTGCAGGTCGGATTTGTGATGGCGGTTGAACATGATCAGATCACCCTTGATTCCCGGCGCCTGAAAGGCGCATTCCATTCATTTGTTGGATAGTGCTAGCTAACCTTCATGGGGAAATAACCATCCGAAACGCTTTATATGCCAAACGTCATCAACGGTTCAGGATCAGCATAGACAGGGCTTGGCGCTATGCAAGGCCACTAATCAGCCAGCATTTTTAACAATGCGCTGACGGCGGCTGAGGGTGAACGGGTTGGCGAGCCGACCAAGGCAAATTCGCGGTGCAGCGGGACGCTCAACGGCATCACACGCAGGCCGTTGTGCGGGGCCGGCAAGGCCATTTGAGGCACCAGTGTGACGCCGACGCCTTCGCGCACCAGGCTATAGGCGCTGCTCCATTCGCGCACTTCCACGCGGATATCACGCAGGGTCAGCCCCGCCAATGTCGCCAGGCTGCGGGCATTGGCGGTACAGCCACCGGTGGCCAGCACGAAGGGTTGCTGGAGCAATTCCTCAAGCGACACCGTGGCATCGGCCGGGCGCTGCGCGATGGGATGGTTGATCGGCAGCACGGCCATCCAAAAGTCGCGCCCCAATACCGTGGCGTTGCGCGCGGGCTCGGGGTTGAGCACCACGCCCAGGTCGATCAGGTCGGCGTCGAGCAAGGTGTGCACTTCGCTGTCGGTGACATCCAGGGTGGTGATCTCGATACCCGGGTTCAACTGACGAAAACGTTGCAGCAACGGTGTCAGAAAGGTCGCCAGCACCATGGGAAAACTGGCAATGCGAATGCTCCCACGCAGCAGCGGCCGAGACTCATCCACGGTGGTACGAATCGCCTGTAACGCGCCCATCATCACCCGCGCGTGCTCAATCACACTGATCCCCAGGGTGGTAGGCAAGGTCTTGCGCGGTTCACGGGTGAACAGTTGCGCACCCAATGCTGCCTCCATGGTTGCCATGGCTTGGCTGGCAGCGGACTGGGTCATGCCTACCTTTTCGGCGGCTGCCGTGATGCTGCCGTGGTCGGCCACGGCCACCAGCAAACGCCAGTGCATCAGGTTCATCATGGCAGTAGCTGTCCTTATGGGTGGGATCTGAAGGTTTAATTTTACGCAAGGTGCCATGCCCGCGAGACTGGCGCAAATGAACGACAACCGATCAGGAACCACTCTTCATGAAACTGTACTTTTCCCCCAATGCCTGTTCTCTCGCCCCCCATATCGTGTTGCGCGAATTGGCCTTGCCATTCGACCTGGTGCGGGTCGATAACCAGGCTAAAACCACGGCCGACGGCGACGATTTCCTGCAGATCAACCCAAAGGGCTACGTGGCGGCGCTGCAACTGGACAATGGCGAAGTGCTGACCGAGGCCAGTGCGATCCTGCAATACCTGGCCGACCTGAAACCCGCCGCGCACCTGGCCCCGGCCAATGGCAGTTGGGAGCGCGTGCGCTTGCAGGAGTGGCTGAACTTTATCGCCAGCGAGATTCATGGCGGGCTGGCGATTTTCTTCAACGGCGCGATTCAGGGCGATGTGCGGGCGATGTTCGTGGCCAAGGTATACAAGCGTTTTGCGATTCTGGTGCAGACCCTGGAGCGCCAGGATTATCTCCTGGGCGCGCAGTACTCGGTGGCAGATGCGTACCTGTTCGTGGTGCTGCGCTGGGCGGGGTTTCACGCTATCGACCTGCAACAGTGGCCGGCGCTGGCTGCGTTTCAGCAGCGGATTGGCGAGCGGCAAACAGTTATCGCGGCCCTGGCCGCCGAAGCCTGATGGCCTGAAATGCAATTAAAAATGTGGGAGCGGGCTTGCTCGCGAAGGCGGAGTGTCAGCCAACGAATGTTTCGACTGATACACCGCATTCGCGGGCAAGCCCGCTCCCACAGTTGAACGGCGTTGTTTTAGAGAAAGCGTTTCATACCGCTAGCGTCGAGGCTGCTGCATTGGCTGCCGAGAATCCATAATCTGAAATGCAAATAAACAGGTGGGAGCGGGCTTGCTCGCGAAGGCGGAGTGTCAGCCACCGAATGTTTCGACTGATACACCGCTATCGCGAGCAAGCCCGCTCCCACAGTTGAACGGCGTTGTTTTAGAGAAAGCGTTTCATACCGCTGGTGTCGAGGCTGCTGCGGTGGCTGCCGAGAATCCATGATCTGAAATGCAAATGAACAGGTGGGAGCGGGCTTGCTCGCGAAGGCGGAGTGTCAGCCAACGAATGTTTCGACTGATACACCGCTATCGCGGGCAAGCCCGCTCCCACAGTTGAACGGCTTTGTTTTAGAGAAAGCGTTTCATACCGCTGGTGTCGAGGCTGCTGCGGTGGCTGCCGAGAATCCATGATCTGAAATGCAAATAAACAGGTGGGAGCGGGCTTGCTCGCGAAGGCGGAGTGTCAGCCAACGAATGTTTCGACTGATACACCGCTTTCGCGAGCAAGCCCGCTCCCACAGTTGAACGGCATTGTTTTAGAGAAAGCGTTTCATACCGCTAGCGTCGATCAAGAGGCTATGGCGCCTTGAGCACGATTTGCTGCACATCGACCTTTTTCGGGATCAGGCCGTTGGCGAAGAACAGGTCGGCAGTGCGCTGCTGGTTAGCGATGTCGATGGCTTCCAATGGGCGAATCGGCGCGGGCGAGCGGTGTTCGAAGTAGCTTTTGACCACGGCCGGTGGCAGGCCCAGGGTCTTGGCCATCAACGCGATGCTTTGCTCGGGTTGGTCCAGGGACAGACGCTGCGCCTTGGCCAGGGTTTTGATAATCGCGGCGATGGCGTGCGGGTGCTGCCGGGCAAACGGGCTGCTGACCACAAAGAAACTGCCGGCCGGATTAAGGCCCTGGCCGTCCCCCAATACGCGGGCCGAGCCGTCCACTACCGCGGCCGAGTAGTACGGGTCCCACACCACCCAGGCGTCCACCTTACCTTGCTCAAACGCGGCGCGGCCGTCGGAGGGCGACAGGTACACCACATTCACATCCTTCCATTGCAAGCCGGCGCGCAGCAGGCTTTTGAGGAACAGGTTGTGTGCGCTGGAGCCTTTGAGCAGCGCCACACGCTTACCCTTGAGTTCGGCCACGTGCTGAATCGTGCTGGTTTGAGGCACCAATACCGCTTCGGTCTTGCCGTCGTTCGGCTCGACGGCGAAGTACTGCAAATCAATGCCAGCGGCCTGGGCAAAGATCGGCGGGATGTCACCGATATTGCCGATGTCCAGGCTGCCACCGTTCAACGCTTCGATCAGCGGCGGGCCACCGAGGAATTCGACCCACTGCACCTGGGTGCCAGGCAACGCCTCTTCGAAGAGTTTGTGCTCACGGGCCAGCACCATGCTCACCGAGCTTTTCTGGTAACCGATGCGCAACGTGGAGGGTTCGGCTGCCAACACGTGACCGGCAACCAGCGAGAGAACGACCGCAGCGAGGACTTTCAGCATCAGAGCGCTCCCTTGACCTTGGCCGCCACATCCGCTGGCACCCACTGTTGCCAGACTTGCGGCTGCTCTTTGAGGAACGCCAGCGCGACTTGGCGCGGCGGCTCACGCTTCTCGCTCATCTGCGCGAGGATGCCGTTGAGCAGGTCGATCGGCAGGTCGACTTTCTCAAAGAACGTGACCAGTTGCGGGTGCTGCGCCTTGAACGGCGCCGACACGCCAATCGCCAGGTGCGCCGGCATCGAGCGGGTGCCGATGGGGTGCGGGTTGTTGGCGTCGGCCAGGGTTTTCCAGGCGTCGGCGTTGAACGGCGGTTCATCCAGCTTGATCAGCTTGAAACGACCGAGCAGTGGGGTCGGCGACCAGTAGTAGAACAACACCGGTTTGCCGCGGCGGATCGACGACGCCACTTCGGCATCCAGCGCCGCACCGGAGCCGGTGCGGAAGTTGACGAAGGTGTCGGTCAGGCCATAGGCCTTGAGCTTCTGGCTGTTGACGATTTCCGAGGTCCAGCCGGTGGGGCTGTTGAGGAAGCGGCCTTTGCTTGGGTCTTCGGGGTCGCGGAACACATCCTTGTAGCGCGCCAGATCGGCCACTGATTTGAGGTCCGGCGCCAGGGGTTTGATGCCGCGCTCGGCATCGCCCTTGATCACGTATTCGGGCACCCACCAGCCTTCGGTGGCGCCTTTGACCGTGTCGCCCAAGCCGAAGACTTTGCCTTCGGCTTCGGCCTTAACCCACGCCGGACTGCGCCCGGCCCACTCTTCACCAATCACCTGAATATCGTCCTTGGCCAGGGCGGCTTCCAGGCTCACGGTGCTGCCGGGCAAAGTGTCAGTGGGCAAGCCGTAGCCTTTCTCGACGATCAGGCGCAGCACTTCGGTGATCAGGCTGCCGCTTTCCCAGGTGATGTCACCGAAGTGGATCGGTTTGACCGCTTCGGCGGCCTGGGTTGGCTGTGTCAGAACAGCGAGCGCCAGCAGCGAGCCACCGAGCAGGTTTTTTAGGTTTCTCATGAGTAGCCTCTTGGAGGTTCGATTCACAACGTATTCAAAGTGGGCACGGACAATGTGGAAGCTGGCGTGCCTGCGATGCAGGCACCTCGGTTGTTCAGGGGTACCGAGGTGATGCCTTCGCAGGCAAGCCAGCTTCCACAGGGAACGAGTGAAGTGTTCAGGCAGCATTGACGGTCACCCACAGGCCGGTGCGGCGGTTCATTCCAGGCCCAGCCGCAGGCAACGGTTGAACGCACGGGCCATGTAGTCGCTGACCGAGCGCTGGGAAATCCCCAGTTCGGCGGTGATCTCTGGGTAGGTCAGGCCATTGAGTTGCGACAGCAGGAAGGTCGCCTTGACCTTGGCCGGCAAGCCGTCGAGCAACTGGTCAATGGCTTGCAGGGCTTGGAATATTTGCGCGAGGTCTTCGGGAGACGGCGCGGTGCAAGTTTCGTCGTTAGCCAGGGCATCGAGGTAGGCGCGCTCCAGGTCACGGCGCCGCCACAATTGGTACATCAGGCGCAGTGCGATGGTGGTGAGCAAGGCGCGGGGCTGTCGGATCGGCAGCACGCCCGGCGCACTCAGGAGCTGGGTAAAGGTATCGGCGGCGATGTCTTCGGCGTGTGCACGCGAATCGAGGTGACGGTGCAAACGGCTGCACAGCCAGTCGTAATGACTGCGGAACAATCCGCCCACGTAATCGCTGTGAGAAATATCGGCGCCGGACATAGTGGCTCCATCTGAGTAGGTTTCACGTTATGTCCGGTGTTCCGGTGGAGCGATCCTAGCAAGGCTGCTTATTCTTTAATAATATTTAAAAGGTATTTTTATATAACCTTATTGAAGCTTTGAATAGCCGACGCCGGCGGCTCGTTGCTGGTAGTCCAGCAGCACCTGATAGTGATCTTCCCTGGCCGGCAGGACTGCCTGTATCCCCAGCGTTTCGACGACATCCGGTAAATCCTGCAATGCCAGGTTCATCGCCTCACGAATTCGCATCACCTGCTCATCGCTCAGGCTCAACGGCCCGATGTAGGGCAAGGTCGGGCTCGGCGCGCTGTGAGTGACAATGCGCAGCCCCGCCACTTCCTGCGGGGCGAAACGGGCGAAGTAGTCGTAGGTGACGCTGTCGATGGCGGCAAGATCAGCGCGGTCTTCGCGCAGCCAGCGCAAGCTTTCGCGGTGGGCACCGCTGATGCCGACGCTGGCGAAGAAACGACCGTCGCGTTGCAACGGCGCCAGGCGTTCGCGCAGCAGGTTCATGCCGCTGTTGGAATCGTGGCCGTTGATCACGCCGCGGCTGTTGTAGAAGTCCGCCAGTTGGGTGTGCGGGTTGGCGTTGCGGGTGAGCAGCAGGCTGCAATGCTCGCCATGGCTGCTGTGGTCCAACTCATAGCGCGGGCGACCGATCACGCGCACCTTGCCGCGCAGTTGGGTTATCAACGGGTAGCCGCAGGTTTGGCTGACGAGCAAATCAGGGGACAGCCACAGGCTGGGCAGGTCGAGGTGGTCGGCGTTACGACGGGTCAGGTTCAGGCGCTCGAAGATGCGTGCCAGCCAGCGCTGGTTGGCGTGCTGCACCGCTTCGGGCGCGACATACATTTGCAGCTCGGCGTAGTGGTCACTCATGGTCGTCTCTCACGCAAAAGGGTGCCGGGGGCTGTCGATGGCCTTAAGGCCGTGGCGGCTGATCAACTGGCCATAACCCTGCACCAGAAAGCCGCCGCTGCGCGCCACCCACTGTTCGCGGCGGGCGCGGTAGACCGTGGGCAGCCAGTACCAGGGCAATTTCGGCAAGTCATGGTGCACCAGGTGCAGGTTGTTATTGAGGAACAGCCACGTCCACGGCCAGGCCGCTTCGTTGAGCACGGTGCGCTGCGCCGGTTGCAGGTGCGGGCGGTGTTCATAGTAGGAACGGATCGACGCCAGGGACAAGGCCGGCACAGTGACCAGCAGCAGGTAGTGCCACACCGGCAGTGCGCTGTAGTGGGCGATAAAGCTCAGCATCAATACGGTCACGGCGCCGTGGGCCAGCCACATCGGCCACACCTGCGGCAGGCGCTGGAACTCATGGCGCGCCAACCGGCCAATCGCCAGCGGCGCGGCCAACACGAAGCGGCCGAGCACGGTTTTGGTCAGCCAATGCACACCTCGTTCGAACAACGAGCTGGCGTCCCATTGCTGTTGATTGAGGTAGCGGCTTTCCGGGTCGATGCCCGGCAGGGTCAGGTCTTCATCGTTGTGGTGCAGCAGGTGGCTGTTGCGATACAGCGTATAGGGGTACCACACGGCAAAGGGCGCGTAGCCGAGCAGTTTGTTCACGAGAAGGGAGCGGGTAGGATGGCCGTGGAGCAGCTCGTGTTGCACCGATAGCCACAGCGTCACCAAAGGAATCAGCAACAGGGTGCTGAGCCACAGGCCGAGCCAATGGCTGCCGAGTATTACGGCGAACCAGCCGGTATACACGCCGATCAACAGCAGCCAGGTCGGCCATTCGGTTTTTGCAGTAAAACTTTGCGCCAGGGCTTCGATTTCCCGGCGCTGGGTCAGATCAAGGTAGTTGGCCATCGGCAGCTCAGAGCAGGTGTTTCCTGCTCTGTGCCTTGAGGCGGGAAAATCTTGCAGATCGTTTGGTTCTAAGCTTGTAACTCAGTGACCGAACAGGCCTGACTCGGATTTCTTGGTTTTCTTGTCCGCGCGTTTTTCATCGGCGGTTTTTGCCGGTTTTTTCTTCGCGGCTTTCTTTGAATCCATACCTTTGGCCATGATGCATGCTCCACTGAAAGGGGATGTAACACTGGGTATACCACCTATTGCACGGCAGAAGGCGCTTATAATCCCCGGCCCTTGAGAATGTTGCCCAAACACCATGCCTGAACTGCACATCGAACCGCTGGCAGAGCCGCTGTGGCCGCTGCTGAACAAGTTTTACCGCCGCCATGATTCGTCGATGAAGGCCATGAAAGGTGGGCGTTTATGGGTAGCGCGGGACGGCGAGATTGTGGCCGGGTTGTGCCTCTCGCCTGTGGTGGGTGGGCAGTGGCTGACCGCGGTGTTTGTCGACCCGGCTTATCGCGGCCAAGGGCTGGCGGCGCGCTTGATTCTGCAGGCGGTGGCCGATGTGCAGGGGTGCGTCTGGCTGCTGTGCCATCCCGACCTGGAAGGTATGTATCAGCGCATGGGGTTCACTCAGGATACGCTGCTGCCGCAATCCCTCAGCGAGCGGTTGGTGCGCTACAAACGTAACAAGCCAATGATCGCGATGGGGCTTATAACCAACGCAAAGGTCGACCTCGAATAATGTGTGATCAGCCGGTCCAGAGCCCATGCTAGCCTCGACGGCACAGTGGCCCTTTACAGGATGATCATGAAAACGACGCTTGCAGCTCTGTCCCTCACCGCCCTCCTCGCGCCCACCTTCAGCCAGGCAGCTGATGCGCCGATTACCGCCGAGCAATACACCAGCGTGCTTGCCGGCAGTTGGCGCGACCCGGCCAACAGCGCGCGCGACGGCTATCGTCACCCGCAGCAAACCCTGGCGTTCTTCGGCTTGGGCGCCAGGCAGACGGTGATCGAAATCACCCCCGGCGCCGGCTGGTACAGCGAAGTGCTGGCGCCGCTGCTCAAGGACCACGGGCATTACATCGCCGCCGTGCAGGCAGCCAGCAGCAGCGCTTATGCGCGTACCTCCGAAGAGAACCTGAAAAAGAAATTCGCCGCCGACCCGACGCGCTATGCCAAGGCCCAAGTGGTGGAGTTCGACCCTAAGGCGCCAGTGTTCGGCAAACCTGCTTCGGCCGACGCCGTGCTGACTTTTCGCAACGTGCATAACTGGGTAGCGGCCGATACCGCAGACGCCACGTTCAGTGCGTTTTACACGGTGCTCAAACCGGGCGGCGTGCTGGGTGTGGAAGATCACCGGGCCAAGGACGGGGCGGACCTGGCAGCGATCAAGGACAGTGGTTACCTGACCACGGCCCAAGTGGTGAAACTGGCGACCGATGCCGGGTTCAAGCTGGCTGGGCAGAGCGAAGTGAATGCCAACCCCAAGGACACCAAGGATTATCCGGGTGGCGTCTGGACGTTGCCGCCGACATTGAAGTTGGGGGAGCAGGACAAGGCCAGATACCTGGCGATTGGGGAGTCGGACCGGATGACGTTGCGGTTTGTTAAACCGGTCAAATAGTTCGGTTTGAAATGCTATCCCAATGTGGGAGCGGGCTTGCTCGCGAAAGCGGAGTGTCAGTCAATGTATTCGGTGACTGATACACCGCTTTCGCGAGCAAGCCCGCTCCCACATTTTCGATCTCAGTATGGCTGAGCGTTACTCGTCAGCATTCGGGTCCATGTCCGGAAACATCACTTCGATAAACCCGAACTTGCTGAAGTCGGTAATCCGCGACGGGTACAACCGGCCGATCAGGTGGTCACATTCATGCTGCACCACCCGCGCATGGAAGCCCTCGGCGACGCGCACGATGGGCGCCCCCTTGGGATCAAAACCCTCGTAGCGGATCTGCTGGTAACGGTCCACCGCACCACGCAGACCGGGCACGGACAGGCAGCCTTCAAAACCTTCTTCCAGTACCGGGCTGAGCGGCGTAATCAACGGGTTGATCAAAATGGTCTGCGGCACCGGAGGCGCCTCCGGGTAACGTTCACTGGCCTCGAAACCAAAGATCACCAGTTGCAGGTCGACGCCGATCTGCGGGGCGGCCAGGCCGACGCCGCCGACGCTTTCCATGGTCTGGAACATGTCATCAATCAATTGCCACAGCTCGGGGCTGTCGAACATTTCCGGCGGAACCGGTGGCGCGATGCGCAGCAGGCGCTCGTCGCCCATTTTCAGGATTTCACGGATCATCGATCAGACTTCGTCGGTAGTGGGCTTGGAGTGGTCCCGGCCTAGGCCTGAGACGTGCTGTTTTTCATCCGTGTGCGTGTTTTCATCGAACTCCTTTTCCCCCGGGTCCTTGCCTTCGGCCGACATGTGTTCGATCACGGCATTCATCTCGGCCCCGAGCAACAGCACGGCGGCGGAAATATAGAAGTACAGGAGCAGGACGATGATCGCGCCGATACTGCCATACATGGCGTTGTAGTCGGCGAAGGTTTTGACGTAGTAGCCAAAACCCAGGGAGGCGATAATCCACACCACCACGGCCAGCACCGAGCCGGGTGTGATGAAGCGGAATTTCTGCTGCACATCAGGCATCACGTAGTACATGAGGGCTACGGAGAACATCAACAGAATCACGATCAGCGGCCAGCGCAGGATGGTCCATAACGTGACCACGAATTCCTGCATGCCGATCTGCCCGGCGAGCCACCCCATCACCTGCGGGCCGAGCACCATCAGCGCAGCGGCGGCGAGCAGCATGCCGGCGATGCCGACGGTATAGAAAATCGACAGCGGGAAACGCTTCCAGATCGGCCGGCCTTCGACCACGTCGTAGGCGGCGTTCATCGCACTCATCATCAGCCGTACACCGGCCGAAGCGGTCCACAAGGCGATCACGATACCGACGGACAGCAAGCCACCCTTGGATTGCTGCAACTGGTCGATCACCGGGTTGACCTGTTCAAGGGCCTGGGGCGGCAACACCAGTTCCGACTGCATACGCAGCCAGGTGAAGAAGTCCGGCAGGTGCAGGAAACCGATCAGGGCAATGAGGAACAACAAAAAGGGAAACAACGAGAACAGCATCTGGTAGGCCAGTGCCGAGGCGTAGGTGGGCATTTCGTCATCGATAAACTCTGTGACGGTGCGCATCAACACTTTGTGGAGCTTGAGGCCGTCTAGTACCGGAAAAATCATAGCGTCTCCTTTCGCCGCATAAAAGGGTGAGGTCGTGGGCGACTCAGGGGCCGTTTTCTACATCAAAAGTAGCCTATTTGGCGACTTTGAAACAATGACGAGATTTTAGTTGCAACGTACGACATAAAAACGGCCATCCGTGGATGGCCGTCGGGCTGCACGAACACAGCCAGCGATTCAGGGTTACTTGACGGCTTTTTTTACCGCATCTTTGGTATCACCGATGGCTTTTTCGACCTGACCTTTCTTCTCCTGCACGACACCTTCAGCGCGCAGCTTGTCCTTGCCGGTGACTTTGCCGGCGCCTTGCTTGATGTTGCCGACGAGTTCATCTTTCAAACCTTTTGCCTTATCCGATGTGCTGCTCATGGTATTTCTCCGAAAGAACAATCAAGGGTTTGGGTCATTACGTAAAGATTGACCCGAAGCGGTTGCACAGAGTTTCAATTATTTTTCAGTGGGCATTTCATCGAGCATTTGCGCATCCGTTGCAGGTTTGGCTTTATGTTTTGCCGCCAACCCACGAGAATGCCCGGCACATTCAGGCTATATCGCTGAATAACAGATCCCGTAGGAAGGTTATGAAACTCAATAAAGCACAGGCCATCGCCCGCAGAAACCAGGAACTGGGCGGTGCCGTACTCGGCGTCAACAACTGCCACTTCACCGACCTGGACAGCAAACGCAACATCTGGTGGTTCGACCTGCCGGTCGTGCGTATTGGTGTGGGCCAGTACGAGTGGATTCACCTGCTGATGCACAACGCCGAGACTGACCAGTTGCTGCACCTGAAGGTGCCGACTGCGTTCCTGCGTGAAAAGCTTGAAGGGCTGGTGGTGCGCAATGCGAACAAGCGCAAGCCGGAGATCACCCTGGAGCTGAGCGCCGACAAGGATTCGTTCCTGAAAGATGTGCGCCCGGCCGGTGCGGGTGTGAGCTTCGCGCAGTTTGCCGTGTAGCAACTTGGTCAAATACTGTGGGAGCTGGCTTGCCTGCGATAGCGGTGGGTCAGCCAGCCCGGCAATGACTGATGTACCGCCATCGCAGGCAAGCCCGCTCCCACACTGGATTGCATTCCAATCCAGGCATTAAAAAACCCCGCATGGCGGGTTTTTTTATTGGGTTACTTTTTGAGGCCCAGCTTCTTCAGCTCTTCATCGCGCAACTCACGGCGCAGGATCTTGCCCACGTTGGTGGTCGGCAGCGCATCACGGAACTCAACGGCCTTGGGCACCTTGTAGCCGGTGACATTGGCGCGCATGTGTTCCATCACCTGGTCCTTGGTCAGGGTAGCCCCTGGCTTGACCACGATGAAGATCTTGATGTGCTCCCCGGATTTTTCGTCAGGCACGCCAATGGCCGCACACTGCAGCACGCCCGGCAGGGTCGCCAGCACATCTTCCAGCTCGTTCGGGTAGACGTTGAAACCGGAGACCAGAATCATGTCTTTCTTGCGGTCGACAATGCGCATGTAGCCATCCGGCTGGATGATCGCGATGTCGCCGGTCTTCAACCAGCCTTCGCTGTCGAGGATCTCGGCGGTAGCGTCTTCACGCTGCCAGTAGCCTTTCATCACCTGTGGGCCTTTGACGCACAGCTCGCCGATTTCACCCAGGGCCAGTTCGACGCCGTCATCGGTGATGACTTTGCACACGGTAGAGGGCACCGGAATGCCGATGGTGCCGATCTGGATGTTCTGGATCGGGTTGACCGTCGCCACCGGGCTGGTTTCGGTCATGCCGTAACCTTCGCAAATATTGCAGCCCGTCACGTCTTTCCAACGCTCGGCCGCTGCCAGTTGCAGCGCCATACCGCCGGACAGGGTGACTTTGAGCGCGGAGAAGTCCAGCTTGCGGAAGCCTTCGTTGTTGCACAGCGCCACAAACAGAGTGTTCAGGCCGACAAAGCCGCTGAACTTCCACTTCGACAGTTCCTTGACCATCGCCGGCAAGTCGCGCGGGTTGCTGATCAGAATGTTGTGGTTGCCGATCAGCATCATCGCCATGCAATGAAAGGTGAAGGCATAGATGTGGTAAAGCGGCAGCGGCGTGATCAGGATCTCGCAACCTTCATTGAGGTTGGAGCCCATCAGCGCCTTGCACTGCAACATGTTGGAAACCAGGTTGCGGTGGGTGAGCATTGCGCCCTTGGCCACGCCGGTGGTGCCGCCGGTGTATTGCAGCACGGCGACATCGCCGCTGGCCGGGCTGGCATCATTGACCGGTTGGCCGTGCCCCTTGGCCAGCACGTCGTTGAACTTGATCGCCTTGGGCAAGTGATACGCCGGGACCATTTTTTTCACGTACTTGATGACGCTGTTGATCAGCAGGCGCTTGAACGGCGACAACAGGTCAGCGACTTCGGTGACGATCACGTGCTTGACGACGGTCTTGGGCACGACTTTTTCAGCCAGGTGCGCCATGTTGGCCAGGCAAACCAGAGCCTTGGCTCCGGAATCATTGAATTGGTGTTCCATTTCCCGCGCGGTGTACAGCGGGTTGGTGTTGACCACGATCAGGCCCGCACGAATGGCGCCGAACACGGCGACCGGGTATTGCAGGACGTTGGGCAGTTGCACGGCGATTCGATCGCCAGGCTTCAAGTCGGTATGCTGTTGCAGGTAGGCGGCGAAAGCGCCGGACAATTCGTACAGTTCACCGTAGGTGATTGTCTTGCCCAGGTTGCTGAAAGCCGGTTTGTTGGCGAAGCGCTGGCAGGACTGTTTCAGTACCGCCTGAATATTTTGATACTCGTCTGGATTGATGTCTGCAGCAATCCCGGCGGGGTACTTATCCTTCCAAAAGTCTTCGTTCATGGAAGCCCACTCCTCAGCGACGCGAATTCATCATCGCATTTGATGCGATTATTATTGGTGTATGTTTTTTTAAGGTGAGTCTGGCGCTTTCAAGCAGGCCGAGAAGTCACAAAGCGCGCCGAGAGTAGCAGCTTTGCCAAGGGCCGCCTAGAGCCAAAAGAGGGCCCTACAGTCATAAACATGACTCAAGAACATGCAGTAGTCATTTTTAGAGCAAAGATTCTATAACGCTTAAAATCGCTCTGGAATGCGCCTTTCAGCACAATAAATAACAATGTGGGAGCGGGCTTGCTCGCGAATGCGGCGCTTCAGTCGATACATCTGGTGACTGATACACCGCATTCGCGAACAAGCCCGCTCCCACATTTTTTAAACGCACTTCATATCAAGCGATGTCGCGCAGCTCCCGCCGCAGAATCTTGCCTACCGGCGTCATCGGCAACGACTCGCGCAACACAATATGCTTGGGCACCTTGTACCCGGTGAAATTGGTCTTGCAGTATGCCTTCAGTTCCTCAAGGCTGACGCCCTGCGTACGCGCCACCACAAACAGCTTCACCGCCTCCCCCGTGCGATCATCCGGTACGCCGATCACGGCGCAGTTGGCTACCGCCGGGTGGGCCATCACCACGTCTTCGATCTCGTTGGGGTACACGTTGAAGCCCGAGACGATGATCAGGTCTTTCTTGCGATCAACAATGCTCACGAACCCATCGGCATCGATCACCGCGATGTCACCGGTTTTCAGCCAACCCTCAGCGTCCAAGGTCTCGGCGGTGGCTACCGGTTGCTGCCAGTAGCCCTTCATCACCTGCGGCCCCTTGATGCACAGCTCGCCGCGCTCACCCAAAGGCAGCTCGCGCCCTTCGTCGTCGATAACTTTCATCGCCGTGCCCGGCACTGGAACACCCACGGTTCCCAGGCGCGACTGGCTACCATACGGGTTGGTGCTGGCCACCGGTGAGGTTTCGGTCAGGCCGTAGCCTTCGCCGATGGAACAACCGGTCAACGCTTTCCAGCGCTCGGCGGTGGCCTTGACCAGTGCCGTGCCGCCGGAATTGGTGATCTTGAGGTGGGAAAAATCCAGGGTCTTGAAGTCCGGGTGATCCATCAGCGCTACAAACAGCGTGTTCAGCCCCAACAGGCAGGAGAACCGCCACTTTTTCAGTTCCTTGATAAAACCGCCGATGTCCCGCGGGTTGGTGATCAGCACGTTGTGGTTGCCGGTCACCATCATGCACATGCAGTTCGCCGTAAATGCATAGATGTGGTACAGCGGCAGCGGCGCGATCATCACCTCCTGGCCTTCTTTCACCAGCGGCTGGCCGTCGTCGGTGAGTTGGGACATGCACGCCCGCGCCTGCTGCATATTGGCGACCAGGTTGCCATGGGTGAGCATCGCGCCCTTGGCCAGTCCAGTGGTGCCGCCGGTGTATTGCAGCACCGCGATGTCATCCAGGGTCACCGGATGCCGAATCAGGCCCTGCCCTGCGCCCATGCGCAACGCGCGCTTGAACGATACCGCCCGTGGCAGGTGGTAGGCCGGGACCATTTTCTTCACCTTGTCGACCACGGTGTTGATCAGCCAGCCCTTGGCGGCCGGCATGAAGTCGCCCATCCTGGCTTCGATGAGGTAGTCGATCTCGGTATCGGTACACACTTCCTGCACGCGCGAACCGAACAGGTTGAGGTAGACCAGCGCACGCACACCAGCGTCCTTGAACTGGTGGCGCATCTCGCGCGGGGTGTACAAGGGGTTGGTGTTGACCACGATGAGCCCGGCGCGCAACGCGCCAAACACCGCAATCGGGTAATGCAGCACGTTGGGCAGCTGCACCGCAATGCGCTCGCCAGGCTTGAGGTCGGTGTGCTGTTGCAGGTAGCTGGCGAACGCCGCACTCTGGCGCTCAAGCTCAGCGTAGGTCAGGGTGATGCCCATGTTGCTGAATGCCGGACGGTCGGCAAAGGCCTTGCAGGAACGTTCGAAGACTTCGATCACCGACCTGTAGGTGCTGAGGTCGATGTCATTGGGAACGCCCGCCGCGCGTTTGTCATTCCAGAAATCAGGTTGCATTATTCTTGTCCTCTTACCTGAGTGTGTCCGGCCGCTGCAGCTGTAAAAAGCAGGCTGCTATAAAAAGCGGAGCTTTGGGGACGTTAGCAGCTATAGCCAATCAGGCAAATACAGGAAACAGCGTCATCAATTGCGTGAATCTTCCTACAAGGGCCTGCACAGATCAGATGCAAGCCTGGGGATGAGCTATACACTGCAACGACCTCGAGCAAAGGAAGCGCCATGAACCACAGCACCTTCTGGCTGACCGCGAATGACCGCAGCCGCCTGTACGTCAATCAATGGCTGCCGGAAGGCCCCGCCAAGGCCATGATCATGTTGTCCCACGGCATGGCCGAGCACAGCGGGCGTTATGCAGGCCTGGCCGACGCGTTGTGCACAGCCGGCTATGGCGTGTATGCGCTGGATCAGCGCGGTCATGGCCGCACCGCCGACGAGGGCACACTGGGGCTCTACGCCGAGAAGGATGGGTGGAACAAGGTAGTCGGCGACCTTGCCAGCCTCAACCAGCACATCGGCCAACAGCAGCCCGGGCTGCCGATCATTCTGCTGGGGCACAGCATGGGCAGCTATATCGCCCAGGCCTACCTGTTGCACCACAGCGCCAGCTTGAAGGGGGTGATTCTCAGCGGTTCAAACTTCCAGCCTGTGGCGCTGTACCGCGCCGCCGGGGTGATCGCTCGCCTCGAACGGGCACGCCAGGGCTTGCGCGGGCGCAGCGCACTGATCGAGTTCCTGTCATTCGGCTCGTTCAACAAGGCGTTCAAGCCCAACCGCACGGCGTTTGATTGGCTCAGCCGCGACCCGAATGAAGTCGATAAGTACATCAACGATCCGCTGTGTGGTTTCCGCTGCACCAACCAGCTATGGATCGACTTGTTGGGCGGCTTGCAGCAAATCAGCAAAGCGTCCAATCTCGAGCAGATCGTCCCGGGCCTGCCGATCCTGGTGATGGGCGGAGAATGTGATCCGGTGAGTGAAGGCAAGCGTCTCAAAAACCTGGCCCACGCACTGCGCGAGGCCGGCTGCCAGAACCTGCAACTGAATATCTACCCGCAGGCGCGTCATGAAGTGTTCAACGAAACCAACCGCGATGAAGTCACAGCGGATGTACTGACATGGCTCGACCAGACACTGGCGCTGCACAGGCCGACCCGCTGCGAATAAATTTACGTTTAAAATCAATACCTTAGAATCAGCCAATTAAATTAGCGATTAGCCACAGGATGTACCTTTAGATGACTCAGGTTACCAACACCCCGTACGAAGCCCTCGAAGTCGGCCAGACCGCCAGCTACAGCAAGACCGTCGAGGAGCGCGATATCCAGTTGTTCGCCGCCATGTCCGGCGACCATAACCCCGTGCACCTGGATGCCGAGTACGCCAAAGCAACCATGTTCAAGGAGCGTATCGCCCACGGCATGTTCAGCGGCGCCCTGATCAGTGCGGCGGTTGCCTGCGAGTTGCCTGGGCCGGGCACCATTTATATCGGCCAGCAGATGACTTTTCAGAAGCCGGTAAAAATCGGCGACACCCTGACCGTGCGTCTGGAAATCCTCGAAAAGTTGCCAAAATTTCGCGTGCGCATTGCCACCCGTGTATTCAACCAGCGCGATGAGCTGGTGGTCGATGGCGAGGCGGAAATCCTCGCGCCACGCAAGCAGCAGGTCGTGACCTTGACCGAGTTGCCGCCGATCAGCATCGGCTGATTGCAGCGTCAAGGTTAATACCAAGCACATGTGGGAGCGGGCTTGCTCGCGAAAGCGGTGGGTCAGTCACCTGAGAGGTTGACTGACCCACCGTCTTCGCGGGCAAGCCCGCTCCCACATTTGTTACACAGCAGGTCTTACGACTGAGCGCGAGCCTGGTTACGCAGGGCTTTCACCTGGTCGTGGTTGCGTTGTGCGCCGTGGAACTGACGCTCTACCAGGTCACGAATACCCAGCAGGTTGTGCTTGTTGATCTTCTCGATCGCTTCCTTGTAAGCCTTCAGTGCGTGGTCTTCACCGCGCTCGGCTTCGTTCAGGACAGCCTCTTCATCTTTACCGGTAACCAGCGACTTCACGTCGACCCAGCCACGGTGCAAGGCGCCGGCAACCGAACCGGACTTTTCCGGGTCGCCGCCCAGGGCTTTAACAGCGGTCTGCAATTCGACGGCAGCGGTGGCGCAGTCGGTGGAGCGCTTGACGAACAGGGCTTTGAGCTCTGGGTGCTTGATGTCTTCAGCACAGGTCGCGAAGCCTTTCTGGCCGTCTTTGCTGGTCTCGATCAGGTCGTTCAGTACGGAGATCGATTCTTTATTGATGTCAGTCATTTTTCAATTCCTTGTGCGGGTTAAGAAACGTGTCTTAATGATTGCAGCGCCCGTGCCAAGTTTTTAAAAAAGTATTTTTCTTTATTTTTCAATGACTTAAAAATTAATGAACCATCTGTATGTACGTTATTTGCATGATCTGTCATTTGGCCTTCATGCAGAATGCCTGTATTTTCCAAGGTCTCGACTCAAACACTGAAGCCCATGAACCCCGAAAAACTCGAACTGCTGATCACCCGTGAAATGCCCTTCGGCAAATACAAGGGACGGATCATCGCCGACCTGCCCGGCCCCTACCTGAACTGGTTTGCCCGTGAAGGTTTCCCCCACGGCGAGCTGGGCGGTTTGCTGGCATTGATGCAGGAAATCGACCACAACGGCCTGTCCGAACTCTTGGAACCGCTGCGCGTAAAACACGGCAAACCCGCCCCTCGCCATTAAGAGCCAATGCCATGCCAAGGAACGCAGATAACGAACGCCACTGGCAGGCCATTGCCCAGCACTATGAGCTGGAGCCTGGCCCGATCAATCTGGAAAACGGCTATTTCGGGCGCATGAGCCGCGCAGTACGAGCGCAGTACCTGGAGCACGTTGCATTTATCAATCGCAGCAACTCGTTGTATGTGCGCCAACGGTTCGAGCAAGGTCAAAACGTCGAGATCCTTCGCCAACTGGCCGGGCTGATTGACGCCGACCCAGAGGCAATTGCCTTCACCCGCAATGCCACCGAAGCGTTGCAGTCATTGATCCGCAACTACAACGGCCTGCAACCGGGCGACCAGGTGCTGATCAGCGACCTCGAATACGACACGGTCAAAGGTGCGATGCGCTGGCTGGCAGGCTATCGGGGCGTGGAGGTGATCGAGGTGTCCCACACGCACCCGGCCACTGTCGACAGCCTGGTGCAGACGTATCGCGATGCGTTCGCGCGGTACCCGCGCCTCAAACTGATGGCCCTCACCCACGTCACCCACCGTACCGGGCTGGTGATGCCGGTCGCGGCAATCGCCAGCGCCGCACGCGCGCATGGCGTCGACGTGATACTCGACGGTGCCCATGCCCTGGGCCAGATCGAGTTCAACCTTGCCGAACTGGGCATTCAGTTCGCCGGCTTCAACCTGCATAAATGGATCGGCGCACCGCTGACCCTGGGCTTTCTCTATATAGCCCCTGAGCGCCTGGCGGATATCGACCCGGACATGGGCGAGTTCCACTATCCCGCCAGCGACGTGCGCGCTCGTACGCCCTACAGCACGCCGAACTTTCCAGCCCTGATGACCTTGCCGCTGGTGCTGGAGGAACACTGCTCATTGGGTGGCTCGGCGGCCAAGGGCGCGCGCGTCAATTACCTGCGCGACTTATGGGTGAGCCAGGTGCGTCAATTGCCCGGGATAGAGGTGCTGACGTCGGATGACCCACGGCTGTATTGCGGGATCACGGCATTCAAGTTCATTGGCCGGGATCAGCAGGCGATGGCGGACCGGTTGCTCAAGGAGTACGACCTGTTCACCACTACCCGTGTCGGGGCAGCGTTTGGCACGTGTATTCGAGTGACGCCGGGGTTGGTGACGTCGGCGGCGGATATCGGTGTACTGGTCAAAGCGATCACTGAACTAAACGCGGATTAAAAATGTGGGAGCTGGCTTGTGTGGGAGCGGGCTTGCTCGCGAATACGGTGTGTCAGTCAACGAATATGCCAACTGAACCAGCGCATTCGCGAGCAAGCCCGCTCCCACATTAATCGGTATCGGATTCGAGTTTTTCGCAGGCAAAAAAAAGCGGCACACCGACCAAGTGCACCGCAAAAATGCCGTTAAGCACAGCAACAACGATTCGGTAAATCAGATCAGTCCAGCAGCGCCAGCGCCTGTGCGGTGACTTCCTGGATGCGTGCCCAGTCGCCGTTCTTGACCCATTCCGGGTCCAGCATCCAGCTACCGCCCACGCACATCACGTTTTTCAACGCCATGTAGTGTTTGATGTTGGCCGGACCCACGCCGCCGGTCGGGCAGAATTTCACTTCGCCGAACGGGCCGCCGAGGGCCTTGATGGCCGCCACGCCGCCGCTGACTTCAGCCGGGAACAGCTTGAAGCGGCGATAACCCAGGCCATAGCCTTCCATGATGCCTGAGGCATTGCTGATGCCTGGCAGCAACGGGATCGGGCTGTGCACGGAGGCTTCCAGCAGGTCGCGGGTAATGCCTGGGGTGACGATAAATTGCGAGCCGGCCACTTCCGCCGCTTCGAGCATATGACGATCGAGTACGGTGCCGGCACCGGTGCACAGTTCAGGGCGTTGCTCACGCAGTACCTGAATGGCCTTGAGGCCGAACTCGGAACGCAGGGTCACTTCCAATGCGGTCAAGCCACCGGCTGCCAGGGCATCGGCCAACGGCAGGATGTCCTGTTCGCGGGCGATGGTAATCACCGGCAGGATCCGCGCCTTGGCGCAGAGGCTGTCGATCAGGGCAACTTTATCCGCCATGGACACGGTCGATTGAGGGCTTTTCATAGCGGCTGATCCTTGGCTCATGGGCACCAGTAAATCTCTAAAGTAGGTTGCAAAAACGCGCGAATCGGCATGGCAGCAACGTCGTCACTGGCCAGCGCGGCGCTCAAGGTGGTCAATTTCGAGCTGCCGGAAATCGACAGCACGGTGTAGTGGGCCGTGGCCAGCAGTGCACGACTCATGGTCAGGCGCTGGTGCGGCACGGTCGGGGCCAGCATCGGCCAGCAACGGCGGGTGCCATCAGCTTTCAATGCTTCGCTCAGGTTCGGGCTGTTGGGAAACAGCGATGCGGTGTGGCCGTCATCGCCCATGCCCAGTACCAGCACATCAATGGCTTGCAGCTCGGCCAACTGGCGATCGGCCAGTTCGGCGGCGTCTTCCAGATTTGCGGCAACGTTGTACAGGCTGAGGAACGTGGCCTTGGCCGCCGGCCCTTGCAGCAGGTATTTCTTCAGCAGGCCGGCATTGCTGTCAGCATGCTCAACCGGCACCCAACGCTCATCGGCCAGGGTGATGGTGACGTTGGACCAGTCCAGGTCTTGCTTGGCCAGGTTCTGGAAAAACGCCACGGGGCTGCGACCACCGGACACCACCAACGTGGCCGCGCCACGGGCGCTGATGGCCGTGCGCAATTGCCCAGCCACGTCATGGGCCAAGCCATCCGCCAGCAACGTCGGCGAGCGGTACTCATGGGCTGTTACACCCTGAGGCAGTTTCAATTCAGATATCGCCATACCAAGACCTCCCATCCCGCGTGATCAGTGCAATCGAGCTCATCGGCCCCCAGGACCCGGCCGCATACGGCTTGGGCGCATCACCGGATTTTTTCCACCCGGCGATCAACTGGTCACACCATTTCCACGCGGCTTCGATTTCATCTTTGCGAACAAACAGGTTCTGATTGCCGCGCATCACTTCCAGCAACAACCGCTCGTAGGCATCGGGGATCCGCGCGCTGCGATAGGTGTCGGAAAAATTCAGTTGCAGCGGGCCGCTGCGCAGTTGCATGCCCTTGTCCAGGCCCTGCTCCTTGGTCATCACACGCAAGGAAATACCTTCGTCCGGCTGCAGGCGAATGATCAGTTTGTTGCTGATCTGCAGGCGCTGCTCGGGCGCGAAAATGTAGTGCGAGGGTTCTTTGAAGTGGATGACAATCTGCGACAGTTTTTGCGGCATGCGTTTGCCGGTGCGCAGGTAGAACGGCACCCCGGCCCAACGCCAGTTACGAATATCGGCACGCAGGGCGACGAACGTTTCGGTGTCGCTCTGGGTGTTGGAGTTTTCTTCTTCCAGGTAACCCGGCACCGGCTTGCCGGCGCTGTAGCCGGCGATGTATTGGCCGCGCACCACTTGAGTGGTCAAGCCTTCCGGACTGATCGGCGCCAGGGCCTTGAGTACCTTGACCTTCTCGTCACGGATGCTGTCGGCGGACAGGTCGGCCGGCGGGTCCATGGCAATCAGGCAGAGCAGTTGCAGCAAGTGGTTCTGGATCATGTCCCGCAGTTGGCCGGCCTTGTCGAAGTAACCCCAACGGCCTTCGATACCAACTTGCTCGGCCACGGTGATTTCCACGTGGGAGATGTAGTTCTGGTTCCACTGGGTTTCGAACAGGCTGTTGGCGAAACGCAGGGCAATCAGGTTCTGGACGGTCTCTTTGCCCAGGTAGTGGTCGATGCGGTACGTGCGGTTTTCCGGGAAAAACTGCGCCACGGCGTCGTTGACCTTGCGCGAGGATTCCAGGTCCGAACCGATGGGTTTTTCCAGCACGACTCGGGTGTTTTCCGCCAGGCCGACCTTGGCCAGGTTTTCGCAGATGGCGCCATACACCGCCGCAGGCGTGGCGAAATAGGCGATCAGACGTTGTTCGGCACCGACTTTTGCGGCCAGGATGACGTAGTCATCGGCGTTCATGAAATCGACGTGCACGTAGGCCAGGCGTGCGAGGAAGCGCGCTGCCACGGCTTCATCCAGTTCATTGCCGACGTATTTACGCAGTTCTTTTTCGATATGGGCCAGGTGCTCTTGCTCGGACCCGGCTTCACGGGCCAATGCCAGGATGCGCGTGTCGTCGTGCAGGAGCCCGGCGCCATCGAGTTGATAGAGTGCAGGAAATAACTTGCGCAGCGCCAGATCACCCAAGGCGCCAAACAGGGCAAAGGTGCAGGGTTCTACGGTTATCAAAGGCATGATGTTTGTTCTTTTATCAAGTTAAGCTACAAATACCTTTTTTCAAGGCATCACTCAAGGAAAAATGTAGTAATAACCACAACATTTTCCCAAAATACGCATTCCGAGTGGTGGTGTTCAGCTACCCTCAGTAGGATAGGCCACCGCAAAGGGCCACTCGTCGATGGGTTACCGCCCTTTATTTGCATCGTCGCCCGAAGGAAAGACTGAATGGACCGCGTGCGAAATCTTCTGGAACAAATCCGGAACCGCCTCGAAGAATTGAACAAGGCTGAGAAAAAAGTCGCCGAGGTCATCCTGCTCAACCCGCAGCAGGCGACCCGCTTCTCTATCGCAGCCCTCGCCCAAGCCGCCTCGGTCAGTGAACCGACGGTCAACCGTTTCTGCCGTTCGTTCGGTGTCAGCGGTTACCCTGAACTTAAATTGCAGCTGGCGCAAAGTTTGGCCAGCGGTGCGGCGTATGTCAGCCGCGCCGTGGAAGCCGATGATAACCCTGAGGCCTACACGCAGAAGATCTTTGGCAGCGCCATTGCCTCGCTGGACAGCGCCTGTCAGGCCCTGGACCCGGCCCTGATCAGCAAGGCCGTGGACCTGTTGATTCAGGCGCGGCAGATCCACTTCTTCGGCCTGGGCGCGTCGGCGCCGGTCGCCATGGATGCGCTGCACAAGTTTTTCCGCTTCAATCTGTCCGTCACCGCCCATGCCGACGTACTGATGCAACGCATGATCGCGTCGGTGGCGCATACCGGCGAGCTGTTCGTGATTATTTCCTACACCGGGCGTACCCGTGAGCTGGTGGAAGTGGCGCGTATCGCACGGGAAAACGGCGCCTCGGTGCTGGGCGTCACCGCCGAAAACTCGCCGCTGGCCAAGGCCAGCACGGTGAGCCTGAACATTCCGCTGCCGGAAGACACCGACATCTATATGCCGATGACCTCGCGGATCATTCAGTTGACGGTGCTGGATGTGCTGGCAACGGGCATGACCTTGCGCCGTGGCGTGGATTTCCAGCCGCACTTGCGCAAGATTAAAGAGAGCTTGAATGACAGCCGGTATCCGGTGGGGGATGAGTTCAACTAGCAGGAATCTCTACCAACAGTACCGACCCTTTCGCGAGCAAGCCCGCTCCCACATTCGACCGTATTCCAAAGTGGGACCCGGTCAAAATGTGGGAGCGGGCTTGCCCGCGATGGCGCCATCAGCAACACCGCTAAACACCCGCCCTCGCCTGCAGACTCAAGTGCGCCCTCTCCCCCGGCGCCAAGCTCGCCCCGGCCATCGCCGACTCCACACACACGAACCCCGACGCCTCGTTAAAGCTCACACCCAGTAACGGCCGGCTGCCGGGGTGCCAGACCACGGTGTCGGCGCTGTCGCCGGTGTCGATGCACAATTCGCGCTGCCAGGCATGGTCCTTGAGGTGCAGCTCACCCTCGTGCTGGAACACCCGCTGGCACCCGCCGTCCACCCGTAACTCGCCGTCCTGCTGGCACACCTGGCGATTGAGCTGATCATAACCTTGCGCCCCGTCGAGCCCAGACAGCGCTACCTCACCGACGTTGCCGATACGCCAATAGGCGTGCAACGCATGGCTCAACTGGCACGGCAACTCGTCCTGGTGCTCGGTGCACAGGCGCAATTCCAGGGTGTCGCCCAAGTGCGCGTGCAGGTCGACCTGCCAGTCGCACAATTGCAATTGCCAGTGCAGGCGCACGCCATCGTCGTCGGTGCTGCTGTCGAGCAGTTTCCAGTCGATCAGCCGCGCCCAACCATGGGACGGCCACGCGTTTTCGCTCGGATGGCGCCCATACCACGGCCAGCAGACCGGCACGCCACCACGGATGGCGCCGACTTGCGGCCACTTGGCCGCACACCACAGCCAGGGTTTCTGGCCGCGTGGCTGAAAGTGCAGCAATTGCGCGCCCTGACGGCTGAACACCGCCTGGCACAGCGGATGGTCGATCACCAACACATCGCGCATCTGAAAGCGCTCCCAGGCAAACACAGGGCGTTCACGCAGGGATTTGAAAAAGCGTTGCAGCGGATGCTCATGCATGTGCCACGGTCCTGAATAACTTCACAGTGCTGCCCAAAAAAAAGCGGATAGCCATGGCTACCCGCAAAATGCGCACAGAGAGAAGGAGCTTATCGCAACAGCGTTAGAACGTAGACTGAATCTTCAGGCCGGCTACCAACGCGTTGTCGACTTGATCAATGCCGCCTGGATGGACGACGTATTGCAAGTTAGGACGCACGGTCAGCCAATTGGTAACGTGAACGCCGTAGTTGAGTTCGACGTTGTATTCAGTGTTGCGCAGCGGTGCGTAACCCAATTGGTCGTAATCGGTGAAACCGCCAGCTGTGTTGAGCAGTTCAGAGTTTTTCTTCACGTCATTGTTGGCGTGGATGCGTGCAACACCGATACCGATGTCATCTTTGGTGCGCGCGTCGAACGGCCCTTTGTACACAAGCATCAGCGACTGATAGTTGTCGACAACGTTGGTGTCCTTGTCGTGGAACGTGACGTTGGCTGCGATATTCAGGCCGCGGGAAGCATCACCGTTATGCGTAGTGAGTTGCTGTTGCACAACACCCCAATAACCGGTTTTGCTGCTGCGAGTACGGTAAGGCAAGCCGGTAGTGGCAGCATCGTTGCCATTAATGTCTTCACGGACGTCGCTGGCATCCGCCGCGCTCTTGTAGAAGCCCACACGGTATTCGCCCGGGAGGCCATTGACCTTCGGCGACCAGACCAATTCCACCGGAATCACCGTGCCCTTGGTGCCGCTGCCGCTGAGCTTGAAGCCATTGCCGTGCTCAAGCTGCGACGGGTTCTGGTTGTACGCACCGATTTGCGCATACAGCTCAGGCGTGATGTTGTACTTCACGCGGATAGCGGCCTGGGCAACCGGCCAGTTGTACCAGGTGTTTACATAGTTACCCACCTGCGAGCCACAGAACGACAGGTTCTGGAAGTCGCATGGGAAGGTGTTGAAGTCTTCGCCTTCACCGAAGTAACCGAGTTTCACGTCCAGCTTGTTATCGAACATCTGGTGCTGAATCCAGAACTGGGTCAGACGCACCATGTGGCCACGACCGTACACTTCCTGAGACGAACTCAAGGTGCCGGAATCTGGGCGCGGATCGCCAATACGGTCATTGGAGATGTTCTGGCCGTTACGGTTGGTCAACTGGATCTTGGCCTGGGTGTTATCCCAGCCCCACAGTTTTTGCAGGTCCAGTGCTACGCCCAGACCAAACTGGTCAGCGTAACGGGCAGTCTTATCGTTGTTGTAGCCACCGCTCAGGTTGGCGCCAACTTCCCCTACGTAGTCAGCCTTGATGTCGATACCTTGCTCGATCAGCTTGGTACGCTCGCCACCCCAATCACCGGTCATCCATTTGGAGTCGGCGCTGAATGCATCGGCCGCCATCGCATTGGCGGACAATACCAGGGCTGCTGCTGCTGACAGTTGGCAGATCAGCCGAGTGTTGTTGTGTTGCTTTTTCATCCCTACATCCTCGTCTTTATTGTTATTTAACTGTTTTTATCTAACGCGGGTTACTTTTTTTTAACCAAAACAACAAGTTATCTGCTTCAGCGGCCTTTGAATTGGGCCACGTTGTCGGCATGCCCGTGTGCAGGCAATGAGGCAGCAGTGCCCAAGCGTTCGCCGGTTTTGGCGTCGAACAGCAATACCTTGGCCGGGTCGAATTGCAGGGTCAGGGTCTCACCGACCTGCGGTGCAACGTCCGGCGCGAGACGGCAGCAGACCTTGGTGTCGTTGAGTTGCACGAACACCAACGTGTCAGGACCGGTCGGCTCAGTGACCTGGACTTCGGCACGAATGCTCGACGAACCATTCGCTTCGCCCGTGGCCAGCACTATTTGCTCCGGGCGCAGCCCCAGGATCACATCGCGATCTTCAAGGCCGGCGTCATTCATACCCAGCGGCAGCTCGCAACGGGCCTGGCCACTGTCGAGCAGCGCCACCAATTTGCCATCCTTGCGCTGCAGGCGCAGCGGAATGAAGTTCATCGGTGGTGAACCGATAAAGCTTGCCACAAAAAGGTTGGCCGGGTCGTTATAGATCTCTTTCGGCGTACCGAATTGCTGGATGATGCCGTCCTTCATCACCGCCACTTTGTCGCCCAGGGTCATCGCTTCGATCTGGTCGTGCGTGACGTAGACGGTGGTGGTTTTGAGGCGCTGGTGCATCAGTTTCATTTCGGTACGCATCTCGACCCGCAGCTTGGCGTCGAGGTTGGACAGCGGTTCGTCGAACAGGTAGATCTTCGGCCGACGCGCCAGGGCACGGCCCATTGCCACACGCTGTTGCTGGCCACCGGACAGCTGGCCTGGCTTGCGATTAAGCAAGTGTTCGATCTGCAGCAACTTGGCCACGCGCGCCACTTCGGCGTCGATGTCCGCCTGAGGCATCTTGCGGATTTTGAGGCCGAACTCGATGTTCTCGCGCACGCTCATGGTCGGGTACAGCGCGTAGGACTGGAACACCATGGCGATGTCACGGTCCTTGGGGCTCATGCCGCTCACATCCTGATCACCGATCATGATGGCGCCGCCGGTAATGGTTTCCAGACCGGCGATGCAGTTCATCAGTGTGGATTTACCACACCCCGAAGGGCCGACCAGAATCAGGAATTCGCCTTCCTTGATCGACAGTTCGATGTTCTTCAAGGTGTCGGGCAGGCCGGCGCCATAGGTCTTGTTTACATTGCGAAGTTCAAGCGTAGCCATGATTACCCCTTGACCGCGCCGGCCGTAAGGCCGCGCACGAAATACTTGCCTGCGATCACATAGACCAGCAGGGTCGGCAGCCCGGCGATCATCGCCGCCGCCATATCCACGTTATATTCCTTGGCACCGGTGCTGGTGTTGACCAGGTTGTTCAGCGCCACCGTGATGGGCTGCGAGTCGCCGCTGGAGAACACCACACCGAACAGGAAGTCGTTCCAGATCTGGGTGAACTGCCAGATCAGGCAGACCATGATGATCGGCGTCGACATCGGCAGAATGATCAGCCGGAAGATGGTGAAGAAACCTGCACCGTCCAGTCGTGCCGCCTTGATCAGCGCATCTGGAATGCTGACGTAGTAGTTACGGAAGAACAGTGTGGTAAATGCCAGCCCGTAGACCACGTGCACAAACACCAGGCCCGTGGTGGTGCTGGCCAGGCCCATCTTGCCGAGGGTGAACGACGCTGGCAGCAGCACGGTCTGGAACGGCAGGAAGCAGCCGAACAGCAGCAGGCCGAAGAACAGCTGCGAGCCTTTGAAGCGCCAGAACGACAACACGTAGCCGTTCAACGCACCGATGGCGGTGGAGATCAGTACGGCCGGAACGGTGATCTTGATCGAGTTCCAGAAGTAGCCGTCTACCGTGGCCCAGGCCTTGACCCAGCCAATGCCGGTGACCACGGTCGGCCAGCTCAGCAGGTTGCCGGTGCTGATGTCTTCCGGGGTCTTGAAGCTGGTCAGCAGCATCACCACCAGCGGTACCAGGTAAAGCAGCACAGCGATGATCAGCACCGCGTAAATCGCGATGCGGCTCAGGCTGATGGACGGTTTGGAGGCGAGACTAGTCATTACGCTTGGTCCTCAGCTCGGAGTACAGGTAAGGCACGATGATCGCGAGGATCGCGCCGAGCATCAGGATTGCACTGGCCGAGCCCATGCCCATCTGGCCACGACTGAAGGTGAACGAGTACATGAACATGGCAGGCAGGTCGGACGAGTAGCCCGGGCCACCGGCCGTCATTGCGGCGACCAGGTCAAAGCTCTTGATCGCAATGTGCGCCAGGATCATCACCGCACTGAAGAACACCGGACGCAGGCTTGGCAGCACCACGCTCCAGTAGATGCGCGGCAGGCTGGCGCCGTCGATCTGGGCGGCACGGATGATCGACTGATCAACGCCGCGCAGGCCGGCGAGAAACATCGCCATGATGAACCCGGAGGCTTGCCATACAGCAGCAATCACCAGGCAGTAGACGACGCGATCGGGGTCGATCAGCCAGTCCAGGCGGAAGCCTTCCCAGCCCCAGTCACGCAGGAGTTTGTCCAGGCCCATGCCCGGGTTGAGCAGCCATTTCCAGGCCGTACCGGTCACGATCATCGAGAGCGCCATCGGGTACAGGTAAATGGTGCGGATAAAGCCTTCGCGACGGATTTTCTGGTCGAGAAAGATCGCCAGCGTCACGCCAATCACCAGGGTGATGCCGATAAACATGCCGCCAAAAACAGCCAGGTTCTTGCTCGCTACCCACCAGCGGTCGTTGTCGAACAACCGCGCGTATTGCGCAAGGCCTGCCCATTTGTAGCTTGGCAGGAACGTGGACGTGGTGAACGACAGAACGAACGTCCACAGGATGTAGCCGTAGAAGCCCACCAGAACGATGAACATGCTGGGCGCCAGCACCAGTTTAGGGAGCCAGCGCTGCAGTGCATCGAACGGCGAGGCCTTGCTGAACACAGCAACAGAACTCATGGGAAAATCCAATAGAAGAATAAAGGCCGCTGCAAGTTACAAGCTACAAGCGGCAAGACAGGCAGCACGCCACTTGCAGCTGTTAACTTGCAGCTTGTAGCTTATTTGGCAGACTTGATCGCAGCGCCCAGTTTCTTGGCGGTGTCGGCCGGGTCGGCTTTCGGGTCGTTGATGTAGTTGGTCACGACATCAAAGAACGCACCTTGTACCGCCAGCGTGGTGGCCATGTTGTGCGCCATGCTTGGCTGCAGGCCGCCAGTCTGGGCGTCGGCAAGGAAGTCCTTGGCCGCGGTCTGGGCGCAGGAGTCGAAGCCGAGCTTGTCCATTTCATGGAGCATGTCGTTTCGAACCGGGATCGAGCCTTTGTTGATGCTGAAGACTTTCTGGAAGTTTTCACCCAACACGACTTTGGCGATGTCCTGCTGGCCCGCCTGAGTGCCCTTGTCTTTGACCTTGAACACCGCCAGGGAGTCGATGTTGTAGGTGAAGGCTTTGTCGGTGCCCGGGAAGGCTACGCACTCGTAGTCTTTGCCGGCGACTTTCTTGGCCGCGGTCCATTCGGACTTGGCCCAGTCACCCATGATCTGCATACCGGCCTTGCCATTGATGACCTTGCCGGCTTCGAGGTTCCAGTCCTGGCCTTTGCCGTCGACGTCCATATAGGTCGCGACTTTCTTCAGCTCGGTCAGGGCCTTGACCATTTGCGGGCCGGTCAGCGCGTCATTATCCAGGTCGACCAGGGCTTTCTTGTAGCCATCGGCACCCATCACCGACAGAACGATGGCTTCAAATACGGTGCTGTCCTGCCAAGGCTGGCCACCGTGGGCAAGCGGAATAAAGCCCGCGGCCTTGAGCTTGTCGCCCGCTGCGTAGAATTCTTCGAGGGTGGTCGGGTTCTTGGTGATACCGGCTTTCTTGAAGACTTCCGGGTTGATCCACAGCCAGTTCACGCGGTGGATGTTGACCGGTACGGCAACGTAGTTACCTTCGTACTTCACGGTATCGGAGACTTTCTTGTCGAGCAGGGAGTCCCACTTTTCTTCTTTGGCGACGTCTTTGAGCACGTCGGTGTCGAGCAAGCCGGTGGACGCCCATTCCTGGATGTCCGGGCCTTTGATCTGGGCAACGCCTGGCGGGTTGCCGGCCACTGCGCGGCTTTTCAGCACAGTCATGGCAGTGGCGCCACCGCCACCTGCGACGGCACCGTCTTTCCAGGTGAAGCCGTCTTTCTCAACTTGGGCCTTCAGGACATCTACTGCCGCTTTCTCACCGCCAGAGGTCCACCAATGCACAACTTCAACCGTCCCTTTCGAGTCGGCGGCAAATGCACTGAGGGGAAACAACGAGGCAATGGAAATAGCAACGGCGAGGCGATTAATCGCGTTCATCTGAGTACCTTTTCTTGTTGTTATGCATGCAAGTCTAGAGCTTGCGCTGCACGGAGTTTAAACTTGGATTTTTAAGGCGCAGGTAACAAAGGGACGCACAAATGTCACCAACTGGTGACATTCATGCCCGCTCCAATTGCACTGGCCATGCTTGGCGCCAAGGGTAGCGCAGGCAGCAATACCGCTTGCCAGGCATGGTACAGGTCCGGTTTGCCACCCCAGATCTTGCTGCTGGGCTGGTTGTGCGGGCTGAGTTCGTGGTGCCAACTGCCGTGTATTCGGTCGATAAAGTGAGTTTCGCAAAACTCCCAAAAACACCGATACCAGGTCTCGTAATGCCGTTCGCCCGTGCGTTTGAGCAACGCCTGGGCAGCGGCGCTGGCTTCGGCGTGAGTCCAGTGCAGGCGCTCGCGCACCACCGGGCGCTGGCTCCAATCGAGGGTGTAGACGATGCCGGGAGCGCCATCCACCGCCCAGGCGTATTCACAGGCGCTGGCGAACAAGCCCCTGGCGTCGTTCAACAACCACTCTGGCGTTGCCAGGCCGGCCTGCTGGCGCGCCGCTTCCAGATGCAGCACCAACCGCGCCCACTCAAAGCCGTGGCCCGGGGTGATGCCGTAGGGACGAAAGCCGTCGGCGGGGTTGTCCTCGTTGTAACCGAGCAAGGGTTTCCACTGCGCGTCAAAATGCTCGATCACCATGAACCGGTTGCCGGCGGCGTGCGTGTGGATGACGCGCTCGACGATGCGCAACGCGCGGTCCAGCCAGCGCGTGTCGCAGGTCACATCAGCCAGGGCCAGGAAAGCTTCGGTGGCGTGCATGTTGCTGTTGGCGCCGCGATAAGCCTCGACCGCGCTCCAGTCCTGGGCAAAGGACTCGAGCATCACGCCCTCCTCCTCGCTCCAGAAAAACTGGTCGATGATGTGCACGGCGTCATTCAACAGGCTCTGTGCACCGGGAGCACCGGCCACCACCGCAGAACTCGCGGCCAGGGCCACGAAAGCGTGCAGGTATGCGGCCTTGCCACGGTTGCCATCGACGGCGTTGGGGGTCGCGAACCAACCGCCGTGCGCGCTATCGCACAACGGGCCACTGAGGGCCGCAACGCCGTGCGCGACCAGCTCGGCGTAACCGGGCAAGCCCATGGCGTGGGCCATGGCGAAGCTGTGGGTCATGCGGGCGGTGTTCATGGTTTCGGCGTGGGAATCGGCCGGTAATTGGCCTTTGTCGTCCAGGTTGCCGAAGCCGTCCGGCAGGCGGGAGGCTTTGGCGAATGACAGCAGGCGCTGGCCTTCATTGGCGAGCCAAGCGTGATGGGCAGGTGCGTTCAGCCAACTGCTGGCAGGCAGTGGTTGCGTAGTCATGGGTAGCCCTTTTTATTTTTTGTGGGATGACCGGAGTCTAAACAAGGGCGAGGTAGGGGCAAGTAACGAAGGGGATGGGAAATGTCACCACCCGGTGACATTTCCCGCGCAGCGCTTACTGACCGAGCGGCGTAATGGCTGCCGGTGCATTCAGGCGCTGATTCAGGTTCTGCACCTGGCTCTGCAACGTGGTGATGTTGCGCGTGGTCTGGATACGGAACACGTCGAACTCTTTATTGGTCGGCGCATCACTATTGGCAGACGGGTTGTCCTGCGCGCTCTTGAGGACTACAAGGTCCTGCTCCAGGCGCGCGATGGCTGCGCTCGGATTGCCCTGTTTCTTCAGCGCAGCCACGTCGGCGGACAACTCCTTGACGTCGCCTTGTGCCGCCTTGAGGCCAGCCACGGCGTCCGTCAGGGCCTGCACCTGGCCCTGTAGCTTGGCGTTCGCACTCGACAGTTCGGCGGTGCTGGCGCTCATTTGCGCCAGGCGCTGATCCAGTGCGGTCGCCTGGCCGGCGACGCCGACTTGTTGCTTGCCTTGCTCCAGCAACTGGGTCTCCAACTGCTTGATCTGCAGCTTGAGCGCTTCGCTGCCGTTGTTCACGTTGGCTTCGCTGGCCACGACCTTGCCGGAAATGTCCTGCAGGCGCCCTGCCGCTTCTTCGCTGATACGCGCAAAGCTTTCCTGGGTGGCAACCAACTGCTGCCCCATCAGGGAAATTTGCTGGAAGCTCCACCAGGCAAGGCCCGCGAAGGCGATCAGCAGTGCGCCGACCAATGCCCACAGCGGGCCGGTGCTGGCGCTCTTGACCTTGACCACTGGCGTATTGCGCGAGCGCACGGACGTGGCGGGAGACGGCTCGAAATCATCGTCGTCCCCAAGATCGGCCCGCAGGCTGGGAACATTGTCGAAATCGTCTTTAGCATCGTTACGCATGAATCAACCCTGAATCGGTGAGATGGCGACCTGAAAAGCCGAGCGACGTGAGTATAAACCGCGTTCGCGCCGCACTGATCGACCCGGAACCGCGAATTCGGTTCCCGATGTGTTGCCGGTTGTGAGCTTACTTAAGCCCGGGATCCTGCGCTTTCCACCAACTGCAAAACTCGTCGAGGGCAGCCCACAGGCTGACCTTGGGCTCATAGTCGAGATAATGCCTCGCGCGGCTGATGTCGAGGGTGAAATCTTTGTTCATCACTTGCATGCCCAGGCGCGACAAGGCCGGCTCCGGACGCCCCGGCCACATCGCACAGAATGCCTCGTTCAACGCGGCCACGCTGTAGGACAGGCCGTAGGACCGATAACGGGTAACCTGGGGCATGTCCATTTGGCGCATCACGTAGTTCACCACATCCCACACTGGCACCGGCGTGCCATTGCTGATGTTGTAGGCCTTGCCCAGCGCCGAGCCGGTCGCCAGCAAACTGCTGAGTAACGCTTCATTGAGGTTATGCACGCTGGTGAAGTCGACCTTGTTCAGGCCGTCGCCGACGATGGCCAGGCGGTTCTTGCGCTGCATTTTCAGCAACCGCGGGAAGATGCTCATGTCTCCGGCCCCGGTAACAAAACGCGGGCGCAGGGCCAGCACTTCAAGGCCGAATTCCTGGGCACCGAACACCTTCTGTTCCGCCAGGTATTTGGTGGCGGCGTAAGGATGTTTGAAGCGCTTGGGCACCTGTTCTTCGGTCAGCCCCAGGTGGTCGCGCCCGTCAAAGTAGATCGACGGCGAGGACAGGTGCACCAGGCGCCCGACGCGCTGCTTGAGGCAGGCCTCGACGACGTTTTCGGTGACCAGCACGTTGCCCTGATGGAAGTCCTGATACTTGCCCCACAACCCGACGGCACCGGCGCAATGCACCACGGCTTCGACATCACGGCACAGTTCGCGCACCAGGTCGGCATCACTCAAATCACCCTGGATAAACTCGGCGCCGCGCCGTACCAGGTGCTCTACACCTTCGGCGCGTCGCCCGTTGACCCGCACGTCCAGGCCCTGCTCCAGGGCGAAACGCGCGAAGCGTCCGCCGATGAAGCCGCTTGCGCCGGTGACCAGAATCTTCATGTAGCCTCCTACGGATGCAGCTGCCAGCGTCAAGCTTCAAGCCACAAGTTAAAAACGATCCGCAAGCTTTTCTCTTGCAGCTTGCAGCTTGACGCTTGTTACTGCTGATAGGGCACCAACCACTGGCCACACGCCTGGGCCAGATGGTCGGTCAACAGGCCCAACAATTGCCCGCCACTGCGCCAATGATGCCAGTACAGCGGCACATCGATGGGCTTATCTGGCAATAACTCCACCAATACGCCGGTTTGCAGTTGGTCGCGCACCTGTAATTCGGGCACGAGGCCCCAGCCCAGGCCGGCTTCGGTCAAACGAATAAAGCCTTCCGACGATGGGCATAAATGGTGCTCGAAACCGCCATCCACACCCAAAGAAGCCAGGTAACGGTGCTGCAGGAAATCATCCGGGCCGAACACCAACGCCGGCGTTCGGGCCAATTGATCGGCACGCACACCCTGCGGAAAATGCCGGGCAATAAAGGCCGGGCTGGCCAGCGCCCGATAACGCATGGCCCCGAGCAGCAGGCTACGCGCGCCGGCCACCGGGCGCTCGCTGGCGCAGATACAGGCGGCCACTTCCCCGGCGCGCATGCGTTTGAGGCCGACGGTCTGGTCTTCCACCACCAGGTCGAGCAACAAATGCTGCTCGGCGCAAAAGCCGCTGACGGCCTCGGCCCACCAGGTGGCGAGGCTGTCGGCATTCAAGGCGATGCGCAGGCGCTCGGGCATGCCCTCCTCGTCCAGCGCCGGCACCTGGCTTTGCAGGTCGCGTTCGAGCAAGCGTACTTGTTGCACATGGTTGAGCAGGCGCCGACCAATATCGGTGGGTGTCGGCGGAGTGGCCCGCACCAGCACCGGTTGGCCAATGCGCGCCTCGAGCAACTTGATGCGCTGGGAAATCGCCGACTGCGACAGGCCCAGCACCTGGGCACCTCGTTCGAAGCCGGCTTGTTCCACCACTGCGGCCAGGGCAGAAAGCAATTTATAGTCGAACATCAGTTTCTCTAATGGGCGATCAGCAATATTTGTTTTTCTTATACAGCGTAGCCCGAGAGAATGACCAGCATGGCTTCTCTCTTTATTAAGGATCTTTCACATGGCTGGCGAAACCGCCCTGGCAACCTTGCTGCGCAGCATGAGCCCGCAGCTCAATGACGGCGACTATGTGTTCTGCACCCTGCCCGACCACCGTATTCCGGAAGGTTGCGAGGTGATTGGCAGCTTTCGCGAGCAGGAAGGCCTGACGCTGATTCTGGAGCGTCAGCAGGCGGAGCAGGCCGGTCTGGCGTTCGAGTACGTTGCCGCATGGATCACTTTGAATGTGCATTCCGCCCTTGAAGCCGTAGGCCTGACGGCGGCGTTCGCCAGTGCACTGGGCAACGCCGGTATCAGTTGCAACGTGATTGCCGGCTATTACCACGACCATCTGTTTGTCGGCCGCGCCGATGCCGAGCGGGCCATGGACGTCTTGCGCCAACTGGCAGCGGACGCGGAGTAAATCCTATGTGGCAAAGCTATGTGAACGGACTGCTGGTGGCTTTGGGCCTGATCATGGCGATCGGCACCCAGAACGCCTTCGTACTGGCGCAAAGTCTGCGCCGTGAACATCACCTGCCGGTCGCGGCATTGTGCATCGTGTGCGATGCGATTCTGGTGGCTGCCGGGGTATTTGGCCTGGCGACGGTACTGGCGCAAAACCCTCTGTTGCTGGCGATTGCCCGCTGGGGCGGTGCGGCGTTCCTGTTGTGGTACGGCACCTTGGCGCTGCGTCGGGCGTTTTCCAGGCAAAGCCTGGGACAAGGGCAACACCTCAAGGTGCGCTCATTGCGTGCCGTGCTGCTCAGCGCCTTGGCGGTGACACTGCTCAACCCCCATGTCTATCTGGACACCGTGTTGTTAATCGGCTCGCTGGGCGCTCAACAAACCGAACCCGGCGCTTACGTGGCAGGCGCCGCCAGCGCTTCGTTCCTGTGGTTTGCCACGCTGGCACTCGGCGCGGCGTGGTTGGCGCCCTGGCTGGCACGCCCCGCGACATGGCGCCTGCTGGACCTTTTAGTGGCGGTGATGATGTTCAGCGTGGCCTATCAACTGATCAGTGCTTGATGAATATTCCAAAACGCTCTGGAACCTCTATCCCACACAGTTGTTGCGTGGTTTTGCCGCACCCCCGGTGCTATGATCCGGACCCTGCGCCGCAAAGAGTACAAACTCCCCGGCGCTTGTTTGGCCGCCCGTGATCGGCCTTGCGCTCACCGCAACTGACCTGATTAGGAGAATCATCATGGCTTTCGAATTGCCGCCGCTGCCCTACGCACACGATGCCCTGCAGCCGCACATCTCCAAGGAAACCCTGGAGTATCACCACGACAAGCACCACAACACCTATGTCGTGAACCTGAACAACCTGGTGCCAGGCACCGAGTTCGAAGGCAAGACCCTGGAAGAGATCGTCAAGTCTTCTTCGGGCGGCATCTTCAACAACGCCGCTCAGGTCTGGAACCACACTTTCTACTGGAACTGCCTGGCGCCAAACGCCGGCGGTCAACCTACCGGCGCACTGGCTGAGGCGATCAACGCTGCATTCGGTTCGTTCGACAAGTTCAAAGAAGAATTCACCAAGACTTCCGTCGGCACCTTCGGTTCCGGTTGGGGCTGGCTGGTGAAAAAAGCTGACGGTTCCCTGGCCCTGGCCAGCACCATCGGCGCCGGCAACCCGCTGACCAGCGGCGATACCCCGCTGCTGACCTGCGACGTCTGGGAACACGCTTACTACATCGACTACCGCAACGTGCGTCCAAAGTATGTGGAAGCGTTCTGGAACCTGGTCAACTGGAAGTTCGTGGCTGAGCAGTTCGAAGGCAAGACCTTCACTGCCTAAGTAGCACTTGCAGTAGAAAGAGCCCGGCGATTGCCGGGCTTTTTTTATGGGAAATTTCCGGTAACCGCTGAGGACACATGGAACTGCCCAGCAGGCTTCGCCACTCAGGTGTCGAGAGGCTTGTCGCCTCTTTTCCATCCACCTCGGAGATTTCAGCATGATCGAATTAGCAGCATTGGGTGCCATGGCCCCCGTCGCCGCAGTAGCCCTGCCACTGGCCGCAAAAGCCGCAGAGGCCGGTATCAAGGCCGCAAGCGACGTAGCGAGTAAAACAGTGGAATTTGCCAAGGAAGCACTAAATCACGGCTCGCAGATAACGTTTTAAGCAGTAAGCCCCCATCGGTCCCAGAGCGGCGGACACCGATCCGTCGCCCTTCCAACAACGCCCGCCAACGCCCTCGCCCCCTTCGCCATCAATGTCCCTTTGACTGCCATCACGAGATTGCCAATACTCATGGCATATTGAGGCCACCCGCATGGAACAAGGAATGACCCTTTGAAGCTGGAACTCAAAAACAGCTTGTCGGTGAAGTTGCTACGGGTTGTGCTGCTGTCGGCATTGATCGTGGGCGTTGCGCTGAGCGTGGCGCAGATCGTGTTTGATGCTTACAAGACGCGCCAGGCCGTGGCCGGTGATGCCCAGCGCATCCTCGACATGTTTCGCGACCCGTCTACCCAGGCCGTCTATAGCCTGGATCGCGAAATGGGCATGCAGGTAATCGAAGGCCTGTTTCAGGACGACGCCGTGCGCCTGGCCTCCATCGGCCATCCCAACGAAACCATGCTCGCAGAAAAAAGCCGCGCGTTGCAGCAATCGCCCACCCGCTGGTTGACCGACCTGATTCTTGGCCAGGAACGTACATTTACCACGGCGCTGGTCGGCAAGGGCCCCTACAGCGAATATTACGGCGACCTGAGCATTACCCTGGACACCGCCACCTACGGCAAAAGCTTTATTGTCAGCTCGGTGATCATTTTTATTTCCGGCGTGCTGCGCGCCCTGGCCATGGGCCTGGTGCTGTACCTGGTCTACCACTGGCTGCTGACCAAACCGTTGTCGCGGATTATCGAGCACTTGACCTCGATCAACCCGGACCGGCCCAGCGAACACAAGATCCCCCAGATCAAAGGTCACGAACGCAACGAACTGGGGCTGTGGATCAACACGGCCAACCAGTTGCTCGAATCCATCGAACGCAATACCCACCTGCGCCATGAGGCGGAATCCAGCCTGCTGCGCATGGCCCAGTACGACTTTCTCACCGGCCTGCCCAATCGTCAGAAGTTGCAGGAGCAATTGGACAAGATCCTGATCGACGCCGGTCGCCGGCAACGTCGTGTGGCAGTGCTATGCGTAGGGTTGGACGACTTCAAAAGCGTCAATGAACAGTTCACTTACCAGGCCGGCGACAAGTTATTGCTGGCCTTGGCCGACCGTCTGCGCGCTCACAGCGGTCGTCTCGGCGCCCTCGCCCGCCTCGGCGGCGACCAGTTCGCCCTGGTGCAGGCCGATATCGACCAGCCCTACGAAGCGGCCGAACTGGCGCAAAGCATCCTGGACGACCTGGAAGCGGAATTCGCCCTCGATCAGGATCACATTCGCCTGCGCGCCACCATTGGCATCACCTTGTTCCCGGAAGACGGCGACAGCACCGAAAAGCTGCTGCAAAAAGCCGAACAAACCATGACCCTGGCCAAGAGCCGCTCCCGCAACCGCTATCAGTTCTACATCGCCAGCGTCGACAGTGAAATGCGCCGACGCCGCGAATTGGAAAAAGACCTGCGCGATGCCCTTAGCCGTGACCAGTTCCACCTGGTGTATCAGCCGCAAATCAGCTACCGCGACCACCGCGTGGTCGGTGTGGAAGCGCTGATTCGCTGGCAGCACCCGGAACATGGCCTGGTGCCGCCGGACTTGTTTATCCCGCTGGCGGAACAGAACGGCACCATTATCCCTATTGGCGAATGGGTGCTGGACCAGGCCTGCCGACAGTTGCGCGAATGGCATGACCTGGGCTTTACCGGGTTGCGCATGGCGGTCAACCTGTCCACCGTGCAGTTGCACCACACCGAGTTGCCGCGGGTGGTCAACAACCTGATGCAGATCTACCGCTTGCCACCCCGCAGCCTGGAGCTGGAAGTGACCGAGACCGGCCTGATGGAAGACATCAGCACCGCCGCCCAGCACTTGCTGAGCCTGCGTCGTTCCGGGGCGCTGATCGCCATTGATGACTTCGGTACCGGCTACTCATCCCTGAGCTACCTGAAAAGCCTGCCTCTGGACAAGATCAAGATCGACAAGAGCTTCGTTCAGGACCTGCTGGATGATGACGACGACGCAACCATCGTGCGCGCCATCATCCAACTGGGCAAAAGCCTGGGCATGCAAGTGATTGCCGAAGGCGTGGAAACTGCCGAGCAGGAGGCTTACATCATTTCCGAGGGCTGCCATGAGGGCCAGGGTTACCACTACAGCAAACCGCTGCAGGCCCGCGAGTTAGCGGCTTATTTGAAACAGTCCGAACGCGACAACGCGGCGATTCTCTGACCTGACAAAACGATACTAAATATTTCCCTCGTATAAACCTTTACACAAAATGCAAATCTTTCGCATTATGTCGCAGTTTTTGCGCTCCCCCGCGCGCCCTATCAACAACCGAAGCAGGATGTTCGCCATGATTCGTATGCCCCTGGCCACCGCCAGTCTGCTGGCCATTGCCATTTCTCTCGCTGGTTGCGGCGAAGGTAAAGACAAGGCCGCCGCGCCGACCCCGGCTGCCAGCACCACCGCTCCAGCGGCTGCCACGCCTGCAGGCCAGGTCGACGAAGCTGCCGCCAAGGCCGTGGTCGCGCATTACGCTGACATGGTGTTCGCGGTGTACAGCGACGCGGAATCCACCGCGAAAACCCTGCAAACCGCAATCGACACCTTCCTCGCCAACCCGAACGACCAAACCCTGAAAGCGGCCCGTACCGCCTGGATCGCCGCTCGCGTGCCGTACCTGCAGAGCGAAGTGTTCCGTTTCGGTAACACCATCATCGACGACTGGGAAGGCCAGGTGAACGCCTGGCCCCTGGACGAAGGCCTGATCGACTACGTCGACAAATCCTACGAGCACGCGCTGGGCAACCCCGGTGCCAACGCCAACATCATCGCCAACAACGAGATCCAGGTCGGCGAAGACAAGGTCGACGTCAAGGAAATCACCCCGGAAAAACTCGCCAGCCTCAATGAACTGGGCGGTTCCGAAGCCAACGTCGCCACCGGCTACCACGCCATTGAATTCCTGCTCTGGGGCCAGGACCTCAACGGCACCGGCCCTGGCGCGGGCAACCGCCCGGCGTCGGACTACATGACCGGCGACGGCGCAACCGGCGGTCACAACGAGCGCCGTCGCACCTACCTGCGTGCCGTGACTCAGTTGCTGGTCAGCGACCTGGAAGAAATGGTCGGCAACTGGAAGCCCAACGTCGAAGACAACTACCGCGCCACCCTGGAGGCAGAACCTGCCACCGACGGCCTGCGCAAAATGTTGTTCGGCATGGGCAGCTTGTCCCTGGGCGAGCTGGCCGGTGAGCGCATGAAGGTGTCCCTGGAAGCCAACTCGCCGGAAGACGAGCAGGATTGCTTCAGCGATAACACCCACAACTCGCACTTCTACGACGCCAAGGGCATTCGCAACGTCTACCTGGGCGAGTACACCCGCACCGACGGCACCAAGATGACCGGCGCCAGCCTGTCGTCCCTGGTGGCCAAGGCTGACCCTGCGGCCGACGCGGCGCTGAAGGCTGACCTTGCGGCCACTGAAGCGAAGATTCAGGTCATGGTGGACCACGCCAACAACGGCGAGCATTACGACCAGCTGATTGCTGCGGGTAACGATGCAGGCAACCAGATCGTGCGTGACGCGATTGCGGCCTTGGTCAAGCAGACCGGGGCGATTGAAACAGCTGCGGGCAAGCTGGGCATCAGCGACTTGAACCCGGATAACGCTGATCACGAGTTCTGATCAGTGCTGGATTAAATGAGGCGGCCTTCGGGTCGCCTTTTTTGTGCCTGCCTTCCAGGCCTCGTCAAACGCCACAGAGCTTGTGTGGGAGCTGGCTCGCTCGCGAATACGGCGTGTCAGCCAATTGATTTCTCACTGAACCACCGCCTTCGCGAGCAAGCCCGCTCCCACATTTTACCGCGTCGCCTTTGAGCCCTCGGTTTACGCAGGTAGAATGGCGCCTTTAATCGTCACTCCGAGCAAATTTCATGGCGTTGCCGACCCTACGTATCATCGGTTTCATCCTCGGCATCTTCCTGATCACACTCGCGATCGCCATGGTCGTCCCGATGGCCACCCTGGTGATATTCGAACGCACCAGCGACCTGCCCTCATTCCTCTGGGCCAGCCTGATTACCTTCCTCGCCGGCCTGGCCCTGGTCCTCCCCGGCCGCCCCGAGCACATACACCTGCGCCCCCGCGACATGTACCTGCTGACCGTCAGCAGTTGGCTGGTGGTATGCATCTTCGCCGCGCTGCCGTTTTTGCTGACCCAGCACATCAGCTACACCGACTCGTTCTTTGAAAGCATGTCGGGCATCACCGCCACCGGCTCCACCGTGTTGAGCGGGCTGGACAGCATGTCTCCCGGCATTCTGATATGGCGCTCGCTGCTGCACTGGCTTGGCGGCATTGGCTTTATCGGCATGGCGGTGGCGATCCTGCCGCTGCTGCGCATTGGTGGCATGCGCCTGTTCCAGACCGAATCCTCGGACCGCTCGGAAAAGGTCATGCCACGCTCGCACATGGTGGCGCGGCTGATCGTGGCGGCGTATGTGGGCATCACCATCCTCGGCAGCCTCGCATTCTGGTGGGCCGGGATGGGCTTGTTCGATGCGATCAACCACGCGATGTCAGCAATTTCCACTGGTGGTTTTTCCACCTCCGATGAATCCCTGGCCCACTGGAAACAACCGGCGGTGCACTGGGTAGCGGTGGTTGTGATGATCCTCGGCAGCTTACCGTTCACCTTGTACGTCGCGACATTGCGCGGCAATCGCCGGGCGCTGATCAAGGATCAGCAGGTGCAAGGCTTGCTCGGGCTGTTGGTCGTGACCTGGCTGGTACTCGGCACCTGGTACTGGTGGACTACCGATTTGCATTGGCTCGACGCGCTGCGCCATGTAGCGGTTAACGTTACCTCAGTGGTCACCACCACCGGCTTCGCGCTGGGGGACTACAGCATCTGGGGCAACTTCTCACTGATGTTGTTCTTCTACTTGGGCTTTGTCGGCGGCTGCTCGGGCTCTACGGCGGGCGGTATCAAGATCTTCCGGTTCCAGGTCGCGTATATCCTGCTCAAGGCCAACTTGAACCAGTTGATTCATCCGCGTGCCGTGATCAAGCAGAAGTACAACGGCCACCGTCTCGACGAAGAGATCGTGCGGTCGATTCTGACTTTCTCGTTTTTCTTCGCCATCACCATTTGTGCAATCGCACTGGCCCTTTCGCTGCTGGGGCTGGACTGGATGACCGCGTTGACGGGCGCCGCCAGTACCGTATCGGGTGTAGGCCCGGGCCTGGGCGAAACCATCGGCCCTGCGGGTAACTTCGCCAGCCTGCCGGATGCGGCCAAGTGGATCTTGTCGCTCGGCATGCTGCTGGGGCGACTGGAGATTATTACAGTCTTTGTTCTGTGCATTCCGGCGTTTTGGCGCCACTGACCGTCGGCGCTCGCAGCAGCCGCGTCCGGTATTCGCCGGGCGTGGCGTCGAACCAGCGGCGAAAGGCGCGGAAGAAATTGCTCGGGTCGGCAAAGCCCAACAGGTAGGCAATTTCCAGCAAGGTCATACTCGGCTGCGCGAGGTATTGCTCGGCGAGTTCGCGGCGCGTGTCGTCGAGCAACGTCTGGAAACTGGTGCCCTCTTCCTGCAAACGCCGCTGCAAGGTGCGCTGGGACAGGTGCAAGGTCTGGGCGACCACTTCGCGCTTGGGTTCGCCCTGGGGTAGCAGGCGGCACAACACCTGGCGCGCCTTGTGGGTCACGCGGCTCTCGGAAAACCGTGCCAGGTATTCACCGGCAAACCGATCGTGCAACAGCGCCATGGCCTCGTTGGCCGTGGGCAGCGGTTCATCCATGTCAGCCTGCTCGAAAATCAGCGCGTCATAGGGCGCATTGAACTCAAGGGGGGCGTGGAAGGCTTGCTTGTAGGGCGCGAGGTCTGCCGGTTGCTCACCTTGTAACATCACCTTGCGTGGTTGCAGGGTGCGGCCGGTCAACCAGCCGCAGAGCGCCAGTGCACTGGCCAGCGAGGCTTCGGCACTTTGTCGGGTGGGCGGGAGGTGATCGCCGTGCACCGTCAGAATCAGCGCATAGCCTTCAGGTAACAGTCGGAAACTCAGGTCGGCGCTTTCGGCAATGATCCGCTGATAGCGCACCAGGCGCATAAAGCCTTCGGCCAGGGTGTTGCTGGACATCAAGGCATAACCGGCCACATGAAACGACGCCGGGCGCACCACCTTGCCCATGTTCAGGCCAATCGCCGGGTTGCCCGACAACTCCACCGCGCGTTGCCAGAGGCGAGTCATGGAGTCCTGGGGGAAACGTGCATCGGGGTCACTGAGGGCGGCGTAGTCCAGGCCGAGTTGCTTGAACAAGACGCGGCAATCCAGCCCGTCCATTTCCAACGCCTTGACTATCCCCAGCGCCCAGCTTGCAGAAGTTGTTCGTTCGCTCATGGCGTCTTCTTAAAAAAGCAGGCTTAAACGGCAGCCAGGAAGCCAAGGATACTAAAGTGGCATCTATTGTCACTGGCTGTTACCAGTGCTCACTCTAGACTCAAATAAGCTCCCCGCCGAACATCTGTTGGGCGGCACAACCACCCAAGGGCCGGCCACCGTGGAAAACCTCAAACAATTCAATAGCTTCGCCGAGTTCTACCCTTATTACCTGAGCGAACATGGCAACAGCACCTGCCGGCGCCTGCATTTTATCGGCACCACCCTGGTGATCGGCATTCTGGCGTATGCCATCGGCCGCGGCTCATTGGGCCTGCTGCTGGCGTTGCCAATCGCGGGTTACAGCTTTGCCTGGGTCGGCCACTTCTTCTTTGAAAAGAACCGCCCGGCCACGTTTCAACACCCGTTCTACAGCTTGCTGGGCGATTTTGTGATGTACCGCGACATGATTGTGGGCAAGGTGCCTTTCTAACCGCTAAAGGTGCCTTTCTTGAGGAAGGTGCCGTTTCAGGGTGTGACCTCTTGTCACTTGTGTAAAAGCATGAAAATTCGTACATAAGCTGACATAAAATTCTTTTTGTCATTTTCAGTGCTGTATCCTGCCAAGGCTTTTTGAGAGCGCGGAATCACCTGCGATTGAAAAAACAGATCTTGCGAGGAGCGACGACGATGCACGAGATACCTAATCTCCCCTTCCCAAGCCTGCACCCAACTGAGCAGCCAACACCGCAGCAGGCCAGCAACAAACAGCCTGAGGCCAAAGAAGCAAAACCAGTCGACAGCAAAAGCCAGGACTGACGCCGTACCAGACCGTGTGGAAAGCGCCCCTTCAAGCGCTTTCCACACTGCCTGAATGATGAGATACCCGCCATGACCGATGACTCCCCCAACACCCCTTCCGATACCCCGGATGCTGCTGTTCTCGACGCTGCCTTGCAGATGATCGAAGTCTGGAACCGCCTCAGCGCCGACAAACAAGCCCTGCTGCTCAAGCGCTTCGGCACCCAGGAAAATGCCTTGGCCGCCCTGGTGACCACGCAAATGCTGGCGCCCGCCAAATCCTGATGGTTGTGATCTGAAGTTTTTGACGTTTTGCCGCCCGGCCCGGCCCCAGCGCCGGTATCATTAGCAGCCTATCTTTTACCTGCTGCGACAGTGGACCTCTCCCATGCCAGATACCCAGCGCCCCATGGCGGTCACGCTGCAAGTCGTTTCCATCGTGCTGTTCACCTTTATTGGCTACCTGAACATCGGCATTCCCCTGGCCGTTTTGCCGGGCTATGTCCATAGCCAACTGGGCTATGGCGCAGTGATTGCCGGGCTGGTGATCAGCGTGCAATACCTGGCCACGCTGCTGAGCCGTCCGTACGCCGGCAAAATCATCGACAACCTGGGCAGCAAGCGCGCAGTGCTGATCGGCTTGGTCGGTTGCGGCCTGAGTGGCGTGTTCATGTTGCTGGCGGCGTGGTTTTCCAGCTTGCCGGCCTTCAGCCTGATCAGCCTGCTGATCGGGCGACTGGTACTCGGCAGCGCGGAAAGCCTGGTGGGCTCGGGCGCCATCGGCTGGGGGATCGGCCGCGTCGGCGCCGCCAATACGGCCAAGGTTATCTCGTGGAACGGCATCGCCAGTTATGGCGCGCTGGCCGTCGGCGCACCGCTGGGGGTGCTGCTGGTCAGTCACTTCGGGCTGTGGAGCATGGGCGTCAGCATCATCCTGCTGGCGGTCGTCGGCGTGCTGCTGGCCTGGAACAAGGAAGCGGCGCCCATCGTGGCCGGCGTACGCCTGCCGTTCATGAACGTGCTGGGCCGGGTGCTGCCCCACGGCTGCGCGTTGGCGCTGGGCTCGATCGGCTTTGGCACCATCGCCACGTTTATCACCCTGTATTACACCACCCAACATTGGGACAACGCGGTGTGGGCACTGAGCCTGTTCGGCGCCAGTTTTATCGGTGCACGCCTGCTGTTCGGCAATTTGATCAACCGTATCGGCGGCTTTCGCGTGGCGATTGCCTGCCTGTCGGTGGAAATCTTCGGCCTACTGCTGCTGTGGCTCGCGCCGGACGCCCACCTGGCCTTGGCCGGTGCGGCGTTGAGCGGCTTTGGTTTTTCCCTGGTATTTCCGGCGCTGGGGGTGGAGGCCGTCAACCTGGTGCCAGCCTCCAGCCGCGGTGCGGCGGTAGGGGCTTATTCACTGTTTATCGACTTGTCGCTGGGTATCACCGGCCCGCTGGCGGGAGCGGTGGCGGCAGGCTTTGGTTTTGCGTCGATCTTCCTGTTCGCCGCCCTCGCCGCCTTGGGCGGTTTGCTGCTGAGTGTGTATTTGTACCGGCAAGCGCCCAAGGCCCGCGAAGCACGCGACGCTTAGAAATCCACCTTGCCGCGCCCGGCCTTGATGCTGCCGCGCTTGGTCTTGGATTCCAGGCGACGCTTTTTCGAGCCCAGGGTGGGCTTGGTCGGGCGGCGCTTCTTCTCGACCTTGGTGGCGCTGAGGATCAATTCCACCAGGCGCTCCAGCGCATCCGCGCGATTCTGTTCCTGAGTCCGGTATTGCTGGGCCTTGAGCACCAGCACGCCGTCACTGGTGATACGGCTGTCACGCAGCGCCAGCAGCCGCTCCTTGTAGAACTCCGGTAACGATGACGCCGGAATATCAAACCGCAGGTGCACCGCGCTCGACACCTTGTTGACGTTTTGCCCACCGGCGCCCTGGGCGCGAATGGCGGTCAGCTCGATCTCGGCATCGGGCAGGTGCACGTTGTTGGAAATTACCAGCATCACTCAAAAACCTTAGGCAACGGACAAGCCCAACTCGGACAACAACATCGACGCCTGGGCTTTGGAAATCACGGCGCCTTTGAACAGTTTGGCATCATTGAGGCGAAAGCCGCTCAAATCCGCACCGCGCAAGTCGGCACCAGCGAAATTGGCGCCGTTGATACGGGCGTGAGCGAGGCTGCATTCGATCAATTGCGCCTTGCGAAAGTCTGCATCCGACAAGTCGCTGTCGGAGAAATCCAGGTTATTCAGCACGGTTCGCGCAAACGACAAACCGGACAAAAATGCACTGTTGAGCCGGGTTTCACTGAAGCTCAGCCCCAGCGACGCACAGTGAGTGAAGTTGGCGCCGGTCAGCTTGCAGTGGGCAAAACTCGCTTGGGACAATTTGCTGCGCTGCCAGCGGGTGTTGTTCAGGTCGCAGCTGTTGAACTGCGCTTCCAGCAGGTTCGCCGCTTCGAATACCGCATGGGCCGCGCGGCAACTGGTCCACTGAGTGCCTTCAAGGCGCGAGCCGAGAAAAGAAGTCTGGACCAGAATGCAGCGTTCGAACACCCAGTGGTCCAGCACCATTCGCGACAGATCGGCACCACTCAAGTCGACGCCCATCAGCCGCAACGGGCCGTTGTGCTGGTCGATCAGGTCTTCCAGATCAGAGCGCTGCAAGGTGCCGCCGTCGATATCTGTGTGCTGCATGGGGCCTCCGGGCAAGGGTCTGTTTAAAACGAGGGGGCGAGTCTAACCCGCCCACGCCAACAAAAAACCCGGCAAAGTGCCGGGTTTTCTATTTACGCGAAACGCCCTACTCCAGAACCGTCCGCACTGTGTTCTGAACCGTTTGCGCCTTGCGCTTGTTCTTGATCCAGTAGCACAGCCCCATGAACGCTACCCACACCGGGATGGCGTACACCGACACCTGAATCCCCGGGATCATCAGCATGATCACCAGGATAAACGCGACGAATGCCAGGCAGATATAGTTACCGTAGGGGTACCACAGCGCCTTGAACAGCGGCACTTGGCCGGTGCGGTTCATGTGCTGGCGGAACTTGAAGTGGGAGAAGCTGATCATCGCCCAGTTGATCACCAGCGTAGCCACTACCAGCGACATCAGCAGTTCCAGCGCATGCTGCGGGATCAGGTAGTTCATCAGCACCGCCACCAGGGTGATCGCCGCCGAGGCCAGGATCGAACGCACCGGCACACCGCGCTTGTCGATCTTCGCCAATGCCTTGGGCGCATCGCCCTGCTCAGCCATGCCCAGCAACATGCGGCTGTTGCAGTAGGTGCCGCTGTTGTACACCGACAGCGCTGCGGTCAGCACCACGAAGTTGAGGATGTGCGCGGCCGTGTTGCTGCCCAGCATCGAGAACACCTGCACGAACGGGCTGCCGCTGTAGGCATCGCCGGACGCGTTGAGGCTTGCCAGCAGGCTGTCCCAAGGCGTGAGCGACAACAGCACCACCAGAGCGCCGATGTAGAAAATCAGGATGCGATAGATCACCTGATTGATCGCCTTGGGGATCACAGTGCGTGGCTGGTCGGCTTCGGCGGCGGTAAAACCGAGCATTTCCAGACCGCCGAACGAGAACATGATGATCGCCATGGCCATCACCAATCCGCCCACACCGTGCGGGAAGAACCCACCGTGGTCCCACAGGTTACTCACCGAGGCTTGCGGGCCGCCAGTGCCGCTGACCAGCAAATAGCTGCCCAGGGCGATCATGCCGACGATGGCCACTACCTTGATAATGGCGAACCAGAATTCGGCCTCACCAAAGACTTTGACGTTGGCCAGGTTAATCAAGTTGATCAACACGAAAAACGCCGCTGCCGAAACCCAGGTCGGAATCTCCGGCCACCAGTAGTGCACGTACTTGCCGACAGCGGTCAGCTCCGACATGCCGACCAGAATGTACAGAATCCAGCAGTTCCAGCCCGACAGGAAGCCGGCGAAACCGCCCCAGTACTTGTGGGCAAAATGGCTGAAGGAGCCGGCGACCGGCTCTTCGACGATCATTTCGCCGAGCTGGCGCATGATCATGAAGGCGATAAAGCCGCAGATGGCATAGCCCAGGATCATCGACGGGCCGGCGGATTTGAGCACCCCGGCCGAGCCCAGGAACAGGCCGGTGCCGATGGCGCCCCCGAGGGCGATCAACTGGATATGCCGATTTTTCAGGCCGCGTTTCAGCTCGCCTGAAGAGGAATGGGGTCCACTCATGAAAAGGGTCTCACGCAAGGTTTGATGATGTTGAATGCACGTTGCTGCCTTGAGTCTCGACTCAAGCAGCGCTGCTCAAACCCCAGCGCAGGCACCAGGAGTACAGCGTCTTTCTAACGGTCATGCGTCACCTGTTTGTTTTTATCTGTGACGAAATCGAACCCGTCCGGCTCGTGGCCAGGCGGAGTGATCAGGGTGGGTAAACCCTGAGGTCTTGGCCTTTTGCGTAGGTACGCAAGGGGGTCACAGTAAAACGCGGCGCATTGTACACCGCTCGACAGCTTCGGGCCGACCCCGGAAGACGCCTGTGACAATCTGTCAGGCATTCCTTACAGCCTCTCACGCCTCAATCATTGCGCGCCTTTCTCGTAAATTAATCGTTACAGCACGGAAAATAAGCGTTACAGCCAAGCTTCAACTGTCTGAAAACGGAAAAATGTCAGTGGGAAATTTCCGGTCGTTTACCCGCTCCAGTCCGTTGTTTTTTCTGAATAAAAGACAGCGTCAAAAAAACAGAAGAAAAAGTCCAAATGAGACCGTGTCAATAAATATTTTGCATTCCGAAACACACTCTCCTAGGTTCTTTCACTTGCCAGCGAAGCCCGTTGGCAAGCCGTTCTCAAACAACGTCCTCTAGGAGATACACCATGCAAGCACTGGAAAACGACCTGGAAACCGAACTGCAACTCGACGATTGGTTTGAAGCGCCGACCCATGAGGCCGCCGTTGAAATGATGCAAGCCGATGCCGTTGTGCCGTTTGGCACCGCGATGTGGCCTTTCTAACACCCGGCAGGCATCCGGCAGGTGCTGTGCACGGCACCTGCCCCCTTACCCAAGGCACAGAAGGACACCCGTCATGGACAAGGCCCGCGCCGTCGAACACTTTCTCTACTACCTCGCGCACCACCCGGCCCTCAACGGCCTGAGCCGCCCTACCGTGCTACTGGGCCATACCGAACGCTACGACGCCATCGCCCAGGCAATTACCCACGGCAGTGCCGCCCGATTCAATTTCCAGGTGCAGCGCCTGGACCTGGCCGCCAGCGACACCCTGGCCCAGGCCATCGAAGCCTGCGACCTGTACCTGTTTCTCTACGATTCCTCGACCCTGCCCAACCCACGCGCCGAAGGCCCGGATTTTATCCGCGCCCTGCAAGGCGTGATGGCGGAGCACTGGAAGAAATCCCTGCTGTTCAAGGATTACGGCGACTACTTCTACGACACCTTCAGCGTCGAGCCGCAGCGCATTGCCGACCTCAACGCCACGCTGATCCGCCGCATGTCCCAAGCCAATGTGCTGAGCTTCACCGACAAACACGGCTCACGCCTTGAAGCGCCGATGAGCAGCATCAAGAAGTGGACCAACATCAACGGCGTCGGCAACCACGACCTGGCGCCGGGCGAAATCGCCACCCACAGCGAAGCCATCAATGGCCAGGTGCGGTTTGTCGGCACCTTCCTCAGCACCATCCCGTTTGCGCGCAAATACGGCGTGCTGCAATCACCGTTGGAACTGTGGATCGAGAATTCGACGATTTGCAGCGTGGCCAGCGACGTGCCGGGGCTGGCAGAGGATTTCAACAAATACCTGAACGCCAACCCGTCCAACCGGCGTGTGGAGGAGTTGGGGATTGGCACCAATGAAGGGGTCAAGGATTTGTATGCGCGCAATGCAGGCTTCGAGGAGCGCCATTGCGGTTTGCACCTGGGGTTGGGCGGTGGCCAGAAAGGCAGCCATCACTTGGACCTGATCTTTGCCAGCGGGGTGTTGGCGCTGGATGACAAGCCGGTGTTTGACGGGACTTTTGCGTTCTAGAGCAGCGTCAGAATCACAGAGATCCCTGTGGGAGCCGGGCTTGCCCGCGATGACGGTGGGTCAGCCTATCTATTTGTCGACTGATATACCGCCATCGCAGGCAAGCCAGCTCCCACAGTTGATCGCATTGCAAATTCAGAGCAAAAAAAAACGCCAACCCTAAGGTTGGCGTTTTTGTGCAGCACTTACATCACTGCGGCTTCTTGCGACCAAAACCCGGGCGCTGGCCGGAACCGGCCGGGGCGCCACGGCGCTTGCCCGACGGCTCGTCCGCAACCAGTTTCAGGCCTGGGCGCTTTTTCGGCGCTGGCTTGGCTGGACGCTTGGTGTTGGCGCTGTCGGCTGGGCGATCGGATGCCGGAGCACCACGGCCTGCTTCACCACGGTTACCGCGACCGCCGGTTGGCGCTTCGCCACGGCCCGCTGGACGCGGTGCGCGTGGAGCACGCTCGCCTTCCTGACGGGACGGCGCGGTTGGGCGGCGCTCGCCTTCGATCTGCGGCTCACGGGAGATACGACCGCCGGTGGCCGGTGCATTCAGCGCCGGGCGCAGGGTACGGGCAACGCGTTCGGTACGGGCCACAGGGCGCGACGATTTACGCTGCATACGCTCAAGCTTGTCTTTGCTCTTGGCGTTCATCTGCGGCATCGCGACCGGCGTCAGGCCAACTTCAGCGCTGAGGATGTCAACTTCGTACTGGCTCATTTCGCGCCAGCGGCCCATCGGCAGGTCGGAGTTCAAGAACACCGGGCCGAAACGCACGCGCTTCAGGCGGCTGACCACCAGGCCCTGGGATTCCCACAGGCGACGTACTTCACGGTTACGGCCTTCCATCACCACGCAGTGGTACCAGTGGTTGAAACCTTCGCCACCTGGCGCCTGCTTGATGTCGGTGAACTTGGCCGGGCCGTCTTCAAGGACTACGCCGGCTTTCAAGCGCTCGATCATCTCGTCATCGACTTCGCCACGTACACGCACCGCGTATTCACGGTCCATCTCGTAGGAAGGGTGCATCAGGCGGTTAGCCAGTTCACCGTCAGTGGTGAACATCAGCAAGCCGGTGGTGTTGATGTCCAGGCGACCGATGTTGATCCAGCGGCCTTCTTTGGGCTTAGGCATCTTGTCGAACACGGTCGGACGGCCTTCCGGGTCGTCACGGGTGCAGATCTCGCCATCGGGCTTGTTGTACATGATGACGCGGCGCACCGATTCGGCGGCCTCTTCACGCTTGATGACCTTGCCATCAATGGTGATTGCATCGTGCAGGTCGACGCGCTGGCCAAGGGTGGCTTCAACGCCGTTGACCTTGATGCGCTTCTGGGTGATCCAGGCTTCGACGTCGCGGCGTGAGCCCACGCCGATACGTGCCAGCACCTTTTGCAGTTTTTCACCTGCTGGGCCGATTTCCTGGCTGTCGTTCTGGTCTTGGTCGTTCATCTTAAGCACCTCCCGGTGGGTCGATTCAGGCGTGGCCTGAAGAGTGTTGAAAGCGGGGCTTTGGGCGAATACCTCGCCAAAGGGTCGCGAATCATACGCGCATGGCGCGCGTTGCGCATCAGAGACTAGTCGATTAGGGCGCAGTCATTTGCTTTTCCGCCGACCGGTGGCGCCCAGCGCCAGCAGGCGCAGCTCGGCTTCGGCCAAAACCGTGCGTTTGTCGACCTTGTCGAGTTTCTTCCAGGCGCGGATCTCGCGCTTGCTACGGCCGCAGCCGACGCAGATGTCATCGCTGAACTTGCAGATGCTGATGCAGGGGTCTTTGGTTGAACTCATTTGAATCCTCCCAGGCAACGGGTTTTCTGTGGGAGCTGCTCGCCTGCGATGGCGTCACCTCGGTGAAACACAAAGACCGAGTCGCCTGTATCGCAGGCAAGCCAGCTCCCACATTTTGACGCGGCGTCAGTCTTCGAACTGACGCCGCTCGGCCTCGATGGCCTCAGCCAGCGCCCGGGCTTCGTCTTCCTCGTCGCTCAACGGCGGTTGTTCGAGGGCGGCGACGGCAGCCAGGAGTTTCTCACGGGCCTCGGCGACACCGAGGATGTCTTCCTCAGGCTCAGGCTCAGGCTCAACTTCAATGTCGACCTCAGGCCCGGGCTCAGACTCAACTTCAATGTCGACCTCAGGCACCGTTTCAACGTTCACCTGGGTTTCAGGCTCGGCAGCCCCATCCCGCAACAAGTCGTCGAAGTCGGTCTTGATTCCCTGCTCCATGTCGTCCAATTCCAGCAACAAGGTGTGGAAACTGGTTTCGTCCTTCGGCTCTTCCGGCTCGGCCGTGGCGTCGGCCAGCTCTTGCAGGCTGGCGGGGACCGGCGCGTCGTCGAAGTCCAGCACCGGGTCCGGCTCCATCTCGCGCAGCTCAGCCAGCGGCGGCAGGTCGTCGAGGTTTTTCAGGTTGAAATGGTCGAGGAACACTTTGGTGGTGGCGAACATCGCCGGTTTGCCGGGCACATCGCGGTAACCGACGATACGAATCCACTCGCGCTCCAGCAACGTCTTGACGATATGGCTGTTGACCGCCACGCCGCGCACATCTTCGATTTCGCCGCGCGTGATCGGCTGGCGATAGGCGATCAGCGCCATGGTCTCGAGCATCGCCCGCGAATAACGCTGCGGGCGCTCTTCCCACAAGCGGCCGACCCACGGGGAAAACTTCTCACGGATCTGCAGGCGATAACCCGACGCCACTTCGCGCAGCTCAAAGGCGCGGCCGTCGCAGGACTTGCGCAAAATCTCCAGCGCCTTCTTGAACACCGGCGGCTCAGGACGTTCAGCCTCTTCAAAGAGTTCGAACAAGCGCTCCAGGGATTGCGGTTTACCCGAGGCCAGGAGAAAGGCTTCCAGCAACGGGGCCAGTTCGCGGGGTTCAGTCAAATTCATCGATTCAGCTCTTTATTCGGCTCGCGCCCGCACGTGGATAGCCGCAAAAGGCTCATTCTGGACCAGCTCGACCAAGGACTCCTTGACCAGTTCAAGGATCGCCATAAAGGTCACCACCACCCCCAGGCGCCCTTCTTCTTTGGTAAACAGCTCAACAAACGGCACAAAGCCGCCGCCCTTGAGGCGTTCGAGCACATCACTCATACGCTCACGGGTCGACAAGGCCTCGCGGCTGACCTGGTGGCTTTCAAACATGTCGCCACGGCGCAGCACCTCGGCCATGGACATCAACAACTCCTCCAGGCTGACGTCCGGCAACAACTTGCGCGCCCGGGCTTCCGGGGCGTCGAGCTTGGGCACCACCACATCACGGCCAACGCGGCTCAAGCCGTCGATGCCTTCGGCGGCCGCCTTGAAGCGTTCGTACTCCTGCAGGCGGCGGATCAGTTCGGCGCGCGGGTCGTCTTCTTCCGCTTCGATGGTTTCCGAGCGCGGCAACAGCATGCGCGACTTGATCTCGGCCAGCATGGCGGCCATCACCAGGTATTCAGCGGCCAGCTCCAGGCGCACCGACTGCATCAGCTCGACATAGCCCATGTATTGGCGAGTGATTTCCGCCACCGGGATGTCGAGGATGTTGATGTTCTGCTTGCGGATCAGGTACAGCAGCAAGTCCAGCGGGCCTTCGAAGGCTTCAAGGAAGACCTCCAGTGCATCGGGCGGGATATACAAGTCCAGCGGCATTTCCATGACCGCCTGGCCGTAGACCATGGCAAATGGCAGTTCCTGCTGGGCACCGGCCTGGCTGTCGACGGTTTCCGCGACCGACATTCAGGCCTCGACCATGAATGGCGTTGGGTCGCCGCAGCCCACTCGCACCACTTCCGGTTCACCGTCAGCGAGGTTGATCACGGTGGAGGCCTTGTTGCCGCCGTAGCCGCCGTCGATGATCAGGTCGACGTGTTTTTCCAGCAGGCGGCGCATTTCGTGCGGGTCGTACAGCGGCTCGGTTTCACCGGGCAAGATCAACGACACACTCATCAACGGCTCGCCCAGCTCAGCGAGCAATGCCAGGGCAATCGGGTGCTCCGGCACCCGCAAGCCGATGGTGCGCTTCTTCGGGTGCAGCAACAGGCGCGGCACTTCGCGGGTGGCATTCAGAATGAACGTGTAGGGCCCCGGCGTGTGGGCCTTGAGCAGGCGGAACGTGCCGGTGTCGACCTTGGCGAACAGGCCCAACTGGGACAGGTCGCTGCAGATCAACGCGAAGTTGTGGTTCTTGTCGAGGTCACGCAGGCGTCTTACACGCTCTACCGCGCTCTTGTCGCCGATCTGGCAACCAATGGCGTAGGACGAATCCGTTGGGTAGATCACCACGCCACCGGCGCGAATGATCTCCACGGCCTGTTTGATCAGGCGCGCTTGAGGGTTTTCCGGATGAATCTGGAAGAATTGACTCACGTGTTCTACCTGTTCAGACGGTGGCAATAATGGGGTCATGCTTGAATCGCCCCCACAAAAGCGGCAGGTCGTCCGGGACCTGGCGATATTCGCCAATCTCGGACCAGCCGCCTGGGCCATGAAAATCACTGCCGGCGCTGACCAGCAGACCAAATTCGCGCGCAAGAATCGCCAGGCTACCCACCTGTTCGGCGGGTTGATGCCCGTTGACCACTTCAATTGCGTGGCCGCCCGCTCCAATATAGTCGGCAATCAGCTTGCGGCGCTTGCTGCGGGTGAAATCGTAATGCCAGGGATGCGCCAGGCTGACCCAGGCCCCGGAGGCTCGCAGGGTCCCGACGGTATCTTCCAGCGTCGGCCAGTGTTGCTTGACGTCGCCCAACTTGCCGGCCCCCAGCCATTTACGAAAGGCTTCGGCGCGGTCTTTGACAAAACCTTCACGCACCATCCAATCGGCAAAGTGCGGCCGGGCCGGTGCGTTGCCGCTGTCACCCAGTTCTTGCTGGATGGCGCGGGCGCCGTCCAGCGCATTGGGCATGCCTTTGAGGCTGAGCTTGCGGCTTATTTCTTCGGACCGCAGCCAGCGGCCATCGTGCAATTGAGCAATGGCTGCCACTAAAGCCGGGGCGTTTTGATCGAAGCCGTAGCCGAGCACATGAATGGTGGCGCCGCCCCAGGTGCAGGACAATTCCACGCCGTTAACCAATTGCATACCCAGGCCATGGGCCGCTTCGCGGGCTTCATCGAGCCCTTCGAGGGTGTCGTGGTCGGTCAACGAAAGGACTCGCACGCCTTTTTCAAACGCACGCGCAACCAGTACCGCGGGCGCCAGGGCGCCGTCGGAGGCCGTGCTGTGGCAGTGCAAATCAACATTCACGGAAGTGTGTAACCTCAAGTCAGCTGGCGCTTTCGCTACCAAGGATGTTTGTTATTATGCCGCCACATCCAGCTTCTGGCTCTTACTGTGAAACAATTCATCGACTTCATCCCGCTGTTGCTGTTTTTCATCGTTTACAAACTCGACCCCAGGGTCATCGATCTCGCCGGCCATGAGCTGACAATCGGGGGCATCTACAGTGCCACCGCCGTGCTGATCATCAGCTCGGTAGTGGTCTACGGCGCCATCTTCATCTCCCAGCGCAAACTCGAGAAAAGCCAATGGCTGACCCTGGTTGCCTGCCTGGTCTTCGGCAGCCTGACCCTGGCCTTCCACAGCGAAACCTTCCTTAAATGGAAAGCCCCGGTGGTGAACTGGCTGTTCGCCCTGGCGTTTATCGGCAGCCATTTCATCGGTGACCGCCTGTTGATCAAGCGGATCATGGGCCACGCACTGACCCTGCCCGAACCGGTATGGACGCGTTTGAACGTGGCCTGGATCGTGTTTTTCCTGTTCTGCGGCGCCGCCAACCTGTTCGTGGCCTTTACCTTCCAGGACTACTGGGTCGACTTCAAGGTGTTCGGCAGCCTGGGCATGACCGTCTTGTTCCTGGTCGGCCAGGGTATCTACCTGTCGCGCCACCTGCATGACACTGACTCTACTACGCCAAAAACCGAGGACTGACATGCTTTACGCCATCATTGCTACCGACGTTGCCAACTCGCTGGAAAAACGCCTGTCTGTACGCCCGGCTCACGTCGAGCGTCTGAAACAGCTGCAAGCCGAAGGCCGCATCGTACTGGCTGGCCCACATCCGGCAGTGGACAGCAATGACCCGGGCGACGCCGGTTTCACCGGCAGCCTGATCGTCGCCGAATTTGCCTCCCTCGCCGACGCCCAGGCCTGGGCCAAAGCCGACCCGTATGTGGCGGCGGGCGTCTACGCTGACGTGGTGATAAAGCCGTTCAAGCAAGTCCTGCCTTGACCTACCGTTCGTGAGCTGGATCGCGCCGAACCAATTGCATTCGGCGCGCTCCTAATTGCTCATTATTCTCGGTAACCTGCCGACAACGTTCTGAATATTCGTGTGGAATCAGGAGTTCCGATGCGCTTACGTCAGTTGTGTTTGTTGGCAGTGTTAATGATCGGGGCTACCGCCCACGCTGAAGAAACCTCGAACACCGGCAGCTCCACGCCCCTGTCCTTGAGTGCCGGCAGCCAGATCACCGAGTTGCAGCAACGCTTGAAAGAAAGCGAACGGCTGCGTGAAGAACTGAGCAAACAACTGCAAAGCGCAGATACTGCGCGTGAAAGCGCCCAACTGAGTCGCTTGCGTCAGGAGAACCAACGCCTGGCCCAGCAACTCAAAGAAACACAGGGCGGCACCTTGACCCGATGGCTGACCGAGCAACAGCAGTGGTTTGTCACCGGCGGTGCCGTCGCACTGATCGCGTTGCTGTGCGGGATCTTCGCCAGCGGTGGGCACCGTCGCCGTCGACAATGGCTAAATTGAGTGAGTCATGAGCGAGCTGTTACTGATAGATGATGACCAGGAGCTCTGCGAGCTGCTGACCAGTTGGCTAAGCCAGGAAGGTTTCCAGGTGCGCGCCTGCCACGACGGCTTGAGCGCCCGCAAAGCCTTGGCCGACAGCGCCCCCGCGGCGGTGGTACTCGACGTGATGCTGCCCGATGGCAGTGGCCTGGAGTTGCTCAAACAATTGCGCAGCGACCACCCGGAATTGCCGGTGTTGATGCTCTCGGCCCGAGGCGAGCCACTGGACCGGATTCTCGGCCTGGAACTGGGCGCGGACGATTACCTGGCCAAACCCTGCGACCCACGCGAGCTCACCGCCCGCCTGCGCGCCGTGCTGCGCCGCAGCCACCCGGCTGCCGTGTCGAGCCAGCTGGAACTGGGTGATCTGTGCTTCAGCCCGGTGCGTGGCGTGGTCACCATCGATGAGCAGGAATTTGCCCTTACCGTCTCCGAAAGCCGCCTGCTGGAAGCCTTGCTGCGCCAGCCCGGCGAACCGCTGGACAAGCAGGAACTGGCGCAGATCGCCCTCGGCCGCAAGCTGACCCTTTACGATCGCAGCCTGGACATGCACGTCAGCAACCTGCGCAAGAAAATCGGCCCGCACCCGGATGGCCGGCCACGGATCGTGGCACTGCGTAGCCGGGGCTATTACTACAGCCTCTGAAATCGGGAGCCTGTGGCTCCCAGTTTTGTCAGTTCCCCCCAAACCCCTCTTTACCCAAGCTTTACCGTCCCCTGACCGCCGCTGACCTTGATCTCCGTAATCTACTCACATCCGGACTCACCGGAATAGAGACAGGAGAATCACCATGCGCAAGACCCTTATCGCTCTGATGTTCGCCGCTGCCCTGCCGACCGTTGCCATGGCCGCTATGCCAGAAGGCCCAGGCCCGATGGGCGGCCCAGAAGGCCACATGATGGGTGGCCCGGGCCACGGCGGTGAACACGGTCCGCGTGGCAAAGGCGGCCCCTTCAGCCAGTTGGACCTGACCAAGGAACAGCGCCAGCAAATCGGCAAATTGATGGGTGACCAATGGCACGCCCGCAAAGACCTGGTCAAAAAGTACCTGGACAAACTGCCAGCCGCTGACCAGAAAGCCATGCAGGATGAAATCGCCGCCGGCAAACAGAAAACCCAGGCTGACATCCGTGCCGTGCTGAAACCCGATCAACAGAAGAAATTCGACGAGATCGTCAAGAAACAGGCCGAGCGCCGCGCCGAGTGGAAGGAATTCCAGGCCTGGAAAGCGCAACAGCCGCAAAAAGCGCAATAATGCTCTAGCGTTACCTACCCAGCCCAGTGGCCCTCGCCGCTGGGCTTTTCCTGTTTGAGGGTTTCCTGTGCGTTCATTGTTCTGGCGCATCCTGGCCAGTTTCTGGCTGGCCATCGCCTTGGTTGCCGGGTTGTCGATCCTGCTTGGGCATATGCTCAACCAGGACGCCTGGATTCTCAGCCGCCACCCCGGCCTCAACAACCTGGCGCAAGAGTGGACCCAACTCTACGAAGCGCAAGGCGAAGACGCCGCCCAGGACTTACTGCAACAGCGCAAGCGCCAGTATCACATCGACGTGCAAGTGCTGAATGAAAGCGGCGAGCCGGTAGTGCGTGGCACCTTCCCGAAGCGCGCCGCCGCCTTCGAAGCTCGGCAGAATGACAGCAAGGACGGCCACCTGCCCTGGCGCCGGCTGACCGCCGAGTACACCAGTGAAAAAACCGGCGACACCTACCTGCTGATCTACCGCATTCCGCACCCGGAACTCGACGAATGGCACCGCAGCAGCCTGACCTGGCCCTTGAGCGCGCTGGCGATTGCGCTGGTGGTGCTGACACTGTTCAGTTTGCTGGTGACGCTGTCCATTACCCGCCCGCTCAGCCGACTGCGCGGCGCGGTGCATGACCTTGGCCAAGCCACCTACCAGCAGAACAGCCTGGCGCAGCTGGCTAACCGGCGCGATGAGTTCGGCGTGCTGGCCACTGACTTCAACCGCATGGGCGCGCGCCTGCAAAGCCTGATCGGCAGCCAGCGCCAGTTGCTGCGGGACGTGTCCCACGAACTGCGCTCGCCACTGGCCCGCTTGCGCATCGCCCTGGCCCTGGCCGAACGCGCCAGCCCCGAAGAACGGGAAAAGCTCTGGCCGCGCCTGACCCGCGAATGCGACCGCCTGGAAGCGCTGATCAGCGAAATTCTGGTATTGGCCCGCGTCGATGCCGACAACGCCAGTGCGGAAGAGGTGGACCTCAACCCACTGCTCAAAACCCTGCAAAAGGACGCCCAACTCGGTGCCCCGGACCAGACGGTGCAGCTGTCGGCTGACAACGAGCTGCACCTTAAGGGCTGGCCGACCATGATCGAACGCGCAGTGGATAACTTGCTGCGCAACGCCCAACGTTTCAACCCGCCAGGCCAGCCGATTGAATTGAAGGCCCAACGCCAGGGCGAGCGCATTCTGATCAGCGTGCGCGACCATGGCCAAGGCGTTGACGCCGAACACCTGAGCCAACTCGGCGAACCGTTCTACCGCGCGCCCGGCCAGACGGCCCAAGGCCACGGCCTGGGCCTGGCGATTGCGCGGCGCGCGGCAGAGCGCCATGGTGGCAGCCTGATCCTGGCCAATCACCCCGACGGCGGTTTTATCGCCAGCATCGACCTGCCGCTGGTGCCCGGAGTTGTCACACCCGTGTGAGGATCTTCTATAGTGGCCCTTCTCTTACGGAGGGCCTTTGATGACTGACCTGCTGACTCCCATCCAAGCCGCACTCGATTTACCGCAAGTCGCGCTGACCTTTACCGAAGCCGGCGCCCTGCCCTCGACCTTCGCCGTGACCGAACTGGCGGCCGCCAGTCTCGGTGCCGCCGGCCAAGCCGTCGCCCAACTTATTCAGCAGCAGACCGGGCGCTTGCCCAGCGTCAGCGTGGACCGGCGCCTAGCCTCCTTCTGGTTCTCGTCCTCGATTCGCCCGGTGGGTTGGCAAGTACCGCCGCTGTGGGACCCGGTCGCCGGCGACTATGCCTGCGCCGATGGCTGGATTCGTTTACACACCAATGCGCCCCATCACCGCGCGGCCGCCGAGCGCGTACTCGGCAAGGTCAATGACCGTGCCGAGATGGCCAGCCACGTCGCAACGTGGAACGCGGCAGAACTGGAACAGGCGATTGTCGATGAAGGCGGCTGCGCAGCGCAGATGCGTTCGTGGCAGGCCTGGCAAACCCATCCGCAGGGGTTGGCGGTCAATGCGCAGGACCTGGTGCAGCGCCGGACCTTCGATGCCACGGCCGACAAACCCTGGCTCGGTTCCGTGGCGCGGCCGTTGGCCGGCATCAAGGTGCTGGACCTGACCCGCGTACTGGCCGGCCCCGTGGCCAGTCGTTTCCTCGCCGGCCTTGGCGCCGATGTCCTGCGCATCGACTCACCCAGCTGGAACGAGCCGGGCGTGGTGCCGGAAATGACCCTGGGCAAACGCTGCGCTCGCCTGGACCTGAAAAGCCCCCAGGACCGGCAGATTTTCGAAAGCCTGCTCAAAGAGGCCGACATTCTGTTCCACGGCTACCGCGCCGATGCCCTGGAGCAACTCGGCTACTGCGCCGATGACCTGCAAACCCTCGCCCCCGGCTTGATCGACGTAAGCCTCAATGCCTACGGCTGGAGCGGCCCATGGCGTAATCGTCGCGGCTTCGACAGCCTGGTGCAGATGAGCTGCGGGATTGCTGACGCGGGCATGGCCTGGAAACAGTCGGATAAACCGGTGCCGGTGCCGCTGCCGTTGCAGGCGCTGGATCACGCCACCGGGTATTTGATGGCGGCCAGTGCGATTCAGGCGTTAAGCGAGCGCTTGAAAACCGGGCGTGGCGGTTCGGCGCGGTTGTCGTTGGCACGCACCGCGAAGCTGTTGGTGGAGGCCGGGCAAGTGCCGGAGCAACCGGCGTTGCGGGCTGAAGACGCGGGCGATCAGGGTGTGGTGGTGGAGCAAACGGCCTGGGGCCAGGCCCATCGTTTGCTCGCGCCGGTGACCATCAGTGGCACGCCTTTGCAGTGGGATTTGCCAGCGGGGGAATTGGGGTCGCATCGGCCACAGTGGTGATTTGAAAACCTCTTTCGCGAGCAAGCCCGCTCCCACACTTTACCGAGTACATCCTTTGGAATACGGTCAAAATGTGGGTGCGGGCTTGCTCGCGAAGAGGCCCTGGCAGACGCTATCAATCCGCCCGACTTAACGACGTCCACAAGTGCTGCGCGGCATACGCCCGCAAAGGCCGCCACGCCTCAGCCCGCGCCAACAATGCGCGCGCGGTTACCGGCCCACCTTCCAACGCCGCCAGCGCATTGATCAATCCGATATCCCCCGAGGCAAACGCATCCGGCTCGCGCAACTGGCGCATGGCGATGTACTGCGCAGTCCAGTCGCCGATTCCCGGCAACGCCACCAGCCGCGCCACGCCCTCCTTGAGGCTGGCTTTGGGCTCAAATAACTGCGGGTCATCCAATAAAGCCTGGGCAACACCCGATAAGGTGCGACCCCGAGCCTTGGGCATGCCCAACGTCGCCAGGTCCGCCGCTGCCAAGACGTCGGGCGTCGGGAAAACATGGGTGATACCGGCGTGTGGCGTATGCAACGGCTGGCCATACTGCGCCACCAATTTACCCGCCAGGCGAATGGCCGCCACCACCGTGATCTGTTGCCCCAGCACGGCACGAATCGCCAGTTCCAGACCGTCCCACGCACCCGGCACGCGCAGGCCAGGACGGCCAGCAACAAGCTGCGCCATTAACGGGTCGGCGGCCAGTTGCGCATTGATCAACTGCGGCTGGGCATCCACATCGAACATCGCCCTCAAGCGCCGCTCGATCTCGAGAAGCGCGGCGGTGTCAGGAAACTCGACGTCGACCTCCAGCCAATCCCCGGCCCCCGGCGCAACACTGATCCAGCCGTGGGAACCTGCGACGCTGATGCTGCGCCGATACACACCGGCCTCGACAATCTCCAACCCGCTGATTGCCCGCAAGGATAAAAAGTCCACCATCGCCGCCCAGTCATAGGGTGGCTGATACGCCAGTCTCACAACGACAATACCCCGCTGTACAGCCCATACGCCGCCAGCCCCGCGCCCGCGACCACGCAACTGAAAATGCCTTTTTCCATGTGGGTAAACAAGGGCTGGCCCTGCTCGCGCTTGGCCAGGGCAAATAGAATCACACCGGGCGCATACAGCAGTGCCGAGAGCAGCAGGTACTTCAAGCCGCCTGCGTAAAGCAGCCATACCGCGTAGCCGAGGGCAATCAGGCTGACCAGCAAATCCTTGCAGCGCTGGCGCGGGGCGCCGTCATAGGTTTCGCCGCGCCCGCTCAACAGCACTGCATAGGCTGCCGACCACAGGTAGGGCACCAGAATCATTGACGAGGCCAGGTAGATGAGGTTGGTGTAAGTGCTGTGGGAAAACAGCGTGATGACCAGGAAAACCTGGATCATTACGTTCGTCAGCCACAACGCGTTGGCCGGCACCTGGTTGGCGTTTTCCTTTTTCAGGAAGGCCGGCATGGTCTTGTCATGGGCCGTGGCGTAAAGAATTTCTGCGCACAGCAGCGCCCAGGACAGCAAAGCCCCCAGCAACGACAACGCCAGGCCGATGCTGATCGCCACCGCGCCCCAAGGTCCGACAATATGTTCCAGCACACCTGCCAAGGATGGGTTCTGCAATTGCGCCAGTTCCGGCTGGCTCATGATCCCCAGCGACAACACATTCACCAGTACCAGCAGCGCCAGCACCCCAAGAAACCCGATCAGCGTGGCCCGGCCTACATCCGAGCGTTTCTCGGCCCGCGCCGAATACACACTGGCGCCCTCAATGCCGATGAAGACGAACACGGTGACCAGCATCATGTTGCGCACCTGATCAACCACGCTGCCGAATTGCGGATTGCCCAAGCCCCAGATATCGCGGGTGAAGATATCGGCCTTGAACGCGACGGCGCTGATGACCACAAACATCACCAGCGGCACGATCTTCGCCACGGTGGTGATCTGGTTGATGAACGCCGCCTCCTTGATGCCGCGCAGCACCAGAAAATGCACGGCCCACAACAACAGCGACGCGCAGCCAATAGCGACCGGCGTATTGCCCTGGCCGAACACCGGGAAGAAGTAACCCAGGGTGCTGAACAGCAACACGAAATAACCGACGTTGCCCATCCAGGCACTGATCCAGTACCCCCAGGCGGACGAGAAACCCATGTAATCGCCAAAACCGGCTTTGGCGTAGGCATACACCCCGGCATCCAGTTCAGGTTTGCGATTGGCCAGCGTCTGGAACACGAAGGCCAGGGTCAACATGCCGACGGCGGTGATCGCCCAGCCGATCAACACGGCGCCCACTCCGGCGCGCGCGGCCATGTTTTGTGGCAAGGAGAAAATCCCACCGCCGATCATCGAGCCCACCACCAGGGCGATCAGCGCGCTGAGACGGAGTTTCTCGACCGATTCAGACATAACGACTCCTACAGAAACAATAATTGAGCGGACAACCGTGTACTCAACTAATTCATTCAGCGAGTGCAACGTTTATTTAAGACGGTAATAAAACCCACAGGCTCATAACATAACGGCATGAAAGTTTGTAAAGTTTAGGCTTATTAACAATTTAAAGACGCAGGCCTTTGGCCGCTATCTAGCGAGCTTCTCGGCGTGTTGTTTAAAAGTTTGCATATTCTGCAAAACAGACTAGTTTCAAACGTCCATCACACGGACTAAATCATTAGTCATCACGCAGAGACCGCTCTAGAAAGCGTCTTCCCGATAAAAGTACCCCTCAAGTGCTTCCCCCCTAAGTCATTAATTCACAATGAAATGTGCCAATGACGTGATCTAAGTCAGCTGTTTGATCAGCGCACAGAATTATTCTGTGGTCTCTCTTCTCCTGCATTGGAGTCATGCAATGTCTGAATCTCCCGGAAAACTTCGACTGGGCGCACTGGTTGCCTTGGTCGTGGGTTCAATGATTGGCGGCGGGATCTTCTCACTTCCGCAAAATATGGCGGCCAGTGCCGATGTCGGCGCGGTGCTGATCGGTTGGGTGATTACCGCCATCGGCATGCTGACCCTCGCTTTCGTGTTCCAGACCCTGGCCAATCGCAAGCCTGACCTCGACGGCGGGGTGTATGCCTATGCCAAGGCCGGCTTCGGCGACTACATGGGCTTCTCGTCCGCCTGGGGGTACTGGATCAGTGCCTGGCTGGGCAACGTCGGGTACTTCGTGTTGCTGTTCAGCACCCTCGGCTATTTCTTTCCGATCTTCGGCGAAGGCAATACGCCTGCGGCGGTGATTGGCGCCTCGGTGTTGCTGTGGGCCGTGCACTTTCTGGTGCTGCGCGGGATCAAGGAAGCCGCGTTCATCAACCTGGTGACCACCGTCGCCAAGGTGGTGCCGCTGGTGCTGTTCGTGCTGATCGCCGTGTTCGCGTTCAAACTGGACATTTTCACCGCCGATATCTGGGGCGTGAAAAACCCGGACCTGGGCAGTGTGATGAACCAGGTGCGCAACATGATGCTGGTTACCGTGTGGGTATTCATCGGCATCGAAGGCGCGAGCATCTTCTCGTCCCGTGCGGAAAAACGCTCCGACGTGGGCAAGGCTACCGTCATCGGTTTTATCACCGTGCTGCTGTTCCTGATGCTGGTGAACGTGCTGTCCCTGGGGATCATGACCCAACCGGAATTGGCCAAATTGCAGAACCCGTCGATGGCCGCCGTGCTGGAGCATGTAGTCGGTCACTGGGGCGCGGTGCTGATCAGCGTCGGCTTGATCATCTCCCTGCTGGGGGCGCTGCTGTCGTGGGTGTTGCTGTGCGCGGAGATCATGTTCGCCGCCGCCAAGGACCACACCATGCCGGAGTTCCTGCGTAAGGAAAATGCCAACCATGTGCCGGTCAACGCCCTGTGGCTGACCAACGCGATGGTGCAGGTGTTCCTGGTGATCACGCTGTTTTCCGCCAGCACTTACCTGTCGCTGATTTACCTCGCCACGTCGATGATCCTGGTGCCCTACCTGTGGTCGGCAGCCTACGCCTTGCTGCTGGCGGTGCGCGGTGAGACCTACGAAAACGCGCTGCGCGAACGCAAGAAAGACCTGTTCATCGGCGCCGTCGCCCTGATCTACGCGATCTGGCTGCTCTACGCCGGTGGCACCAAGTACCTGCTGCTGTCCGCCCTGCTCTACGCGCCTGGCGCGATCCTGTTCGCCAAGGCCAAGCATGAACTGGGCAAACCGATTTTCACCAACGTCGAGAAGCTGATATTCGCCGCGGTAGTCGTGGGCGCCCTGGTGGCGGCCTACGGGCTCTACGCCGGCTTCCTGACACTGTAATTGTTCTCACTGGAGGATCTGTAATGACCACGGAAAAAGTGAAGTACGGCGTACATTCCGAAGCCGGCAAACTGCGTAAAGTCATGGTGTGCTCCCCAGGTTTGGCCCACCAGCGGCTGACCCCCAACAACTGCGATGAACTGCTGTTCGATGACGTGCTGTGGGTCGCCCAGGCCAAGCGCGATCATTTCGACTTCGTCACCAAGATGCGCGAGCGGGACATTGATGTGCTGGAAATGCACAACCTGCTGACCGATATCGTCACCATCCCCGAAGCCCTGGACTGGATCCTGCAACGCAAGATCACCGCGAATACGGTTGGCCTGGGCCTGATCGATGAAGTCAGCTCCTGGCTGCGCAGCCTGGAGCCGCGCAAAATCAGCGAATTCCTGATTGGTGGCGTGTCGGCCGATGACCTGCCGAGCAGTTTCGGTGGCAAGACCATCGAGATGTTCCGCGACTTCCTCGGCCACGCAAGCTTCATTCTGCCGCCGCTGCCGAACACGCAGTTCACTCGCGACACTACCTGCTGGATCTACGGCGGCGTGACGCTGAACCCGATGTACTGGCCGGCGCGACGCCAGGAAACCCTGCTGGCCTCGGCCATCTACAAATTCCACCCCGAGTTCACTAACGCAGACTTCCAGATCTGGTACGGCGACCCCGACCAGGAACACGGTGCCGCCACGCTGGAAGGCGGCGACGTCATGCCAATTGGCAATGGTGTCGTACTGATCGGCATGGGCGAACGTTCGTCCCACCAGGCGATTGGCCAACTGGCACGCAACCTGTTCAAGAACAAAGCCGTGGAACGCGTGATCGTTGCCGGCCTGCCGAAGTCCCGCGCGGCGATGCACCTGGACACCGTGTTCAGCTTCTGCGACCGCGACCTGGTCACCATCTTCCCCGAAGTGGTCAACCAGATCATTCCCTTCACCCTGCGCCCTGATGACAGCAAGCCACACGGCATCGATATCCAACGGGAGAAAACCAACTTCCTCGAAACCGTGGCCGCAGCGCTCAACCTCAAGGCGCTGCGTGTGGTCGAGACCGGCGGCAACAGCTTCGCCGCCGAGCGCGAGCAATGGGATGACGGCAACAACGTGGTGGCGCTGGAGCCTGGCGTGGTGATCGGTTACGACCGCAACACCTACACCAACACCCTGCTGCGCAAGGCCGGTGTGGAAGTCATCACCATCAGCGCCGGTGAACTCGGCCGCGGCCGTGGCGGCGGCCACTGCATGACCTGCCCGATCATCCGCGACCCAATCGACTACTAAACCTAACTTTTAACTTATTACGACCCGGCGCTGTGAAAGCGTAGCGAGCGTAGGAAAGACAAGGAAAAAACAGGCGAGGAAGCGGAGTTTACTGGTTGTAAATGAGCATTCCGAGCCTGTTTTTAACGCAGGATTTCCAAGCGCAGTAGCTTTCACAGTGTCGGGGAAGGAGATCCATCATGGCTTTTAATATGCGCAACCGCAGCCTGCTCTCGCTGATGCACCACACCACTCGCGAGCTCAACTACCTGCTGGACCTGTCCCGCGACCTCAAGCGCGCCAAATACACTGGCACCGAGCGTCCGCACCTGCAGGGCAAAAACATCGCGCTGATCTTCGAAAAAACCTCGACTCGCACCCGCTGCGCGTTCGAAGTGGCGGCCCATGACCAGGGCGCCCACGTCACCTATATCGACCCGGTGTCGTCGCAAATCGGCCACAAAGAAAGCATGAAAGACACTGCCCGCGTATTGGGCCGGATGTTCGACGCCATCGAGTACCGTGGCTTTGAGCAGGAAATCGTCGAAGAGTTGGCCAAGTTCGCCGGCGTGCCGGTGTTCAACGGCCTCACCGCCGAATTCCACCCGACGCAAATGATCGCCGACACCCTGACCATGCGCGAACACAGCGACAAGCCGCTGCATGACATCAGCTACGCCTACCTGGGCGACGCGCGTTACAACATGGGCAATTCGCTGCTGATGATCGGCGCCAAGCTGGGCATGGACGTGCGCATCGGCGCGCCGAAAGCGTTGTGGCCGCATGAAGATTTCATCAAGCAGTGCCAGGCGTTTGCCGAAGAAAGCGGCGCACGCATCACCATCACCGAAGACCCGAAAGAGGCGGTCAAAGGCGTCGACTTCATCCACACCGATATCTGGGTGTCGATGGGCGAGCCGGTGGAAGCGTGGGACGAGCGTATCGAGCAACTGCTGCCGTACCAGGTCAACGCCAAGATGATGAAGGCCTCGGGCAACCCCCGCGTGAAGTTCATGCACTGCCTGCCGGCGTTCCATAACAGCGAAACCAAGGTCGGCAAGGACATCGCTGCGCGCTACCCAAACCTGGCCAATGGTGTGGAAGTGACCGAGGACGTGTTCGAGTCGCCGGCCAACATCGCGTTTGAGCAAGCGGAAAACCGCATGCACACCATCAAGGCAATCCTGGTGTCGGCGCTCGCGGATATCTAACCCTCACTGTCGAAACACAGTCGGTGTGGGAGCTGGCTTGCCTGCGATGCGGGCACCTCGGTTTCTCAGGAATACCTGGGTGATGCCATCGCGGGCAAGCCCGGCTCCCACACTGATTGCTCTTCGCTCGGAGACCTCGCTGAATTCTAGAAGGACATTTATTATGCGTATCGTCGTTGCACTGGGCGGTAACGCCCTGCTCCGCCGTGGTGAACCCATGACCGCGGACAACCAACGCGCCAATATCCGAATCGCCACCGAACAGATCGCCAAGATCCACCCCGGCAACGAGCTGGTGATCGCCCACGGCAATGGCCCGCAAGTCGGCCTGCTGTCGTTGCAGGCAGCGGCCTACACCCAGGTTTCGCCTTACCCGCTGGACGTGCTGGGCGCTGAAACCGAAGGCATGATCGGCTACATCATCGAACAGGAACTGGGCAACCTGCTGGACTTCGAAGTGCCGTTTGCGACCCTGCTCACCCAAGTGGAAGTGGACCCCAAAGACCCGGCTTTCAAGAACCCCACCAAGCCTATCGGCCCGGTGTACACCAAAGCCGAAGCCGAAAAGCTCGCTGCCGAAAAAGGCTGGGCCATCGCCCCCGATGGCGATAAATACCGCCGCGTGGTGGCGAGCCCGCGCCCGAAACGCATCTTCGAAATTCGCCCGATCAAGTGGTTGCTGGAAAAAAGCGCCATCGTGATCTGCGCCGGTGGCGGCGGGATTCCAACGATGTATGGCGAAGACGGCACACTGCGCGGCATTGAGGCAGTCATCGACAAAGACCTGTGTTCCTCGCTGTTAGCCGCGCAACTGGACGCCGATCTGCTGGTGATCGCCACCGACGTCAACGCGGCCTTTATCGACTTCGGCAAGCCAACCCAGAAGGCCATCGCCCAGGCTCACCCCGACGCAATGGAAAAACTCGGCTTCGCCGCCGGCTCCATGGGGCCGAAGGTGCAAGCGGCGTGTGAGTTCGCCCGCCAGACTGGCAAAACCGCCGTCATCGGTTCACTCTCGGACATCGAAGCCATCGTCCAGGGCAGCGCCGGCACACGCATCAGCACGGCCAAACCCGGGATCAGTTACCTGTGAAGTAGAGGAGAAATGCCTATGGCCACCTTTGAACCTGGTCACCTGCACATCGAACGCCACGCGCTCAACAAGGACGACTACAGCTACAACCTGTGTATCGACTACGAAGTCAGCCAGGATCCAGAGGAAGGCAAGGGAATGCTCTTCAAGATGCACGGCTCGGTGCAAGGCAAGGAGCTCAAGGAGGAGTTCTTCTTGCCCAAGGATCAATCTTTCGACTTCGCCAGGCACGCAATGAAAATCGCGCAGAACTATGGGATGCCGAAGGTTGCGACGCTCAATGGCACGATGCATAAACAGTACGATTTGATGTTTGAAGATGTGCGGCATCAGTTGGATGTGAAGGCGGGAGACCCCATCAAGCCGGAACACCTGGGGTAACCTGCTTGCACTGACACAACACTCTCAATGTGGGAGCGGGCTTGCTCGCGAATACGGTGTATCAGCCATCTATGTGCCAACTGACACACCGTATTCGCGAGCAAGCCCGCTCCCACATTTTGATCTCCATCAGCGCCAAGGCATACTGGCCACCCTCCGCACTCCAGAATCAAGATCCGCCCCATGCGTATCCACGTCAGCTTCATCGACCGCGTCGGCATTACCCAGGAAGTCCTGGCCTTGCTCGGTGGGCGCAATCTCAACCTGGATGCGGTGGAGATGGTGCCGCCCAACGTCTACATCGACGCGCCGACCCTCAGCGCCGAGGTGCTGGAGGAACTGCGCGACGCGTTGTTCAGCGTGCACGGCGTGCAGGCGGTCACCGTGGTGGATATCCTCCCCGGCCAACGCCGCCACCTGCAACTCGATGCCCTGCTGGCCGCTATGACGGACCCGGTGCTGGCCGTGGACAGCGCGGGCAAGATCCTGCTGGCCAACCCGGCGCTGATCGCCCTGTACGGCCGCGAGCCGGCCGGGGAAAGCATCAGCGAACTGTTCAACGACCCGGCGCTGTTGGACACCTTGCTGGAGCAAGGCTTTCGCCTGCCTCTGCGCGAGATCAGCGTCAATGGCCAGACCCTGCTGCTCGACGCCACGCCGATCACCGACGCCGGCGCCCTGCTCACCCTGTACCCACCCAACCGGATCGGCGAACAGTTGTCGGCGCTGCACCACGACCACGCCGAAGGGTTTGACGCGCTGTTGGGCGAGTCGCCAGCAATTCGCACCCTGAAGGCGCGTGCGCAACGGGTGGCGGCGTTGGATGCCCCGCTGTTGATCCAGGGCGAAACCGGCACCGGCAAAGAGCTGGTGGCGCGTGCCTGTCATGCCATCAGCGCACGCCACAGTGCGCCGTTCCTGGCCCTGAACTGCGCGGCATTGCCGGAAAACCTCGCCGAAAGCGAGCTGTTCGGTTATGCCCCGGGCGCCTTTACCGGTGCGCAACGAGGTGGCAAACCTGGGCTGATGGAACTGGCCAACCAGGGCACCGTGTTCCTGGATGAAATCGGCGAAATGTCGCCGTACTTGCAGGCCAAGCTGTTGCGGTTTCTCAATGACGGCAGCTTCCGCCGCGTGGGCGGTGACCGCGAAGTGAAGGTCAATGTGCGCATTCTCAGCGCCACCCACCGCGACCTGGAAAAGATGGTCAGCGAGGGCACCTTTCGCGAAGACCTGTTCTACCGCCTCAATGTGCTCAACGTCGAAGTCCCGCCGCTGCGTGAACGCGGCCAGGACATTCTGCTGCTCGCCCGCTACTTCATGCAGCAGGCCTGTGCACAGATCCAGCGCCCCGTGTGCCGTCTGGCACCGGGCACTTACCCGGCGCTGTTGGGCAACCGCTGGCCGGGCAATGTGCGCCAGTTGCAGAACGTGATCTTCCGCGCCGCCGCCATCTGCGAAAGCAGCCTGGTGGACATCGGCGACCTGGACATCGCCGGCACCTCGGTAGCCCGCCAAAACGACGGCGAGGTCGACAGCCTGGAACAGGCGGTGGAAGACTTCGAGCGTAGCCTGCTGGAAAAGCTCTACGCCAGCTACCCCTCGACCCGCCAACTGGCGAGCCGCCTGCAAACATCTCATACCGCCATTGCCCATCGGCTGCGCAAATACGGCATTCCCAGCAAGCCCTGACTGCACTCGATCTAAATGTGGGAGCTGGCTTGCCTGCGATCGCATCACCTCGGTTCAGCTGACAGACCGAGTTGCCTGCATCGCAGGCAAGCCAGCTCCCACAGGGGACTGCATTGCGAATTTGGTCTGAGAACGACATCCGCTGTACTGAAAGCGCTACAGCGTAACGATATCGATACAACCCTGTTTTTTGCGCGCCATGCAAGGCTTTGATCCACATAGGCTTTTTTTCGCTCGCCCAGCTGTAGCGAAATCGCTACAGCCAGAACGCATAACCTCATAACCAATCTAATTAACTAGTTGATTTATAACGATTTAATGAGATTGGCCGCGATATTGCTAAGCAACTCCCCATTATTCCAATCCCGTCCACCAGACGAATCTGGCCCTGAGGAGTTTCCATGAGCGAGTTGCGTTTCACTGAAGATCACGAATGGCTGCGCGCCGAAGCCGATGGCAGCGTCACCGTGGGTATCACCGCTTTCGCGCAGAACGCGTTGGGTGATGTGGTTTTCGTGCAACTGCCGGAGTTGCAGTCCTACGAGAAGGGCGCAGAAGCCTCCACCGTTGAATCGGTCAAGGCCGCGAGTGGCGTCTACATGCCGCTGGACGGCGAAGTCCTCGTAGTCAACGATCAACTCGATGGCAGCCCCGAGCTGGTCAACGAAGACCCGATGGGCGAAGGTTGGTTCTTCCGCTTTAAACCCGCCGATGCCGATGCAGTGGCTAAGCTGTTGGATCAGGATGCGTACGACCGCCTGATCAAAGCCAACGCTGAAGCCTGAGGAGCGCGCCATGACTATCAACTTGAGCACCGCCAACGAATTCATCGCCCGTCATATCGGCCCGCGCCAGGAAGACGAGCAGCACATGCTTGCCAGCCTGGGCTTTGACTCCCTGGAAGCCCTGAGCGCCAGCGTGATCCCGGAAAGCATCAAGGGCACCAGCGTGCTCGGCCTGGAAGACGGCCTGAGCGAAGCCGAGGCCCTGGCCAAGATCAAGGCCATCGCCGGCAAGAACCAACTGTTCAAGACTTACATCGGCCAGGGCTACTACAACTGCCACACGCCGTCGCCGATCCTGCGTAACCTGCTGGAAAACCCGGCCTGGTACACCGCCTACACCCCGTACCAGCCAGAGATTTCCCAAGGCCGCCTGGAATCGCTGCTGAACTTCCAGACCCTGATCAGCGACCTCACCGGCCTGCCGATCGCCAACGCCTCCCTGCTCGACGAAGCCACCGCCGCCGCCGAAGCCATGACCTTCTGCAAGCGCCTGAGCAAGAACAAAGGCAGCAACGCGTTCTTCGCCTCCGTGCACAGCCACCCACAAACCCTCGACGTACTGCGCACCCGTGCCGAGCCGCTGGGCATCGACGTGGTGGTGGGCGATGAGCGCGAACTGACCGACGTCAGCCCGTTCTTCGGCGCCCTGCTGCAATACCCGGCCAGCAACGGTGACGTGTTTGATTACCGCGAGCTGACCGAACGCTTCCACGCCGCCAACGCGCTGGTCGCCGTGGCTGCCGACCTGCTGGCCCTGACCCTGCTGACTCCGCCGGGTGAGTTCGGCGCCGATGTGGCCATCGGCAGCGCGCAACGCTTCGGCGTGCCGCTGGGCTTTGGTGGCCCGCACGCGGCCTACTTCTCCACCAAGGATGCGTTCAAGCGCGACATGCCGGGCCGTCTGGTCGGTGTGTCCGTCGACCGTTTCGGCAAGCCGGCCCTGCGCCTGGCCATGCAGACTCGCGAGCAACATATCCGCCGCGAGAAAGCCACCAGCAACATCTGCACCGCCCAGGTATTGCTGGCCAACATCGCCAGCATGTACGCCGTATACCACGGCCCTAAAGGCCTGACCCAGATCGCCCAGCGCATTCACCAGCTGACTGCGATCCTGGCCAAAGGCTTGACCGCCCTGGGCTTGAAGGTCGAGCAGGAACACTTCTTCGACACCCTGACCCTCAACACTGGCGCCCACACGGCCGCCCTGCACGACAAGGCCCGCGCCCAGCGCATCAACCTGCGTGTGGTCGATGCTCAGCGTCTGGGCCTGTCGGTCGACGAAACCACCACCCAGGCCGATATCGAAACCCTGTGGACCCTCTTTGCCGACGGCAAAACACTGCCGGACTTCAATGCCAAGGTCGACAGCACCCTGCCGGCCGCGCTGCTGCGCCAATCGCCGATCCTCAGCCACCCGGTGTTCAACCGTTATCACTCGGAAACCGAGCTGATGCGCTACCTGCGCAAGCTGGCCGACAAGGACCTGGCACTGGACCGCACCATGATCCCGCTGGGCTCGTGCACCATGAAGCTCAACGCCGCCAGCGAAATGATTCCGGTGACCTGGGCCGAGTTCGGTGCCCTGCACCCGTTCGCCCCGGCCGAGCAAAGCGCCGGCTACCTGCAACTGACGTCCGAGCTGGAAGCCATGCTCTGCGCAGCCACCGGTTATGACGCAATCTCGCTGCAACCGAACGCCGGTTCCCAGGGCGAGTACGCCGGCCTTTTGGCCATCCGTGCCTACCACCAGAGCCGTGGCGAAGAACGCCGTGACATCTGCCTGATCCCATCGTCGGCCCACGGCACCAACCCCGCTACCGCCAACATGGCCGGCATGCGCGTGGTCGTGACCGCGTGCGACGCACGTGGCAACGTGGACATCGAAGACCTGCGCGCCAAGGCCATCGAGCACCGCGAACACCTCGCCGCACTGATGATCACCTACCCGTCCACCCACGGCGTGTTCGAAGAAGGCATCCGCGAAATCTGCGGCGTCATTCACGACAACGGTGGCCAGGTGTACATCGACGGCGCCAACATGAACGCGATGGTCGGCCTGTGCGCACCGGGCAAGTTCGGCGGCGACGTGTCCCACCTGAACCTGCACAAGACCTTCTGCATTCCCCACGGCGGTGGCGGCCCGGGTGTTGGCCCGATTGGCGTCAAATCCCACCTCACGCCATTCCTGCCCGGCCACGCGGCCATGGAACGCAAGGAAGGCGCGGTGTGCGCGGCGCCATTCGGCAGCGCGAGCATCCTGCCGATCACCTGGATGTACATCAGCATGATGGGCGGTGCGGGCCTCAAGCGTGCTTCGCAGCTGGCGATCCTGAATGCCAACTACATTTCTCGTCGCCTCGAAGAGCACTACCCAGTGCTGTACACCGGCAGCAACGGCCTGGTGGCGCACGAGTGCATCCTGGACCTGCGCCCATTGAAAGACAGCAGCGGCATCAGCGTGGACGACGTGGCCAAGCGCCTGATCGACTTCGGCTTCCATGCGCCGACCATGTCGTTCCCGGTAGCGGGCACGCTGATGATCGAGCCGACCGAAAGCGAATCCAAGGAAGAGCTGGACCGCTTCTGTGACGCGATGATTGCCATCCGCGAGGAAATTCGCGCGGTGGAAAACGGCACCCTGGACAAGGAAGACAACCCACTGAAAAACGCCCCGCACACGGCGGCCGAACTGGTGGGCGAATGGAGCCACCCGTACAGCCGTGAACAAGCGGTGTACCCGGTTGCGTCGTTGATCGAAGGCAAGTACTGGCCGCCGGTTGGCCGGGTCGACAACGTGTTTGGCGATCGCAACCTGGTGTGTGCGTGCCCGTCGATCGAGCTTTACGCGTAAAGCAGTCATAAAAAAGCAGCCATAAGCTGCAAGCTTCAAGCGGCAAGTTAAGAGCCGAGTGGCTCATTCTTGCGGCTTGCGGCTTGCCGCTGCCCCTATAACAAGAAACCGGAGAACAACAATGTCTTTAAGCGTGTTCGACCTGTTCAAGATTGGCATCGGCCCCTCCAGTTCCCACACTGTTGGCCCGATGCGCGCTGCCGCCCGATTCGTCGAAGGCCTCAAGCGCGATAACCTGCTGAGCGCCACCACCGGCATCAAGGTGGAACTCTATGGATCGCTGGGCGCCACCGGCAAAGGCCACGGCAGTGACAAGGCCGTGCTACTGGGCCTGGAAGGCGAACACCCGGACACCGTCAATACTGAAACCGTGGCTGCACGCCTCGCGCAAATGCGCAGCGACGGTCGCTTGAACCTGCTCGGCGAACACAGCATTGCGTTCAATGAGAAAGAACACCTGGCGATGATTCGCAAACCCCTTGCCTACCATCCCAACGGCATGATTTTTCGTGCCTTCGATGCGGCGGGTATCCAGATTCGCAGCCGCGAGTACTACTCGGTCGGCGGCGGGTTTGTGGTGGATGAAGATGCCGCCGGCGCCGACCGCATTGTCGAAGACACCACGCCGCTGACCTTTCCCTTCAAGCACGCCAAGGACTTGCTGGGGCATTGCGCCACCTACGGGCTGTCGATCAGCCAAGTGATGCTGACCAATGAAAGTGCCTGGCGCCCGGAAGCGGAAACCCGCGCCGGTCTATTGAAAATCTGGCAAGTGATGCAGGACTGCGTCGACGCCGGCTGTCGCAACGAAGGGATTTTGCCCGGCGGCTTGAAGGTCAAGCGCCGCGCCGCCGCCCTGCATCGCCAGCTGTGCAAGAACCCGGAATCGGCGCTGCGCGATCCGCTGTCGGTGCTCGACTGGGTCAACCTGTACGCGTTGGCGGTCAACGAAGAAAACGCCAATGGCGGCCGCGTGGTGACCGCGCCCACCAACGGTGCAGCCGGGATTGTGCCGGCCGTGTTGCATTACTACATGCGGTTTATCCCCGGCGCGAACGAGGACGGCGTGGTGCGCTTTCTGCTCACCGCCGCCGCCATCGGCATTTTGTACAAGGAAAACGCGTCGATCTCCGGGGCCGAAGTCGGCTGCCAGGGTGAAGTCGGCGTGGCCTGCTCGATGGCGGCCGGCGCGTTGTGCGAAGTGCTGGGCGGCAGCGTGTCCCAAGTGGAAAACGCCGCCGAGATCGGTATGGAGCACAACCTCGGCCTGACCTGCGACCCGATTGGCGGGCTGGTGCAGGTGCCGTGCATCGAGCGCAATGCCATGGGCTCGGTCAAGGCGATCAATGCGGTGCGTATGGCTTTGCGCGGTGACGGGCAGCACTTCGTCTCGCTGGATAAAGTCATCCGCACCATGCGCCAGACCGGCGCCGATATGAAAAGCAAATACAAGGAAACCGCCCGTGGCGGTTTGGCGGTCAACATTATCGAGTGCTGACGCCTACAAGCGCGTCCGCACGTTTTTCAGGAGCTGAACATGTCCACCGAAACCCTGTTAAAAACCCCATTGCACGCCCTGCACCTCGAACTGGGCGCGCGCATGGTGCCCTTCGCCGGCTACGACATGCCGGTGCAATACCCGCTGGGCGTGATGAAAGAACACCTGCATACCCGTGAACACGCCGGGTTGTTCGACGTGTCCCACATGGGCCAAATCCGCCTGACCGGCGCCAATGCCGCCAAAGCCCTCGAAACGCTGGTGCCCGTCGACATCATCGACCTGCCGGTCGGCATGCAGCGCTATGCCATGTTCACCAACGACCAGGGCGGCATTCTCGACGACCTGATGGTGGCCAACCTGGGTAACGACGAACTGTTCCTGGTGGTCAACGCCGCCTGCAAGGACCAGGACCTGGCGCACCTGCGCAAACATATCGGCGACCAGTGCACCATTGAGCCGCTGTTCGAAGAGCGCGCCTTGCTGGCCCTGCAAGGCCCGGCGGCCGTGAAGGTCCTGGCGCGCCTGGCCCCTGAAGTGACCAAGATGACGTTCATGCAGTTCGCCAGCCTGCGCCTGTTGGGTGTGGACTGCTACGTCAGCCGCTCCGGTTACACGGGCGAAGACGGTTTTGAAATCTCGGTGCCGGCCGCCAACGCCGAAAGCCTTGCGCGCAGCCTGCTGGCCGAAGCCGAAGTGCAAGCCATCGGCCTGGGCGCCCGCGACTCGCTGCGCCTGGAAGCGGGCCTGTGCCTGTACGGCCACGACATGAACACCGAGACCACCCCCATCGAAGCCAGCCTGCTGTGGGCGATCTCCAAGGCCCGCCGTGCCGACGGCGCACGTGCCGGTGGTTTCCCGGGTGCCGAGCGCATTTTCAGCCAACAGCAAGCCGGTGTGAGCCGCAAGCGTGTCGGCCTGCTGCCACAGGAACGCACACCCGTGCGTGAGGGCGCCGAAATCGTCGATGAACACGGCACCGTGATCGGCAGCGTGTGCAGCGGTGGCTTCGGCCCGACGTTGGGCGGCCCGCTTGCCATGGGTTACCTGGACAGTGCGTTTATTGCACTCGACACCGAAGTGTCTGCGTTGGTACGTGGGAAAAAGGTGCCACTGCGTGTAAGTAAAATGCCATTTGTACCGCAGCGTTACTATCGTGGCTGATTGACTGTTCCTATAAGTAACGCGGTTGCGTTAACGTGCACTAAACTGTAACGCAACCGCCATAAAACAGTGCATCCGCGATAGTCAATGTAATAGGGGCCCACCGATAACAAGTGATCAACTCTATCGAATAAGCGGGTTCCATATTGTTGATCAAACAGTCATGAAGCCAAGCAAACGCTGGGCTTTTGGCAGGGCTTGTTTTTTCTCCATTAGTTGGCGTAGAGTTTGCTCACTGTGTTTGCATGGGTCGCTTTGAACCTGGACCTGGGCAGTAGCCAAAGTTTGCTACAACCCGTTCGACGTCTCTTACTTTCCTGCAACCCAGCCCAGTACTCTTTCATGTGAAAGGGGCTGTCATTAATTTTTAGCGTCAAGGAAATAAGAAAATGGCTGATCGTCAGAGCGGTACCGTCAAGTGGTTTAACGACGAGAAAGGGTTTGGTTTTATCACTCCAGAAAGCGGTCCGGATCTGTTCGTCCATTTCCGCGCTATTCAGGGCAACGGCTTCAAGAGCCTCAAAGAAGGCCAGAAAGTGACTTTCATCGCCGTGCAGGGCCAGAAAGGCATGCAGGCTGACGAAGTACAAGCAGAAGGCTGATCCCTGCTGCGACAAAAAGCCCCTGATGGTGACATCAGGGGCTTTTTTATAAGCGTTTATCCGTAAAATGGCTTTTTTCTCAAGAGAAACTGCCATGTCCAAACCCCTGCTGAGCCCCCAAGGCGAGTTTCCCGCCGTCGGCCTGGGCCGTCGTCTGGCAGCGATGTTCTATGACTTTCTGTTGTGCACGGCCCTGCTGATCGTCACGGCGTTTATCTACAAGATGGTGTGGATGGCGTTTATCGGCGAAGCCAAGATGCGCACGCTCACCGAATCCGGCGCGCTGGACGGCGACCCGCTGCTGTCGACGATTTTGTTTTTTGTATTGTTTGGTTTTTTTGCCAAATTCTGGACCCATTCCGGGCAGACGCTGGGCATGCAGGTGTGGGGCGTGCGCGTACAGAACGCCGACGGCTCACGCATCAGCCTGTGGCAGGCGCTGTTGCGGTTTGTGGTGTCGATTGCGTCGTGGTTGTGCGTGGGGCTGGGGTTTATCTGGTCGCTGTTTGATAAACAGAAACGCAGCTGGCATGACATTTATTCGGATACCCAACTGGTGCGGATTCCGAAGCAGAAGAAATAATTCCAAACCGCACAAAACAACTGTGGGAGCTGGCTTGCCTGCGATGCGGGCACCTCGGTCTATCAGGCAGACCAGGGTGATGCTATCGCAGGCAAGCCAGCTCCCACATTTTGACCGCGTTTACAATTAAATTAAGCGTTGCCGGCGAGCTTCAAGCGCGCAGCCTGGGTGAAGTCCAGCATGCGCTTTAACGGGCGCACGGCGTGTGGAATCACCGACGGCTCGACGAATATCTCATTACTGCCCTCACGCAGGCACTGCAGCGTGCGCTCCAGCGTGTTCATCGCCATCCACGGGCAGTGCGCGCAACTGCGGCACGCCGCGCCGTTACCGGCAGTAGGCGCCTCAATGAAGACTTTATCCGGGCACAGCTGCTGCATCTTGTAGAAGATGCCGCGGTCGGTCGCCACGATGAACGTCTTGTTCGGCAAACGCTGTGCGGCGGCAATCAGCTGGCTGGTGGAGCCCACCGCGTCCGCGAGCTCGATCACCGCGGTCGGCGACTCCGGGTGCACCAGAATCGCCGCGTCCGGATACAGCGCCTTCATGTCTTCAAGCTGCTTGGACTTGAACTCCTCGTGGACGATGCACGCCCCGTCCCACAGCAACATATCCGCGCCGGTCTGGCGCTGGATGTAGGTGCCCAAGTGCTTGTCCGGGCCCCAGATAATTGTCTCGCCGTTGTCCATCAGGCTTTCGACGATTTCCAGTGCGCAGCTGGAGGTCACGACCCAATCCGCCCGGGCTTTGACCGCGGCCGAGGTGTTGGCGTAGACCACCACGGTGCGCTCGGGATGCTGGTCGCAAAATGCCGAAAACTCATCCACCGGGCAGCCCAGGTCCAGGGAACACGTGGCTTCCAGGGTGGGCATGAGGATGCGTTTTTCGGGGGTGAGGATTTTGGCGGTCTCGCCCATGAAACGCACACCGGCAACCAATACGGTCTTGGCCGGGTGGGCAGCGCCGAAGCGCGCCATTTCCAGGGAATCGGAGACACAGCCGCCGGTTTCTTCGGCCAGGGCCTGAATCACCGGGTCGCAATAAAAGTGGGCAACCAGCACCGCGTCTTGAGCCTTGAGCTCGGCGGCGATGGCGACACGCAGGCTCGCCTCTTCTTCGGCGCTGAGGGCCTTGGGCTGCTTGGCGTCGAGGTGAGCTTGAACCAGTAGGCGTTCGGAAATTTGCGTCATGTTCGCAAGACCTGCAGGCGCAGTTGCGCGAAAGTCGAGTGTACCACCGGCTCTGGAGCCCTTCGGGCGCCGCCGGACGAAGTGATTGTGTTCATCAAGCACGGGTGAAGCTGCGCAAGGCTACAGAATATCGAATGGATTCAAAAGCCTAATCTGGCATTCACAGGTGCATCGGTCGGGCAAAAAAAAACGGGAAACCCGACGCAGGGGTTTCCCGTTTTCCAACCGGTGTCAGCGCTGCAGTACGGAGGGGTCTTCCTGCAGCATCACCGAGTCATGCAGGCTCGCCAACGCATCCTTTAGCGTTGACTGCTCCAGCGCATCCTTGGATTTTTTGCTTTCCTGGGCCGCGTGCTCAAGCAACGCCAGGTAGTCGCGCCTGGATGAGCCCTCCTTCGGCACCACGGTGTCCTCTACCAGCTTGGCCATCACATATTTCTGCGTATGGGTGTTCTGTACAGCCGTTTGCGAGACAGACGCGCTGGCCAGTTGGCCGTCTTTGTAGGCGAAGCTCGCCGTACTGCTGGCCTTGTCCTGCACTTGCACATACAGGTAGTTCTGCGATTCACGGTTGCCGTCAAAAACCGGCGGTTTGCCACCGTTGAGGCTGGTGTGGAAGTTCGCAGAAAGCGCCGACTGCTGGTGCTGGGTAACGCTACGATCTGCGGTACTGCGACCGTTGACCTGGGTTTTCTGCGACACGTTGTAGGAAAAGCTATCGACTTCCGACGGGCGCATTGGGTTGGTGCCGTCAACGGCCTGCTGGATCGAGGCTTTGAAGTCAGCCAGGCCAGTCAACAAGCCTTTGTCGCTTGGGTTGTTGCTCAAGGCGGCGGGAGCGGTCGTGCCTTGTGGATAGTTGCTGTTCATGGCGCTGAATGCGTCCTTGAACATTGCCATCAAGTCCGCATTGGCACTGCCGCGCTGTTGCACCCGGTCAAATTGTGCAAGGTAGGTTTTCAGCGCATTGGCTTGTTGTTTGGCATCGCCAAGGATCGTCGCGTTTTTGAGGTCCACTGCCAGGTCAATGTTACCGGCCGGGCCACTCATTCGTGTGGTACGGCTCTGACTGTCGGCGTGAAAAGCCAGGCTCAGGTCCTTGCCGTCCAGGGCCTTCAGGTTGGCATTGAGGTCGACGGAAGCCAGCACCTGGGTATCGAACTGGGTCAACTTGCTCAGATCGAGTTTTGGCGGCACGGCGGTCAGCCCGTCCACCGAGGCCTGGAAGGCACTGCCCAATTGACCGACGGCCTTGAGCTCATCAGCCGTCAAGTCGCCGCCCTCTACCGTGGCCTGCACACCCAGGCCATCTTTCTGGCTGGACAGGCTGAAGGTGACGGTCTTGCCGCTGGCGGTCTTGATGCTGAGGCTGACCTGGTTGTCGGCCTTGTTGTGCAGTACCGTCTGGTCGGTCTTGATCGCGCCGGCGTCCCCGGCCCGGGCAGCCGTGGTGTTGAGCACGGACTGTGAAATACCGACACCGCCGCCCTGGGTGAATTGATCCACCAACGCCGCGCCCAGGCCGCTGTAGCGACTGGCCGTGGAGATCGAATTAAAGCTGCTGTTGATGGCCTTGGTCACTGCATCCTGGCTGCTGTTTTCCCAGGCCCGCACCGTTTCCTGGCCGGGCATCTGCCCGTCTCGAGAGTAGATATCGACGACATCAGCCGCTGGATTGCCGAGGCTGACCACCGCAGAGGGCCGAACCGGTGAGACATCGACAGTGTTCGCCACGGTGGCCGGCGACGGCGTGGTGGCCGCGCGAACGATGAGGGGATTGGTAGCGATGATAGGCGTTAGCGTAGTCATGACAGTCCGTGTCTTGAAAGCTGAGTAGCGTTCAATTTAACCAAGACGCATCGGCATTGACAGCATTGAAGCCGAAATAAATAGCAAAGAGCCATGCCAAAAAACCGGCTCTTTGCCGTATTGCGCAGATCAGAACCGGTAAGTCACCGAACCGCCAAGATCATTGGCGCTGTTTTCATACCTGGCGTCACAGGTCAGGCCACATGCTGGTGGGATCTGGCGAACCTTGATCGGTTCTTCTTTCAAGTCTGCCCGCGGTTTATTGAGCACGCGCCCGTGTAATCACGCTCAAGTCGCTGGTGGGATAGGTATCGTAATGACATGATGAAGGCCATTTAACGCATTCGGCCAAACTCAAATGAATAGCACCGTCGGGATGGGCCCCGAGGCAAGTCACGCGCCCAATCCCATCAAAGGCGGCGCAAGCGAGCTGGCCACCACTGGCTTGGGTAGAAACGAAGCGTTCACCGAGCGCGTGCTGGCCAGCATCAACGATTGCATCAAAGTCCTGGACCTTGACGCCCGCCTCACCTTTATGAGTGAAGGTGGCCAGAAAATCATGGAAGTCAGTGACTTCAACAGCATCCGCGGCTGCCCCTGGCCCGACTTCTGGCAGGACCAGGGAAACCTGGATGCCAAGGCCGCCGTGCAGGCTGCCCAAAACGGTGACAGCGCGAGCTTTATCGGCCCCGCCCAAACCTTGGCCGGCAACCTGAAATGGTGGCATGTGCAGGTCAGTCCGATCCTGGACAGCGACGGCCGGCCGGAGCAGATCCTCTGCGTCTCCCGTGATATCACCGCCCTGCGTGAAGCCGAAGAGTCACTGCGTAAACTCAATGAATCCCTGGAGCAGCGGGTGGTGGAGCGTACCCGTGATCGCGACCGTATCTGGCGTCTGTCGCCGGACCTGATGCTGGTCGCTCAGCTCGACGGTGTTATCTCTGCCGTCAACCCGGCCTGGACACGCATGCTCGGTCACACCGAACACGACCTGGTGGGCAGTCAATTGCTGGCCCTGGTGCACCCGGACGACCTGGCCGTCTCGTCATCGGCGGTCAGCCGCCTGGGAGATGGCAAGAACTTTCCCAACTTCAAGAATCGTTACCGCCACCAGGATGGCAGCTACCGCATGATCGCCTGGACCGCTGTGCCCGACAGCGACTACATCCACGCGGTGGGCCGTGATATCCAGGCCGAGGAAGAGGCCAAGGAAGCCTTGCGCTTGTCGGAAGACGCCCTGCGTCAATCACAGAAACTGGAAGCGATTGGCCAACTCACCGGCGGCGTCGCACACGATTTCAATAACCTGCTGACAGTGATCAAGTCCTGTGCCGACTTGCTCAAAACGCCTTCGCTGAGCGAAGTACGGCGCATCAAGTATGTGGAAGCCATCGCCAATACCGTGGACCGTGCCGCCCGCCTGACGGCGCAGCTGCTGACATTCGCCCGCCGCCAGGCCCTGCGCCCGGAAGTCTTCAACGTCGGCGACAGCGTATTACGGGTGGGCGAAATGATGGACAGCCTGACCGGTTCACGCATCAAGGTCACTATCGAGGTGCCGCAGAAACCGCGCTTTATCAACGCCGATGAAAGCCAGTTCGAGACCGCCCTGGTGAATATGGTGGTCAACGCACGCGATGCCATGGCTGGCAATGGCCAATTGTCGATCAAAGTGGCGACGGCCAACTGGCTGCCTTCGGTGCGTGCCCATCCGGTACGTGTCGCCGACTACGTGACCATTGAGCTAAGCGATACCGGTTCAGGCATCGCGCCGGAAAAGCTCGACGCCATCTTCGAACCGTTCTACACCACCAAGGGCATCGGCCAGGGCACCGGCTTGGGGTTGTCACAGGTGTACGGTTTTGCCAAACAATCGGGGGGTGAAATCCTGGTGCAGAGCGAATGCGGCAAAGGCAGCCAGTTTGTTTTGTACTTGCCTGAAGTCGAGGCGGGCGTGACGTCAGCCACCCCGGAAAACCAGTGCGCCCCGATTGCTTGCGACTTGTGCGTGCTGATGGTCGAGGACAACGCCGATGTCGGCCTCTACACCTCGCAGACTCTGGAGCAAATGGGTTTTAAAGTGCTGTGGGTGCCCGACGCCAACAGTGCACTCGACGCCCTGGCGCCCAACCCGGAGAGCTTCCAAGTGGTGTTCTCCGACATCTCGATGCCAGGCATGAGCGGGCTGGAGTTGCTCGACGCGATCGAAGCCCTCTACCCGTGGCTCCCCGTGGTACTGACCACAGGCTACAACGATGAATACGCACGCATCGCCCAGGAAGAAGCGCAACGCTTTGTGCTGCTGCAAAAACCCTATTCCACCGAGGCGTTGGCAGTGCAGTTGCACAAAGTGGTCAAGAGCCGCCTGAACCTGATTCCCCAAGACTGAGCCTGAGCCGCTTGTATAAACACGCCGATTAAACAGTTATTTCGCAACAATCAAAAACCTCGCACCACTCCGTTAATACGAAATAACCCGCAAAACCAACCCCATCAGGTGCCCACAGGGCACCTGCGCACCACCTTTGTGCATTTTTTTGCTGAATAACGCGGCATTCCTCACGTTTTACGTAATAAATCCTACAGACGATGTAACAAACCGTTTATTGATAACTCAAGTGCGGCAAGTCCCCGAGTTGATGGTTTGGCTCGATGGGCATGAATCGAGTGTATTTCTACGTTAAGGATGTCGAGTGCCGAATCAGCCCTCAACCAATCGCCCGTGTTGTATCCAGAAAATAGGCGCCGCCCTGCTCTGCCTGTGTGCGCTGCCGGTGGCCGCCGCCGAGGGACCGCAGCTCGGTCA